>DHXA01000206.1:9054-56203 GCA_002413455.1 Rhodanobacter sp. UBA5168 | reverse complement strand
CCGCCACCGCCGCCGCCGGAGACCGTTACCGATGCTGTCTTGGTGTTGGTCGCGCCGCTGTTGTCGGTAACCGTCAGCGAAACGCTGTAGGTGCCGGAAGCGGCGTAGGTGTGGCTCGGGCTGGTGGTGGTGGAGGTGCTGCCGTCGCCGAAGTTCCAGGAGCGCGAGGCGATCGTGCCGTCGCTGTCGCTGGAGCTGTCGGTGAAGCTCACGACCAGACCATTGACCGTGTCGCTGAAGTTCGCGACCGGCGGCACGTTGCCGGTGCCGCCGCCACCGATGTCGGCGGCCACCGAGGCGAGCTTGAAGCTGCCGAAGCCGGTGGCGAGATCCCAGCCGACCGTGGCGTTTTCACCGCCGTTGTTGCCGGTGGTGACGTCGTGGTAATCCGCGGCGGTCAGGGTCTGGTACAGGTATGGTGCGGCAAAGCCGAGCGTCGGGTGGGTGGCCAGCAGGCGCGCCCAGGCACCGGCGAACAGCGGGGCGGCCAGGCTGGTGCCGCCGTACTGGGCGATGGCGCCGTTGAGGATGATCTTCGAGCCGCTGTTCGGATCGGCATCGAACGCGATATCGGGCAAGCCACGGAAGTTGCCGGAGAGCACGCCGGCCTGCCAGGTCGGCTTGGGTTCGAACTTGCTGATGCTGCCGCCGCCACCGCTCCAGACGGACTCGCTGGTGTAGGTGGTGGTCGAGGCGTTCAGCGTCGTACCACCCACGGCCACCACGTAAGGCGAGCTTGCCGGGTCGCTCGGGGTGGTGCCGCCATCACCGCACTCGTCGGCGCCGGAATCACCGGTGGACACCGAGAAGGTCTGGCCCTGCGCCACGGCCTGCTGGAAGATCTGGTCGTCCGCGGCGGCCGAGCCGTCCTGCTGCGCCGAGGTTTCGCACTCGCCCAGCGAGACGTTGATGATCTTGGTCGCGTTGGCCGACACGATCGTGTTGAAGTCGGCCGTGAGGTCGGCGTTGGACAGCGTGGGAATGTTGTAGAAAATGATCTTGCCGACCTGGCCACCGGCCATGCCGACGATGTCCTGGCTGTCCAGGTTCCACTCGCCGACGCCGCTGGTATCCGAGCCGGTGCCGTTGGTGTTGACTGTCTGCGTGGTCACCGTCGCCAGGCCGTTCTGCGAGGTGAACGTGTTGAGATCGGTGATCGTCTGGGTGATCTTGCCCTGGGTGACGATGCCCACGGTGACGCCCGCGGCGGTGGGCAGGCCGCTGCCGCCGTAGATCGACGAGAACTCGGTCGGGTTATGCCCGGTGACTGCCTGCGTGGTGTAACCCGCCTGCACGGCCCTGGCGAAGGTATGCGCCTGGTGCACGCTCTGCAGGCCGATCACCGACAGCACGCTGTCCTGCAGCGCGGCCGGAATCTGCACGCTGCCGTTGTTCATGAAGGCCGTGCGGCCTTCGCGGGTCTTGACCCGGGCGAACGTGGTCTTGAACGCGGCCTGCGCGGTATCCGCACGGCCGTCCGCCGAGACCATCAGGCGATTGGGCGCAATGCTGACATGGGTGAAGCCGGCCGAGGTCAGCCAGGCCGCCACCTTGTTGGCCTGATCGGAAGTCGGCGCATACGCACTGACGAACTGTGCGGTCGACATCTTGTGCTGCACCATCGACAGCGTCGAGGTCTTGGCGGTGGTCAGGAAGGTATGCAGCTGCGCCGGATTGCGCAGCTTCAGCGCAACCTCGATATGGATCGGCTGCGAGGTCGCCAGCGCACCGCTGACGACATCCCCTCGACGCAACGGGGTGGCATGCGGGGTCAGCACGACAAACGCTTGGCTGCTGATTGCGTTGCCGCTCGTGGCGCTGACCGACATGGCGGCGGTCATGCCGATGGCGGCGACCAGCAACTTGAGACGAAAATGGCTTGGCATTTGGAACTCCCAAAATTTTTTCGAGGCGAACGAAGCCGCTGAGACCGCGTGGACCTCATGAAATTAGTGCCATGGACCCACGGCACCTTCGGTTTTTCTGGATTGCGCGGCGATCCCGTGCGTACGGCGGTCGACCCTCCCCCGTGCATCCGTAAGGGTGGCGCGCAGTTTTTGCACTCAAGCCAACGTCGAGATGAAATGGCGTGACGTTGTCACAGGATCATTCGTCAAGCTCCCAATTGACGAACCATCTGACGGTAGGGTTTTTGCTTGAAAATCGTCAATAGGATTTTTTCCCGTTACCGGTGATCGCGATCACATGTTTGCCGGATTATCCAAAGTGCTCGAACCGTAATTATTTTCGTTTGCCGAAGCGCTTTCGGTTGTCCAAACGTGCGCACGAGGAACGGCTTGGCAACTGGGTTCATGGCATCGCGACGACGCGCTAAAACAAGGCGGTGCATAGCCTGCATGGCTTTCTTTACGGATTATCAACCGATCGCTCGACGGGCGTCGTGGCGGCATGCAAGATTTGCCAAGCAATATTTTGCATAGAACGTAATAAATTGGGTTTTGATCGAGATTATAAAAATAGCGTCGAAAGGTATTACTGGTTCATTTTCATGACGGGGTTATCACCAGGTGGCGGTAGGAGTTCAGGTAGCAGTGAATGCGCAGCTCCACGGCGTCTTCGAAATGGATGGTCGCCGCCACGGGAAGCAGGATGTCGCGCTCGACACTGAGCCGAAGCGTGAGCGGGCGACCTTGTAATCGATTCATCGACACGCGCGGGCGTGCGACCATGCGCGGATGATCCAATCCGTCACATCCCCACTGGCCATCATTGGCGGCGGCCCGGCCGGGCTGATGGCAGCGGAGGCTGCCTGTGCGGCGGGGTTGACCGTCGACCTGTACGACGCGATGGGCTCGGTCGGCAGAAAATTTCTGCTGGCCGGCAAGGGTGGTTTCAACCTGACTCACGCCGAGCCGCGGGCGCGTTTTGCCGAACGCTATGGCGCACGCGAAGGGGAGATCCAGCGCTGGCTCGATGCGTTCGATGCCGACGCGCTGCGTGCCTGGGCGCGCGGGCTCGGCGTGGAAACCTTTGCCGGCAGCTCCGGCCGGGTGTTTCCCACGGATCTTAAGGCCGCGCCGTTGCTGCGCCGCTGGCTGCACCGCCTGCGCGAATCCGGCGTGACGTTTCACATGCATCACCGCTGGCTGGGCTGGCAGGCGCATGACGCCCTGCATTTCGCCACGCCGCACGGCGAGCGTGCGGTGCCGGCCAAGGCCGTGATCCTGGCGCTCGGTGGTGCCAGCTGGCCGCAACTGGGATCCGATGGTGGCTGGGTGAAACCGTTGCAGGGGGCGCGGGTCGATATCGCGCCGCTGCAGCCGGCGAACTGCGGTTTCGAGCTGGCGTGGAGCGAGCATCTGTCCAGCCGCTTCGGCGGCGCGCCACTCAAACCGGTGGTGGCGCATTGGGTCGACCGTAACGGCGCTGCGCATTCGCGCCAGGGCGAATGCGTGCTCAGCGAATACGGCATCGAGGGCAGCCTGATCTACGCGATCGGCGCCGAATTGCGCGAGCAGATCGCCTCGCGCGGCGAAGCCATGTTGATGCTGGACCTGGTGCCCGGCTACACCCGGCCGGTGCTCGCCGAGCGTCTTGCCGCGCCGCGCGGCAAACACAGCATCGGTGACTGGCTGCGCCGTCGCGCCGGGCTCGATCCGGCCAAATGTGCGCTGGTATTCGAGCTCACCGACAAACGCACGCTGGCCGATCCGCGGGCGCTGGCGGGGCAGCTCAAGGCCTTGCCACTCAGGCTGCGCGCGCCCCGACCGGTTGCCGAGGCGATCAGCACGGCCGGCGGCGTGCGGCTGGAGGCACTGGATGAAAACCTGATGCTGCGCCAGCGCCCCGGCGTGTTCTGTGCCGGTGAAATGCTGGACTGGGAAGCGCCGACCGGCGGCTACCT
This sequence comes from Rhodanobacter sp. UBA5168, assembly GCA_002413455.1. Taxonomy (GTDB): domain Bacteria; phylum Pseudomonadota; class Gammaproteobacteria; order Xanthomonadales; family Rhodanobacteraceae; genus Rhodanobacter. The sequence goes on along the minus strand of DHXA01000206.1, from coordinate 52,338 downwards.
GCTGACCGCCTGCTTTGCCAGTGGCCTGATCGCCGGCCGTGGCGCCGCGCGCTGGCTGCACGCGTAGAAGCCGCCGCTTCAGCCTGCGAGCTGGTTCTCCCGCACCACCGGTTTCACGTTCTCGGCCAGCACGCCCAGCTGCGTGCGGCGCAGTACCTGCGGCATGTGCTGCGCCACGAACTCGATGAAACTGCGCAGCGCCGGGGTGTGGCCATGGCGGGAGGGATACACCGCGTGCACGTTGCCCGCCGGCAGCGACCATGCCGGCAACAGCGGCACCAGCCGCCCTTCGGCGATCGGCCCGCGGCAGACGAACTGCGGTAGCTGCGCGATGCCGACGCCACCGATCACCGCCTGGTACAACACCTGCAGGTCGTCGCTGACCAGGCTCGGGTGGTGTTCGATCTGCTGGGTGCGGCCATCGCTGGCCAGCAGGTGCCAGAAGTGCCGACCCTCCGGGTTCATTACGTCGACGCTGGCAAGGCGCTTGAGCTCCAGCGGCTGGGACGGCTGACTCTGGCGCCGCAGCAATTCGGGACTGGCTACCAGCACCTGCGGGTCCATCCCGTAGCTGCGAATGACCAGACTGGAGTCCCTGATCGAATCGCGCACCCGGAAGGCGATGTCGTAGCCGCCGGCGATCACGTCCGCGTGGTGATGACAGATGTCCAGGTCGACCTGCACGTCGGGGTGCAGCTTCAGGAAATCCACCAGGATCGGCGCCAGCAGCAACTGTGCGAACAGCACCGGGCAGGCCACATGGATGCGCCCGCGCGGCGCGGCCTGGGCGTCGTCGATGACGCGCTGGGTCTGTTCGGCGGCAGCCAGCAGCAGCCGGCATTGCTCGTAATAGCGCCGGCCGATCTCGCTGACATGCGAGCGCCGTGTGGTGCGCTGGATCAGGCGTACGCCCAGGCGGGCTTCCAGCCGCGCCACGCGGAAACTCAGTTGCGATTTGGCCACGCCGAGCGCCTTGCTGGCATCGGTGAAGGAACCCAGTTCCACCACCTGAACGAAATAGTAGATGTCGGTGAGATCCTGCACGTCATATCCCTGAGGTCTGGGTCAGGCTAGCGCGATGCGCTGCAATGTCTTGCTGCAGCGCGCAATCGCGCGGAATTGTTCGCTGATCATGGACATTTAACGCAACGCCAAGGGCTTATCAATCTTCCGCCGCAGGGTGAATACTCCGGGTCGGGACAAGGGCTGGATGCGCCAAGGGAGCGCGCACCGAACGGACCGGTGCTGCCCGGTGACGATTGATGGTTCACGCTAGCCAAGGGGTTCCAAGCCATGCGTGTGATTTCGTTGTTTCTTGCGGCCTTGCTGAGCGTTGCGCTGGGTATCGGCGGCATGTTGCTGAGCTCGCATGGCGCCCAGGCCCAGCAGGCAGCGGCAGGCAGCAGCACCAGCACGCCAGAGGCCGGGCACAGCCCTTCCAGCGGACTCAGTCAAAGCGATATCGCGAAGATGTTGCCGGCGACCGACATGGGCGCGAACGCGGCGCGCCAGAACAACCCCCATCTGCCTCCGATAAACGACAGCGCCGCCACGCCCTTCGACGCGGCCCCGATTCCGGCCAACCCGCTGGCGCCGAATGCCGATGCGATCGGCGCGAAGACCTGCGTGGCCTGTCACGCACAGGAAAACATGCAGGCTTCGCACAGCCTGCACGTCGCCTCGTTCCGCGCCGGTGCCGCAAACAGCGGCCCGCAGGCCGCCTGCGAAAGCTGCCACGGACCGGGCTCCGAACACGCCAAGAACCCGACCGCGCCGGGCTCGATCATCGCCTTCACCCACGATGCGAAAACCCCGCCGCAGGTCCAGGCCGGCGTATGCCTGAGCTGCCATGCCGGCGGCGCGCGCCAGCACTGGATCGGCTCGATCCACCAGAACCGCGGGCTGTCCTGCACCGATTGCCACAACCCGATGGCGCGGCTGTCGCCCGAAGGCGTGCTGGCGAAGTCGTCGATCAACGAGGTCTGCGCGACCTGCCACCAGGACATCCGCGCCAAGTTCAACCGCCGCTCGCACATGCCGCTGCCGGAAGGGCAGATGGCCTGCACCGATTGCCACAACCCGCACGGCAGCATCACCAAGCCGCTGCTGAAGACCGACACGGTCAACGAGACCTGCTACACCTGCCACGCCGAGAAGCGCGGGCCGTTCCTGTTCGAGCACGCGCCGGTGCGCGCGAACTGCCTCAACTGCCACGACGTGCATGGCTCCAACCAGCAGACCCTGCTGGTCGCACCGATCCCGATGCTGTGCCAGCAGTGCCACACCATGACGCTGCACCCGAACGATCTGCAGACTCCGGCCGGCCTTGGCAACGGCCCGCACCCGGATGAGCGGCTGATCGGGCGCGGCTGCCTGACCTGCCACAGCAATATCCACGGCTCGAACAATCCTTCCGGACCGAAGTTCCACAAGTGACGGAGGCGGACGATGCTTGCGCTGACAGGAAATCGCACGACGCCGACAGCCCTGGCGCTGGGCCTGTTGCTGGGACTGTTCGGCACCCCGGATGCGCTGGCGGGTGATACCAGCGGCACCATGCGGGTGGGCGACATGCAGTTCGGCAATGCGCTCGACCTGCGCGGCTGGACACCGATGCTGCACCCGGCCGATCCCGACGGCATGTCGTATCTGCACGCCGGCATGCTGCGCACGCCCACCGGCGCGCTGTACCCGTATCCGCCCATGGTCGACGCCGGCACGCCCATGGGACAGGGCGACTGGACCTATGACGGGGTGCTTGAATTCGGCTACCTGCACATCGGCGGTGATCGCAACGCAGAATATTTCCGCCAGTACGCCGACTGGCGCAGTGGCGCCGTGCTGGGCCTGTTCGCACTCAATTTCAATAATCGGAAAACCGGCGCATACGTCGAATTCCGCGGCAGCCACCTCAGCGGCGACGACCAGTTTTATCGCCTGCGCGGCGGCCGTTATGGCAGCTATAGGATCGAGGCGTTCTATCGCGACATGCCGCATACGGTATCAACCAATGCCTATCCGATCTGGAATGGTGTCGGCACCACCGATCTGACCCTGCCCGCGCCACTGGTCGCCGGTGCCAGCACGCCGGCGCAGGTGGCCGCGGCGTCGGCCGCCGCACCCCGGCGCACGATCGGGCTCACCCGCACCCGCGAGGGGCTCAGCTACGAAGGCGTGCTGTATCGCAACTGGATAGGCTCTGCCGCGATCACCAACGAGAAGCGCACCGGCACCCGCCTGTGGGGCGGCTCGATGTTCTTCAACTACCCCTTCCCCGACGATGGCGGCATCCTGGAAACGGTGCGGCCGATCGACTTCCGCACCACCGACATCAATCTCAGCGTGCGCAACGTCGGCAAGCTCTGGCACTTCCTCGCCACCTACAACGGTTCGTTCTTCCGCAATCACAAGGATCATCTGAATTTCGAGAGCCCGTTCGCGCTGCACAACGTGGCCGGTGCGCCGCAGGTAGCCGACATCAAGGACGGCCAGTTCTCGCTCGAGCCGGACAACGACTATCACAATGTGCGGCTGGATCTGTCGCGCGAGCTGAAATGGAACGGCCAGTTCACCGTGGCCGGCGCGTGGGGCACGATGCGCCAGAACGACGCGCTGCTGCCACCGACCACCTGCACCGGCACCGGCGGCATCTACATCGCGCCCACGGCCGACTACACCTTCCAGTGCGCAAACTGGAACACCACCGCGGCACTGTCGCAGCGCAGCGCGAATGCGCGCATCGACACCGGCCTGCTCGATGCGCGGGTCACCTTCCAGCCCACGCCCGCGTTCGGCTGGCATGCCGGCTTGCGCTGGTATCGCGAGGACAACAAGACCCGCTACCTCGCCTACAACCCGCTCACCGGCCAGTACGGCTACATCTCCGAGAATGGTTCGCAGGGCAGCGTGGTGCCTGGCGAAACCGGCATCTTCGATCCGACCAACCCGCTGTACTGGTCGTCCGATGTCGCTATACACAACGTGCCGTTCGGTTATACCGATTCGATATTCGAACTCGGCAGCGACTGGCAGTTCGGCCGCAAGACCTCGCTCGGCGTCACTTATACCTACGATCACAACCAGCCGAAGTATCGCGAGCGCAAGCGCGTCGATGAGCAGCGCATCAAGTTCGACTGGGTCAGCCGCGACGTCATCGGTGCCACTGTGCGTCTGAGCTGGGAGTTCGCCAGGCGCGACGGCGACAAATACAACTACGATCCGTACGAGCAGTTCTTCTCCGAGTCGCTGCCCGGTTTCGTCGATCCGGCCACCGGCCTGCCGGCGTATACCGTCGCCGACATGCGCAAGTACGACCTGTCCGATCGCACCGAAAGCAAGGCGCGTGCGATCGTCACCTATCCATGGGGCGAGTCGGCCACGCTGTCGGCGACGTTCTACGGCAACCGCGATCAGTACGACGCACTCATCGGCCGGCAGAACACCAGCACCACCGGCACCACGCTGCAGTGGGACTGGCAGCCGACCCCGGCGACCACGATGAACGCGTACCTCGGCGCGGAAAGCTCGCGCATGGGCATCTCCAACGTCAACGATGCGGACGGCCCTGACAACGGCGCCATCTTCGGCACGCCCGGCCAGACCAACCCGAATCTCGGCGGGCCGCTGTATCCATACGCCAACCAGTGGTGGGAGTTCGACCGCGAGAGCAATCGCAATGCGGGCTTGAGCTTCAGTCACGACTTCGGCCGCGCGCGCGCCGATATCAGCTACAACTACACCGGTTCGTCCGGTCACGTCGGCTACAACTACGCCACCATCGGCGCGCTGGCCTACCGCGACCCGGCCGGCGTGGCCGCGGCCAACGCCGGTTTTCCCGACAACACGTACCGCACCAATACGCTCGACCTGGGGCTGAGTTTCCGCGTCAACCGCAACGTCGGCGTGCGCCTGTACGGCCGTTACGAAACCGGCGCGTTCAGCGACTGGCACTACGCCGGGCTCGACAACACGCTCAGCTACGACCACCGCCTCTACACCGACAAGGGCGGCCAGCTGCACTACAGCGTGAGCCTGGTCGGCATCATGTTGAACCTGAAGTTGTAGGAGCCGTGATGACGTATCGCACAAGTCTCCTGTTGGCTTGCCTGCTGCTGCCGACCGCCGCACTCGACGTCGCCGCACAGCAACCCGCCACCGCTACGGCCGCCGCGCCGGCCAGCGTGCTGGACCAGCGCCGCATGCAGCCGATCAGTGGCGACGCCCAGGCCGGCGCCGGCAAGGCCGCGGTATGTGCGGCGTGCCATGGTGCGCAGGGTGTGGCGATCGCGCCGAACTTCCCGAATCTGGCGGGCCAGTCGGCAACCTATCTCTACGCGCAGTTGAAAGAATTCCACGACGGCCAGCGCGACGATCCGGTGATGACCGGCCAGGCCGCCGCGCTGAGCGATGCCGACATGCGTGATCTGGCCAGCCACTACGCCGCGCTGGCGCCGAAGCCAGCCGGGCAGGCCGATGTGAGTTCGCGCGGCGCGCAGTTGTATCTGGCCGGCGATCCCGCGCAAGGCATTCCGCCCTGTCAGGGCTGCCATGGCCCGGCAGGGCTTGGTCCGCAGCCGCATCCGAGCAGCGCACCGCAACCGCCCTGGGCCACGTTTCCGCATCTGCGCGGCCAGTCCGCCCTGTATGTGACCAAAGAGCTGGGTGATTTCAAGCGCGGCGCGCGTGCCGGCAGCAGCAATGCCAAGGTGATGCATGGCGTGGCGCAGACGCTGAGCGATGACGACGTGCAGGCATTGTCGGCATACCTCAACGCCTGGTGACGCCTGTCGCCGCGCCGTGATGCGGCATCACGGTGTGGGTCGCTTCACCAGCTTGATCTCAAACAATGTCGGCCAACGCTTGCCGGTGACGAACAGGCGATCGTGCGCGGCGTCGTAGGCGATGCCGTTGAGCACGTCGTTGCCGGGATCCGGTAGCTGGTTGATGTCGAACAAGCCGCCGAGATCGATCCAGCCGATGACGTGACCGTTCGCTGGATCGATCCGCGCGATGCGGTTGGTCAGCCACACGTTCGCGTAGAGCTCGCCCTTGATCCACTCCAGCTCATTGAGATTGGTGACCGGCACGCCGTCGGCCGTCACCGTGATGTGGCGGGTCGTGGCCAGCGATTCCGGATCCAGCACGCGCAGCACCGGCGTGCCGTCGCTCATGTAAAGGTGCTGGTTGTCGCGGGTCAACGCCCAGCCTTCGCCCGCGTAGGCAAACGTATGTTGCAGCTTGAAGCTGGCCAGGTCGTAGACGAAGCCGGTCTGCGTCTGCCAGGTGAGCTGCACCAGCCGGTCTTTCCAGTCCACGATGCCTTCGCCGAAATATCGTGGCGGCAGGTTGTATCGCTGCACCGTCTCGCCGCTCTGCAGATCGACCTTGCGCACCGTCGATTGCCCTGCTTCGCCGGTACTCTCATACAGATAGCCGTTCTTGTAGAACAGGCCCTCGGTGTAGGCGCCAGTATCGTGCGGATAGGTGTGCACGACCTTGTAGCCGTAGACGGGAACAGGCTTTTCCGCCCGCGCAGGAGTGCTGCCCAGCAGCACGGCGAGAGCGAAGGTCGAGGTGAGGCCAGGCGATCGGATCATCGGTTCAACTTTTGCAGGGTTGGGAATAGCTGCCGTGGCGGTCAGCCCAGCGGACGCACGCGGAAATTGCGGCCCTTGATCTTGCCGGCGCGCAGGCGCTCCAGCGCCTTGTTCGCCAGCGCGCGGCTGATCGCCACGTAGGCACGGGTGGCGAATACGTCGATCTTGCCGATGTCCTTCGCGTCGAGCCCGGCATCGCCGGTGAGTGCGCCCAGGATGTCGCCGGGACGCAGCTTGTCCTGCCGGCCGGCGTCGATCACCAGGGTCTTCATCGGTGCCAGGTGCAGGGTCTTGCCGCGGGACAGTGCCACCTTCAGCGGACGCCACGGCAACGGGGTGCCGTTGAGTTCCTCGATGTTGGCCGCCTTGGGCCGTTCGCGCGGCGTGCACAGCGTGATCGCCAGGCCGGTCTGGCCTGCGCGGCCGGTGCGGCCGATACGATGGGTGTGCGTTTCCGGATCGTGGGCGATGTCGTAACTCACCACCAACGGCAGCGCCACGATGTCCAGCCCACGCGCGGCAACGTCGGTGGCGACCAGCACGGCGCAGCTGCGGTTGGCGAAGCGCACCAGCACCTCGTCGCGATCGCGCTGCTCCATGTCGCCGTGCAGCGCGAGCGCGGAGAACCCGCGGCGGTCCAGTTCCTGCGCCACCGCGTCCACTTCGCGGCGCATGTTGCAGAACACCAGCGCATGCTCGGCGTGCGCGCCGCCCAACAATTGTGCCAGCGCGTCGGGCTTCTGGGCCGGCTCCACTTCGTGGAAGCGTTGCTCGATCGCCGGCTGTTCATGCACCGGCGTATCCACCGTCACCTCGACGGGATTCTTCTGCACGCGCTGGCTCACTACGCGGATCTCGTCCGGGTACGTCGCCGAGAACAGCAGGGTCTGATGGTGCTTGGCGATGCGCCCGATGATGTCGTCGATCGCCTCGGTGAAACCCATGTCGAGCATGCGATCGGCCTCGTCCAGCACCAGTACCTTGATGCCGCCGCCGTGCAGGCTTTCGCGCTTCAGATGTTCCTGCACACGGCCGGGCGTGCCGACCACGATGTGCGGGTCGTGCGTGAGCGAGGCCAGCTGCGGCCCCAGCGGCATGCCGCCGCACAGGGTCAGCAGCTTCACGTTCGGAATGTTCGCGGCCAGCTTGCGGATCGCCTTGCTGACCTGGTCGGCCAGCTCGCGGGTCGGGCACAGCACCAGCGCCTGCAGCCGGATCGTGTCCACGTCGATCGATTGCAGCAGGCTCAGCCCGAACGCCGCGGTCTTGCCGCTGCCGGTCTGCGCCTGCGCGATCACGTCGCGACCATCCAGCATCGGCGGCAGGCTTTGCGCCTGCACCGGCGTCATCGTGGCGTAGCCGAGCGTTTCGACGCTGGCGAGCAGGGCGGGTTTCAGCGGGAGCGAGGTGAACGTTGTCATCCACACATGATCGCATCTATGCCGGGCGCCTGCTGCCGGTGCAGGACGGGATCGATCGTCATCGGGGACGGGTCAGCCGCTACGGCCGTACTCCGGAAGCAAGGCCTGCGTTGGCCTGTCGGCCGGTTCGGTCAACGGAAACGCATGCTCTGCCGCCATCCGCAGCATCGTCGGCGCGATATAGGAGCGATGGACGCCGTGGATCGCCGCCATGTAGAAACGACCGAACAGGTTCCTGCAATGCACGCGTGTGCCCAGGGTGATTTCCACACGGTTGCCGTCCAGCACCTGCACGCCGACGCAGGAGCGGAAAACCAGATGCTTGTCGTCGGTACCGAGAATGACCTGCGCACGGCGGTCGTCGTGGTCGATGCATTGGCCGAGCACCGGATAGCGCCGATCGAACAGCATGTCGCTGGGCGGCGACAACAGCGAGGACACCGGACAGCCGAGCGGCGACGTGCGCAGGCCAACCGGGCTCACCAGCAGGTTGCGCAGCGCCATCAGACGCGAGACGCCGGCTGGCGGGTTGCTCAGAAAGCTATCCAGCAGCTGGCTCAACAGGATCGTGGCGCTGCTGCTGGCGACGTCGCTGGCGTTGAGCGCGAGTCGGAACATGTCCTGGTACTGGTACGCGGACGATTTGTTGGTCAGTTCCTGCACCAGCAGCGAACCGGTGGGCAGGCTGTCGAGTTCGGTGACGGCGAGTCGGCCACCGTTCTCGCTGAGGAAGCCGGTTGTGCGTCGCCATGCGGCCCATGTGCCGCGAACCAGTCCGGCGGCGCAACGTACGGACTTGCACAGCAGCCCCTGCAGCGTGCCGGGCAGGGCATCCAGCGAAAGATGCGTGGTCGGCACGTGCAGATGATTCGCTGGCATGTCGCTCAGCAGGTCGGCGACCGCCGTAGGCAGCAGCACGGTCAACGCGGGGATGCTGGCCGAATTCGCCAGCACCTGTTCGCGCAGCGTGTCCGGCAGAGCGCCGCCGAGTTCGTTGGTGTGACACGACAGCGCGAAGAATGCCGGGTGCAGCGGGGTTTTCGCCAGTGGCGCGAACTGATGCCAGATATCGCCACCGAAGCGCACAGTGAAGAGGCAGTCCGGCGGAATGTTGATATGGCGCAGTGCCTGGATGAAGTTCTGCGGGTCCTGTTCGATCTGCGCCTGCGTGGCGGTGGAGAAACGCAGCTGCGCGCCGCCGCTGCCGGAGATCGCGGTGAATACGCGATGGCCGGCATGCCGATGGAACGGATGGCCTTTCGCGCCCACGCCAAACGAGTACAGCGAGGTGGCGTCGCCCTTTGAAAGATCCGTGCCGCCGAGCCGCGCGGACGGTTCGTCCAGCTCGTCGATGAAGTCGGCATGCGCCCGCTGGCGCGCCAACGCGCCGGTAAACAGGTGGTCGCCGGCGCCATGCCCGAGTTGCGCGATCAGCGAGACTTCTACCGGCAACCCACCCGACGGAGAAGGGATGTGTGTGGATGGAAAAGTCCGAACCTGCTTTGCGTGCGTTGTCATCATGTTCCCCGTGTCCGAACCCTGCGTTGCTCAGGCGCCCTGTTTCTTCGTGGCCAGCTTGCGTGACTCGCGCTTCAGTGGACCGGCCGAGGGGCAGATCTCGAACGCGAAGCCGGTCAGCGTATTCACCAGGCTGTCCTTGTCGAGCTTGTAGACGATGAACTGGCCGCGGCGCTCGCTGGTGACGAGCCCGGCGGCATCCAGCACCGACAGGTGCCGCGAGATTGCCGGCGCGCTCATCGCGAAGCGGCTGGCGATTTCGCCGGCGCTCAGCTCCTGCGCTGACAGGTAAGCCAGGATCTCCCGGCGCGGGCGGGAAGCGAGAGCTTCGAAGATGCGGTCGACAGTTATAAGGAATTAATCATTTAAAACAGTAGTTAAATATATACACCTGCAAATTCCGATGGTCAACTGCCTGCCCGTCGTGCGCGACGATCGCTTGCATCCGCGCGCCGGCTCGCCGACCCTGTACGGCTACCGCCTCTCGTGATCACCGCCATGGATATCGTTTTCATCGAAGACCTGCGCATCGACGCCGTCATCGGCATCTACGACTGGGAGCGCCGCGTGCGCCAGACGCTGTCGTTCGACATCGAGATGGCATTCGACAACAGCGTGCCCGCCGCCAGCGATGACATCGAAAAGACGCTGAATTACAAGGATGTATCGAAACGCCTGATCGGCTACGTCGGCGAGTCGAGCTTTGGCTTGGTCGAGACGCTGGCCGAACGTTGCGCGGCGATCATCCGCGAGGAGTTCGGTGTCAGCTGGGTACGCCTGAAACTATCCAAGCCCGGCGCGGTGCGCGGGGCCAAGGCGGTCGGCGTGCGCATCGAACGCGGCACGCGGCCGCAGTGATGGCGCGGGTCTATCTGAGCCTGGGCTCCAACGAGGAGCCGCAGCGGTATCTACCGGCGGCCATCGCCGCCTTGCGCGAGCGCTTTGGCGACATCGTCGTGTCGCCGGCTTATCGCAGCAAGTCGGTAGGTTTCGACGGTGCGGATTTCGTGAATCTCGCGGTCGGGCTGGATACCGAGCTGTCGCCCGAGGCGCTGAACGATTGGCTGCATGCGCTGGAGGACCGCCATGGGCGTCGCCGCGATGTACCGCGTTACGCCGACCGCACGCTGGACATCGACATCGTGCTCTACGACGCGCTGGTGATCGAGGGGACGGGCCACCTGCAGATTCCGCGCAACGAATTGCAGCATGCGTTCGTGCTGCGGCCGATCGCCGATATCGCGCCGCAGGTACGTCACCCCCGCAGCGGCCTGAGCATGGCCGAACTGTGGGCGGCGTTTCCGGCGCAGTGCGAGCCGCTGGTGGTCGAGCCGCTGCCGGATTGACCGGCCGCACTGTCGCGCGCCGGCGGCGGGTGCTAGAAAGGCGCTTCGACAATCCACGGGTGAAGGGGAATCACGCATGGCCGGGAAGTTTGCACGCAGTTGGGTCCTGATGAAGGCGAGCGCCACGGTGTTGCGCTCGGACAAGTCGTTGTTGCTGTTTCCGCTGTTGTCGGGGCTGTGCACGCTGCTGGTGGCGGCCAGTTTCCTGATCCCGGTTGGCGTGATGGTGCTCGGTGGCGAACATGCCGCGCAGGATTTCCATCAACGCATGTCGGCGGGTGCCTATCTGCTGATGTTCGCGTTCTACCTGGTGCAGTACTTCGTGATCATCTTTTTCCAGACCGCGCTGACCGGCGTGGCGCTGATGCATCTGCGCGGGGAACCGACCAGCGTGGCAGCGGGGTTTGCGCTGGCGCGTTCGCGGTTGCCGCACATCTTCGGCTACGCGCTGATTGCGGCCACCGTCGGCCTTGTGCTGCGCATGATCCAGGAGCGCCTTGGCCTGGTCGGGCGGCTGGTGGTCGGTTTCCTCGGACTGGCCTGGACGGTCGCCACGTTCCTGGTCGTGCCGATCCTGGCCAGCGAAGATGTCGGCCCAGTCGATGCCGTGAAGCGCAGCGTGGAACTGCTCAAGCGCAGCTGGGGCGAGAACCTGATCGGCAACGGCGGCATCGGCGTGGTGTTCGGTTTGCTGATGGTGCTGGCCGTGCTGATGGGGGCGCTGCTGATCGGCGGCGCGGTGGCGCTGCAGTCGATGGCGGCGATCGTGGTGGCCGTGGCGGTGGTAGCGCTCGGTTTCACCCTGCTTGGTCTGGTCCAGGCGTCGCTGCAGGGCATCTACGCGGCCGCGCTGTATCGCTACGCGGAAGCGGGCGAGGCCAGCGTCGGGTTTGACCAGGCCTTGCTGGAGCAGGCGTTCGCGCCGAAGAAGAAATAGCTGGCGGGCGCCCTCTTCATCGGGGGGCGTTGCGCCCGCGACGATTCGCGGGCCCCGGCAGTCACACCGACAGGGTGCGGCCACCGTCGACGCGGATGATCTGGCCGGTGACGAACGGCGCATCACGCAGCAGCCACAACACCGCGCCGGCCACATCGGCGGCTGTGCCGGCGCGTTGCAACGGCGTGCGTGACAGCATCGCCTGCTGGTCGTCGTAGGGCTTGCCGTCGCTGGGCCACATCACGGCGCCGGGGGCTACGCCGTTGACGCGGATGTCCGGGCCCAGTTCCAGCGCCAGCGAACGGGTCATCGCGGCCAGGGCGGCCTTCGCCATGCAGTACAACGGGTGTTCCGCCAACGGCCGTTCCGCGTAGATGTCGACCATGTTGACGATGCCGCCGCGCGCCGCGCGCAGCGCCGGAATCGCCGCCTGGCTGAGAAAGAACGGTGCCTGTGCGTTGGAGGCGAACAACTCGTTCCATTGTTGCGGCGTTGCCGCGCCCAGCGGTGTGGGGAAGAATGCCGAGGCGTTGTTGACCAGCGCGTCGAGCCGGCCGTAGTGCGTCAGCAATTGCTCGATCATTGCCGGCAATGCGGGCAGGTCGGCCAGTTCGGCCTGCAGCAGCAAGGTGCTGCCGCCGCGTTGGCGTTCCAGTTCATCGGCCAGCGCACGCGCCTCGTCGGCGGAGCGGCGGTAGTGCAACGCCAGGTCGTAACCTGCTGCATGCAGGGTGCGCGCGGTCACCGCGCCGACACGACGGCCGGCACCGGTGATCAGTGCAACGGGTCGGTCATGGCGTGGCGGCATGCGGCGGCTCCGGCAAATATCCAGCGGACAGCTTGCCGCAAAGTGGCGGTGGCGTCATCCGCGCGCGCTGTGGCTACTAGGCTTTCGGCTTGTGCGGCTTCTTGCTGACGGCTTTGCGCGCGGTGCTGGCCACCTTGCGCGCGGCGCCAGCCACGGCCTTGTCGACCAGCTTGTCGACGACGCGTCGCGTCGCTTTGGCCCGCGGCTTCGACTTCGGCTTGACGGCCTTCGCGGCGGCTCCGTCGGTATCCTCGTTGATCGCGATCTCGCCTTCGAACATGTCGATCGCAGTGCTGGCGACTTGCCCGGTGTCGTAATACGCGTAAGCGCCGACACCCAGCGCACCGATGACTGGCAGCCAGCGCGCGATGCCCTTGCTGAGGGTGCGCTGCGTAAGCTTGACGCCGACTTGCTTCGCCACCCGTTGCGCGACACCGTAGGACATCCGGCGAAATACCAGCCGGTCACCCATGCGCACCACCAGATCACGGAACGCCTGCGCTGCGGTATGCCTGAACAGGCACCACATCATCTGCTCGCGCCCCAGCGTGGCGTGGCGGCCGTAGGCGGCAGCGATATCGCTGACCATCTGGCCCTGGATCTTCCAGATCGCGATCAGCTCCGGCAGCAGGGTCAACCAGCCCAGTGGCCCTGGCGGCAGCGCCAGCGAGCCGGCGGTGAGCGCGGCGCGCTGGGCCGCGCGGCTGGCCAGCCGGCGTGCCTCGCTGGCGGGATCCTTGCTGCTGCCGATCTTGCTGTCCGGAACCTGGCTGACGAAATCGAGGATCGCTTCGGTGATCCGGCCGTGTTCGACCGGGGCGATGACGGCGGGTACCTGCTGGCTGTGCTTGGTCATGCGTGACTCCATGGGCATGCATGGCGCTGACGCGGCATGCGTTCCATGCAGTCTAGGGAACCCGCGTGAAGCTGGGCGCAATGGTTTCGCCGCGCGGGCAGGTGGCTGCAACTCCGGATCAGGTTTCGCCGGCAGGCATGACTTCTGGCGCAGGTGCTCGTGATGTGTTTTGAGTAATGTTATAACATTACACAATTAAGCTGACTTCCACCCTGGCCGGAACCTCGTATGAAACATTCCCTGCTTGCCCTGAGCCTCGCCCTTGCGTTGGGCACCGCCGCCGCCCACGCCACCGATACGCCGCCAATGACGACGCCTGCCCCCGCCAGCGCAGACGACACGACCGACACCGGCATCCGCAACAAGCAGCCAATCAAGGTGCATGACCTGAGCGCCGTCTCGGTCTCCGCCGCGCTGGATCAGGCGCGCAACGCGCTGTCGCCGGATACCGGCAGCAGCCAGTACGTGATCGACCAGAAGGCGATCACGCAGCTGCCGCTGGGCGCATCGACGCCGATCAACCAGGTGCTGTTGCAGGCTCCGGGCGTGGTGCAGGACTCCTACGGCGGCCTGCACGTGCGCGGCGATCACGCGAACCTGCAATACCGCATCAATGGCGTGATCATTCCCGAGTCGATCGGTGGCTTCGGGCAAAGCCTCGATGCGCGCACGATAGAAAACATGAAGCTGCTCGATGGCGCGCTGCCAGCCCAGTACGGCCTGCGCACGGCGGCCGTGGTCGACATCACCACCCGCAGCGGGCATGACCTCGGCAATGGCGGCAGCGTCGGCATCAGCGGCGGCTCTTACGGCACGCTCAATCCGAATGCGTCGATCTGGGGCAGCGAAGGTCGCTGGAGCTATTTCCTCACTGCCAATTATCTGCAAAGCGACGTCGGCATCGAAAACCCGACCGCCAGCAAGAAGCCGATCCACGACCACACCAACCAGGTGAAGAGCTTCGGCGACATCAGCTACCTGATCAACGACGACACCCGCCTGAGCCTGCTGTTCGGCATGGCCAACAACCGCTTCCAGATCCCGAACAATCCCGGCCAGCAGCCGCAGTTCGGCTATCTCGATACCGTTGATTTCAATTCTGCCGATCTGAACGAGCAGCAGCGCGAGAACACCCGCTTCGGCGTGCTGGCGCTGCAGGGCAAGCTGGGCCAGACCGACTATCAGGTGTCGGTGGGCCAGCGCTACAGCAGCGTCGCCTACACACCCGACGAGATCGGCGAGCTGATGTTCAACGGCGTTGCCTCAGCGGTGACCCGCGGCAATCGCGCCAGCACGCTGCAGGCGGATTTCTCCATGCCGATGGGCAGCAGCCATACCTTGCGTTACGGCGTCTACGGCAGCTTCGAGCGCGCCGTCAGCGGCAACGATGCGTGGGTGTTCCCCGCCGATGCCGATGGCAACCAGACCAGCACCACGCCGATCAACATCCTCGACAACAGCCGCCTCACCGCGAAGACCTGGTCGGCCTATGTGCAGGACGAGTGGAGCATCGGCGACAAGTGGACGCTGAACTACGGCCTGCGCGGCGACCAGTACCAGCTGGCGCGCACCGAGAGCCAGCTGAGCCCGCGTCTTGGCCTGGTCTGGCAGGCGACCGGCAGCACCACGGTGCATGCCGGTTACTCGCGCTACTTCACGCCGCCGGCGACCGAGATGATCGCCAGCTCCAACATCGCCAAATTCGACGGCACCACCAATGCCGTGCCGGACAACGGCAACAACACGCCGCTGGCCGAACGTTCGGACTACTACGACGCCGGCATCTCGCAGAACCTCGGTTCGGCCTGGACCGTGGGCATGGACGCGTACTACCGCAAGGTGCAGCGCCTGCAGGACGAAGGCCAGTTCGGCTCCGCGCTGGTCTACTCCACCTTCAACTATGCCGCCGGCCGCGTGAAGGGGCTGGAGCTCACCGCCAACTACGAGCAGGGTCCGCTGTCCGCCTACTTCAACGCGTCGCTCGGCAAGGCCATCGGCAAGCGCATCATCACCAGCCAGTACAACTTTGCGCCGGACGATCTGGCGTACGTGCAGAACCATTACATCTTCCTCGACCACGATCAGAAACTGACGTCGTCCGGCGGCATCAACTACGCGTTGAACGACAGCACCCGGGTCGGCGCCGACTACCTGTTCGGCAGCGGGCTGCGCAAGGACGGCGAGGTGCCGAACGGCGCATCGCTGCCGTCCTATTTTCAGTTGAACCTCAATCTGTCGCACGACTTTGCCTTCGATCGTTTCGGCAAGCTGCATACGCAACTGGCGGTGCTCAACGTGCTCGATCGCACCTACGAACTTCGCGATGGCAGCGGCATCGGCGTCGGCGCGCCGCAGTTCGGCCCGCGGCGGGGCGTCTACCTGAGCCTGCAGAAGGATTTCTGAGGCCGCGACTTCTCTTCCCTGCTACTGGGGAGAAGTTCGGGAATGTCGGGGTGGAAGGCTGCGCGCAAACCAGGCGCGCAGGCGCCATCCGCTATGCTTGCCGGGCTTCTTTCACTACCGGCAAGACCGATGCCTTCCCGCCTCCCCGAACCCAATCCCGACGAGCGCGCGCACTCCGATAACCTGCTGCAATTGCTGCGTGAGCTGATTGCCTCGCATGGACCGCTGCCATTCTCGCGATACATGGAGCGCTGCCTGTACGCGCCGGGGCTGGGCTACTACAGCGCCGGCCGCACCAAGTTCGGCGCCGCCGGCGATTTCGTCACCGCGCCGGAACTGGGCGAGCTGTTTGCGCGCTGCGTGGTCAATGCCGTGCAGCCGACCCTGGCCATGCTGGGTGAGCACGCGGACTTTCTGGAGCTGGGCGGTGGCAGCGGCGCGTTCGCCGAGGCGGCGCTCAAGGCATGGGCCGCCAGCGGCACGCTACCGCGGCAGTACCTGATCCTCGAACCCAGCGCCGATCTGCGCGAGCGTCAGCGCGAGCGGCTGCGCGCCCATCTTCCGGCCGAACTCAGTGCCCGCGTGCAATGGCTGGATCGGCCGCCGGAACAGGAGTGGCGCGGCGTGCTGTTCGCGAACGAGGTGATCGACGCGCTGCCGACCACGCGCTTCCTCGTTCGTGACGGCGAGATTTACGAAGAGCACGTGGCACTGGATGGCGAAGGTCGCCTGATCCGCGTCGACCGCCCGGGCGATGCACTGGTCAGCGGTGCCGTGCGCCATGTCGAACGCGATCTCGGCAGCGAGTTTGCCGACGGCTACCGCTCGGAGATCCTGCCGCAGCTGCCGTACTGGATCCAGGCGGTGGCCGGCACACTCGTTGCCGGGCTGGCGCTGTTCATCGATTACGGTTACGTGCGCCGCGAGTTCTATCTGCCCGGGCGCGACGACGGCACGTTGATGGCGCATTACCGCCATCACGCGCACAACGATCCGCTCTACCTGCCCGGCCTGAACGACCTCACCGCGTCGGTGGATTTCACCGCGCTGGCCGAGGCCGGCAACAGCGCCGGCTTTGCGGTGGCGGCGTATCTGCCGCAGGCGCAGTTCCTGATCGGCGCCGGCCTGCAGGAGGTGTTCGCCGACGTGCAGGCGCAGGCCGCCGACGAGCATAGCCGCTACCGGCTCGCGCAACAGGTGAAGAGGCTGATGCTGCCCGACCAGATGGGCGAACGCTTTCAGGCGATGCTGCTGGCGCGCGGTCTCGAAGCGCTGGCGCTGCCACCCGACCTGCTCGCCGCCGACCAGGGTGGGCGGCTGTGATCCAGCCGTCCAGACGTCCGTACGGATTCAGTAGCCGTCCTCACCGCTAACCGTGGCGACGCTGGTGGCCAGTCGGGTTTATGGGATAGGGGCGGGGGCTGAACCCGATGCTGCCGGAGCCGCCACCGAGCCGGCGTCGGCGGGTGCCGCGGCGGAACCGGCCGGGGCCGGGCCGGCCGCTGGCAACGGCGGCACCGGTGTGCTGTCTTCCTTGCGACGGGCCAGTTCGCCGTGCTTGAACAGGTTGGCGGCCACCTGGTAGTAGGCCACTGCATCGTCCACCAGCGACTGGTCCAGCGTCTTCACCGCCTTGGCGTCGCCGGTGGCGAAATTGGGCGTGAGCTGCTCCAGTTTCTGCTGCGGTTCCAGTGCCGTGAGCACGTTGCCGCGCAGGTAGCCGAGCTTCTCGTAGGTCGCCGGAAACGCACGCTCGCGACCGGGTTCGAGCTGGAACACGTCATAGCCGAAGAAGCGGCTGCGATAGCTGAAGTTGAGCAAGCCCAGCAGGGTCGGTGGGATGTCGATCTGCGCGGTCAGCCGCTCGACCTTCTGCGGCTTGATATGTGCCGGTGCATAGATCCACAGCGGGATGTGATAGCGGTTGATCGGGATGCTGGCCTTGCCCGCGCTGGAGGCGTCGTGGTCGGCGGTGATCACGAAAACGGTGTCGTTGAAGTACGGCCTGGCGCTGGCGCGCTTCAGGAAGTCGCCGATCGACCAGTCGGTGTACGCCACCGCGCCGGCACGCGAGCCTTGCGGGAACGCCACCCGTCCTTCCGGGAAGGTGTACGGGCGGTGGTTGGAGGTGGTCATGATGTGCAGGAAGAACGGCTTGCCCTGGGCATGGATCGCGTCCATCTGGCCCAGCGCCAGCGTGTACAGATCCTCGTCCGCCACGCCCCAGACGTTCTCGTGGTGGATGGTGGCGCTCTTGGGGATGTCCTTGCGATCCACCGCGGCGTAGCCGTTGTGGCTGAAGAAGTAATTCATGTTGTCGAAGTAGCCGTAGCCGCCGTAGACAAACTCCGAGGCGTAGCCGCGATCGTTGAACACGTTGGCCAGCGAGAACAGGTTCTCGTTGTTCTTCATCTTGAGCACCGAGTCGCCCGGCGTCGGCGGAATCGACAGCGACAGCGCTTCCAGGCCGCGCACGGTGCGCGTGCCGTTGGCATAGGTGTTCTCGAAAAACAGGCTCTGGTTCGACAGCGCATCGAGCTGCGGGGTGAGTTTTTCGCGGTTGCCGAACACGCCGAGGTAGTCGGCCGACAGGCTCTCCACGCTGATCAGCACCACGTTGAGGTGTTGCTCGGGACCGGGGTGGCGGATTGCGCGGGTGAGGTCGCGCGGATCGTCGCTCACATACGTGGCGTCGGGCGTCTTGAGCAGCGTGCGCACGCGGGCATAGGCTTCGGCCTCGGGCAGGGTGCGATAGAACTTGGCGTAGTCCAGGTGGCCGGAACGGAACGCGGCAAAGAACTGGAAGATGCCGTTGCCGGCCAGCTCGTTGACGTAGTTGTTGCTGGTGCGCTCCTTCATGTCGCCGGTGACGCCGGCGGTCACCGCCACGGTGAGCACCAGCCATGCCAGCGCCAGCATGCTGCGCTGGCCGAAACCGGTGCCGCCGTCGTTGCCGCGCAGGTGCCGGCGGCTTAGCCATATCAGCAGCACCGTCAACGCCGCCAGCAGGGTCAGCCAGGTGCCGATCGGATACGACTCGCGGATATTGCCGATCACTTCGGTGGTGTAGACGAGGTAGTCCACCGCGATGAAGTTGAAGCGCACGCCGAACTCTTCCCAGAACACCAGCTCCGATGCGGCGACGAACAGCAGGCCGAACAGCAGCGCCAGCGACAGCCCGAGCAGATAGCTGCGACCGCTGCGCCGGTTGTATGCCAGCGCGGGCAGCGGCAGCAGGTACAGCACCACGATCGCCAGTGGCCACACTTCGTGCAGGCTGGCTTGCCAGATCCAGTGCAGCACGCCCCAGCACAGCGCAAAGCCGGCCAGCAGCGCAGCGATCCATGCCAGCCAGCGACCCGCGTTGCGCACGGCGGGCCGGTTGGTCGGCACGATCCACAGAAACAGCACCAGCGGCCAGGCCACGTAGACAAAGGTGGCCAGGTCGAACAGCGCGCCCACGCCGAACGCATACAGCCAGTGCAGTGGCTTCGGCGACACCCCGCTGCCAGTCATCACCAGCAGCGCAATACGTGTGACCACGCCAATCAGCAGATAGCTGGCAGCCAGCCAACCGAGGGGGCGCAGACGCTGGCGCAGCGGCGAGGGCTTGTGAAAGGTGAGGGACAAGGGCGGCTCCGGCAATACGATTAGGGCGCAGTCGCGGGAGCGAGCGCGTCATGGCAGGTCTATGGCGCTAAATGCTACCGAGTTTCATGTTAGCAATCGCTTTGCTGCGCGCAGCCTCCATTGCCGCGCCCACCGCCGGTCCCTGCAGGCCGGCGGCGACGAACGGCGCGGACTGCACGGCGGCGGCAGCGGCGCAGGCGCGGCGCAGGAAGTCGGCGTTGGGGTAATCGTCGTCGGCGTGGCCGAGCCGGCCGCGCTTGTCGGCGGCGCAGGCGGCCAGAAAGGTTTCCAGCCGCGACGGCCGGCGCAGCGCGTCCAGCGCCGTGAGCAGTTTGAGCACGGTGGCAGGCTTCAGCTCCAGCGCGCGGTGCGCATTGAGGTGTTCGCGGCAGACCAGTTCGGCCAGCGTGGCGTGATCGGCCGGCACTTTCAGGCGCGCCGACAGTGCCCGCACGCGCGGCACCCCGGCGTGCTCGTGGCCGATGTGGCGCGGCAGCATGTCGGCGGGCGTAAGCGCCTTGCCCAGGTCGTGGCACAGCGCGCAGTAGCCCACCAGATCGTCGCCCGGGGCCAGCGCGGCAGCGGCATCCAGGACCAGCTCCATGTGGGTGCCGGTATCGATCTCCGGATGAAACTCCGCCCGCTGCGGCACGCCGTACAGCGCATCGATTTCGGGAAACAGCACCGCCAGCGCACCGGCCTCGCGCAGCACGCGCAGGAACGCCGACGGCTGCGGTTCGCCAAGGGCCTTGCGCGTTTCCGCCCACACGCGCTCGGCCACCAGATGGTCGACCTCGCCATCGCGGACCATCTGCTGCATCAACGCCATGGTTTCCGCCGCTACGGTGAAACCGAGCGGCGCGAAGCGCGCGGCGAAGCGCGCCACCCGCAGCACGCGCACCGGATCCTCGGCGAACGCCGGTGACACATGCCGCAGCACGCGCGCCTCGATGTCGCGCACGCCGTGGTACGGATCGGTCAGCACGCCGTGCTCGTCCTGCGCGATCGCGTTGATGGTGAGGTCGCGCCGCGCCAGATCCTGCTCCAGCGTCACCGTCGCATCGGCCTGGAACACGAAGCCGTGATAGCCGCGCCCGGTCTTGCGCTCGGTACGCGCCAGCGCATATTCCTCGCCGGTCCGCGGATGCAGGAACACCGGGAAGTCCTTGCCCACCGGCTTGTAGCCCAGCGCCAGCAGCTCTTCCGGCAGCGCGCCGACCACCACGTGATCGTGATCGACCACCGGCCGCCCCAGCAATGTGTCACGGACCGCGCCGCCAACCAGATAGATGTGCATGAGCGGGATTCTGCCATGCGCGCCGGGGCCGCTGCGCGCAAAGCCATCGATGCGCTTTATGCAGCCATCGCCCTCACGTAAGCTGCGCACGGATTACCGGCGGGCAGGGGAGGGTTTTGTTCATGACGGCAAGGCATGCTCATCCGCTGATGCAGGGGCGTGCCGTGGGGCTGTCGCCGGCAGCGGCCACCCTGCTGGAGGCGGCCGCGGTGGCGCTGGATCGCCAGCAACCGGAAGCGGCCGCCGCCGCACTGGCCCGCGTGCTGGCACTGGAGCCCGATTGTGCGGAGGCATTGCGCATGCGCGGACTGCTGCACCATCTGCAGGGCGATTTCCCGAGGGCGTTGGCGTTGCTGCGGCAGGCGCACGACCTGCGGCCCGGGGACGCATTGATCCGCATGAACCTGGCTACGTCGTTGTACGCCAGTGGCGATGCCGAGGCAGCCGTGTCATGGCTGCGACGAGCCTGCGCGATGGTGCCGGATTTTGCGCCGGCATGGTTCAACCTGGGCAAGATGTACATGCTGCGGGGACGCCCGGCCGGCGCGATCACCGCCCTGCAACGGACACTGGATATCGACCCGGAACATGTGCCGGCGCGGATCGTGCTGGCGCAGGCCCAGGCCGATCTCGGCATGGCGACGCTGGCGAGCGTGAACTATCGCGAGGTGCTGCGCCGGCAACCCAGCCAGGCGACCGCCTGGTTCGGGCTGGCCAGTCTCGACGTCGAGCGTTTCAGCGAGGCCGATGTCGTGCAGCTGCAGCAGCAACTGCGGGTGCCGCAGGCGACCATCGCCGCGCGCGTTTCACTGGGCTTCGCGCTGGTGCGGGCACTGGAGGATCAGGCCGACCCGCGGGCGGCGCTGCGTGCGTTGCACAAGGCCAACGCCCTGCAGCAGCGGCAACTGAACTGGAACCCCATGCTGGCGAGCGCCCGGGTCGATGAAATCATCAAGGCCTTTCCCGAACCCGTGCAGGCCACGGATCCGACACTGGGTGACGGCGTGATCTTCATCGTGGCGCTGCCGCAATCGGGCTCCCTGCTGACCGAGCAGATCCTTGCCGCGCATCCGCAAGCAGTGGCCGCCGACGAGCTGGTCGACCTGCAGCAGATCCTCGATGCCGAGTCGGAACGCCGTCGGCAACCGTTTCCGCAGTGGGTGGGTTCGGCGACGGCGGCCGACTGGTCGCGGCTGGGGCAAGCCTATCTGGCGCGCATCGAAGGGCGCCGTGGACATACGTCGCGCTTCATCGACCGGAACCTATCCAACTGGCAACTGGTGGGCGCGGCGCTGGCGATGTTGCCGGGCGCATGCGTGGTGAACAGCCGGCGCGACGCATTCGAGAGCTGTTTTGCCTGCTATCGGCAATTGTTTGTCAGTGGCAGCGAGTTCAGTTACGACCTCGATCACATGGTCAGCTACTGGCGCGATTACGATCGGCTCAGCCGACACTGGCAGCAGCTGTTCCCCGCGCGCTTTCTTGAACACGACTACGAATCATGGCTGGCCGATCCGGCAGCGCGGGTGCGGCGACTGCTGGAATTCTGCGGTTTGCCATTTGATCCGGATTGCGTTCAACCGGCGCGGGCCGCGAGTGGCGCCCATACGCCCGGCGGCATCTCGACCGAGCAGTTGCTGCGCCGGGACAGTGCGCGCAGCGCGTGGTACGGGGACGGCCTGCAGCGGCTGCGTGCCTTGCTGAGGCCGGTCACATCGCCCTGAGCGGAGCCAGGCGGTTCACCGCCGCTGCGAACGCGCCATGGTCAGCCGGCGCTGCCGCGCGGGTTCGTTGAGCAGCACCGGCAGCCACGGCGTGAACGGTTGCGGCACGATGCCGAGCGCGGCGTAGCCATCGACCTTGCCGACCGAATCGGTGCGCAGCGAGCGGAAGTTGTCCAGCGAAAAGGGTTTGCCGGGCAGCAGTTCGGCGAACTGCGCCTGCAGCCGGCCGAGGCTGTCGGGCAGCGCGATGATCGGCGTGTGCAGACCGGCCGCCTCGCGGATCTTGTGCACGATCTCGCCCAGGGTGAGCACCTCCGGGCCGTATAGCTCGTAGCTGCGCTGATCGAGACGTTCGCTGTCGACGCAGCGCGCGATCGCTTCGGCCACGTCGCCGACGTGGGTAGGCGCCATTCGCGCCCCGGCGCGCGCCAGCGGCAATACAGGCATGCGTCGCAACAGGGCGGCGAAACGGCTGACCAGTCCATCGCCGGCGCCGAAGATCACGCTGGGCTGATAGATCGTCCAGTTCAGCGTCGACGCCCTGACCAGCACCTCGGCTTCGCCACGGGTCTTCAGGTACTGCGACAGGCCCTGGCCCGCCTTCAGCGAGCTCATCTGGTGCAGTCGCTGCACGCCCGACGCCTGGCAGGCGGCGATCAGTCGACGGGTCAGTTCCACGTGCGCGCGCTGGAAGGTGTGCTTGCCGCCTGCATTGAGGATGCCGATCAGGTTGATCACGGCGTCGGCGCCGACGAGTTGCCCGCGCAGGGCGTCGTCGTTGTAGACATCGGCGCTGCGGACGCTCACCCCGGGCAACACGCCCAGTTCGCGATGCTGTTCGCGATTACGCGAGAGCAGCACGATGCGGTGGCCGTCGGCGGCCAGCCGGGGCACCAGGTGGCTGCCAACGAAACCGGTGCCGCCAAGAATGACGAGATGCTTTGCGGCCATGGGGATCAATCCTCGGGTGAGCCAGTGTTCAGGGCGAGGCGCTGAGCGTGCTGGAGGTGGTGGCCGGCGCGCTGGATGGCGCGCTGGCGGGGCAGTCGACTACGCGGCGCTGCGTAGTGGCGTTTGGCAGTCCATACGGCCGACCGATCGCGCCCATGCGGGTGGCCAGCGGCACGGCATTGCCGTGCAGGCGCCAGTCGTAGATCACGCTGAAGGCCATCACCCGGGCTACGTATTCGCGGGTTTCCTTGAACGGGATGGTGGCCACGAACAGATCCGGCGCCAGCGTGCCGCGTGCGGCCAGCCATTGGTCGACCCGGTTCGGGCCGGCGTTGTAGGCGGCGCTCGCCAGCCACGGCGAGCCGCTGAAACGCCCGGCCAGCTCGGCCAGATAGCGCGTGCCCAGCGCGATGTTGATGGCCGGGTCGTACAGCGTGTCGCCACCGCCCCAGTCGAGCCCGTGGCGTCTGGCGACCGCTGCGCCGGTGTCCGGCAACAGTTGCATCAGGCCGCGTGCGTCGGCGCCGGAACGGGCGTCGCTCGTCCAGGCGCTCTCGGCGCGCAGGATGCCGTAGGCCCATGCGGGCTCGATGCCGGCCTGGTCGGCTTGCGGCACCAGACCGTCCTGGCTGGCCAGCGGAAAGCGCAGGTCGTACAGCTGCAGCGCATTGCCGCTGCTGAGAGTGAACACGGCGCGGTCGTACCAGCCGCGCTGGTTGGCCAGGTCGGCGGCCACTCGCAGGGTGGATTGATCGGCGCCCTGCAGCGCCCGCGCCCATTCGCGGCGAGCCAATCTGGGCAGACCGACGGCATAGAGTTCGAACGCACGCAGCAGACCGGGCCTGGCCAGCAGTGCCTGTTCGCGTTGCGGGTCGTCAGCGAGGCTCAACGGACAGATCGCGTACGGCTGGTCGAGCCGGTCGGCGGCGAGAAAGCCGAAGAACGTGGCGCTGCCGGCCTGTGCTGCGAGCTGCCGGTGCGCTTCGTCGTAGCGACCCAGGGCGGTCAGTGCGCGGGCGCGGAAGTATTGCCACTCGCCACCCTGCTGCTGGCTGGCGGGCATGGCGTCGATGGCAGCCAGTACGGCCGCCCAGTTTTGCTGCGCCAGCGCCACCCGCACCCGCCATTCGCGACTGGCGTCGGTCTGCGCGGCGGCGGGCAGGGCGATCAGACGGGCCAGTGCGCCATCATCGAAATCGGTGGCGTGGAACAGCGCCAGCGCGTACAGCACCTGGTCGCGTTGCGGCTCGCTGAAGCTGAAATGCGTTTGCAGCTGCTGCCACGCGGTATCGGCACTGGTGGACTGGCGGCGGGCCAGCCGTGTCAACGCCAGCGTGGCGGCGTGGCGCGCGCGCGGGGTGTCCGGCCAGCTGGCCGCGCCCGCCAATGCGCCGGCCGGATCGCGCAGCGCCTGCACAAGTTGCTGTGCGGCGGCGCGGTCGGCCTCCGGCAACCAGTCGGTCAGACCGTCAATGGTGCCGGCCTGTCCCGCGTCGGCCGCGCGATCGATACGGGTCCACAGGCGTGCGCTGGTCAGCAGGCCCTGATCGTGCGCCGTACCGAGTACCGGGTCGCACGCATCCGGCAGATTCGGCTTGGCCCACAGTGCGGCCAGGTCGTTGTCGAAATCCAGCGTGCCGCCGCCGGCCAGCCGAGCCTGCAAGGCATCGCAACCGAGCGTGTCGCCGAGGCCGGGCTGGTACAGCGCGAGGAAATCGGTCCAGTCCTGGCGGCGCGCCAGTTCCAGCAGAAAATGGCGGCGCAGGTCGGCCGCGGGAATCCAGTCGGGATATTGCGTCAGATACGACTCCACCGTGGCGCGGTCGATCTGCCGGATGTCGTGCTCCAGCGCGGCTGCCTGCAGATACGGATACAGCGGATAGTCGTGCAGGCCGCTCGCCAGCGTCTGCCAGCCCTGGCCACCCTGCAGCGCGGCGGCATACGCCTGCCGGAAGGCGGCGCGCTGGCTGGGGCCGGGTTCGGCGGCCTGCGCGATCGTGCCGATCAGCAACCAGGCGGTGACCAGCAGCAGCCAACACTGCAAGACGCGCCGCGACGGGATGAAAACAAACATGGAAACTCCTGCGGTCGATCCGCTGGCCAGTGTAGTCGATGCCCCGCAACGGCTTGTCGCGAAGTGGTGAGCGTGGACACGCCTGCTAAGCTCACGCGCTTCATCTTCAGCATTTCCGGGATCGGCATGTCATCAGCACCTTCGCCCGCTTTTCGCCGAAAAAACGGGTTGGCGTGGATGGCGCTGGTGCTGCTGGCACTGGCCGGACTGTACTGGTGGTGGGCGATCGGGCGGGCGGTGGCGTTACCGGATGCGCCGTCGGCGCGGATCGCCTGCGTATCGTATGCGCCGTTCCGCCGCCCCGGCGAAACGCCGCTCGACGCGAACGCGTTCATCAGTCCCGAGCGTATCGACGAGGACTTGCGCGCGCTGTCGCAGCGGTTCGACTGCGTGCGAACCTACTCGCAGGGCCAGGGGCTGAGTGCGGTGCCACAGATTGCCGAACGCTATGGCATGAAGGTGCTGATGGGGATCTGGCTGGGCAGCGACCTGACGGCGAACGAGCAGCAGGTCCAGCTCGGCATCGCCACCGCGCGGGCGCATCCGCAGGTGTTGCGCGGGGTGATCGTGGGCAACGAGGTGTTGTTGCGCGGCGACCTGCCGCCGCAGGTGCTGGCCGGTTATCTGCGCCGGGTGCGCGCGGCGGTCAGCGTGCCAGTGACCTACGCCGACGTGTGGGAGTACTGGTTGCGTCATCCGGAACTGGCCGGCTCGGTGGATTACCTCACCATCCACATCCTGCCGTACTGGGAAGATCGACCGGTATCGCCGGAGCGCGCCGTGCAGCATGTGGCGACGGTGTACGCGAAGGTGCAACAGGCATTCCCCGACCGGCGCGTGATGATCGGCGAGACCGGCTGGCCCAGTGCTGGCCGCCCGCGCCAGGCGGCCAGTGCCAGCGTGGTCAACGAGGCGCGCTACCTGCGCGAATTCCTGGCCTACGCGGCGACCGTGCACATGCCGTACAACGTGATCGAGGCGTTCGACCAGCCGTGGAAGCGCGCGCAGGAAGGCGCCGCCGGCGGCTACTGGGGCATCTTCGACGCGCAGGCGCGACCAAAGTTTGCGATGCGGGGACCGGTGATCGAGGAGCCGCACTGGTGGGCCGGCTGGCTCGCCGGCGTGGCGGGTGCGGGCGTGTTTGTGCTGGTGGGTGCATGGCGCCGGCGCTGGAACGGCTGGCGCGGCTGGGCCGCACTGGCGCTGGCCGGTGTCGCCAGTGGTTGTGCGCTGGCCTGGCAGTACCGGCAGATGTGGTTCGCCTGTCGCGATGGCTGGGAGTGGACCGTGTCGTCGGTCGCCTGCGCGCTGGCCCTGTTCACGGCGTTGTTGCTGACGCGCCGGATCGCGGCACGACTGGCCGGCGCGATGCCACCCGCACCGCCCGGCTGGCTGCGCGCTGGCTGGCTGTTCGTGCTGGCGTTCTACGGATTGTTGCTGGTGTTCGACGGACGCTATCGGGATTTCCCGCTGGGCCTGTTCCTGCTGCCGTGCATGGGCCATGCGTTGCTCGGCTGGCTGTCCGATGCGCGCCAGATGGCGAAGCCGTTGCTGGAGGAACGCTTCCTTGCGGCCTGGCTGCCGCTGCTGGCGGCGGTCGTGCTGGTGCAGGAGAACGGTCTCACGCCCGTGGCGTGGCTATGGCTGGGCGTGAACCTGCTGCTGGCCGTGCCGGTACTTGCCGAGTGGCGCCATGCGCGCCTGCAGCCGCAGCAGGCGTAGGCTGCCGACCAGCAGCGCCAGCGCGCCGGCTTCGAAGCAATACAGCTCCAGCGCAAAGAGGCCGAGTGCGGCCGCCAGCCAGGCCAGCCAGATGCGCTGACCCCACAGCGCCAGCGCCGCGGCCGCCACTGCGGCGATACCGTAGGCCTCGTACAGGAAACCCAGCACCAGTGCCTGCCGCCAGCTACACCACGCCGGGACGTGGCCGCCGCCGCATTGCTGGCCGATCGCGCTGGACTCGATCAGGCCATAGCGCAGCCATGCCGCACCCAGCGCCACCGCCAGCAGCCACAGCCATGGCAGCGCCTTTCTCATCAGCTTCGAACTCATCGGCGAAGCCTCGGCGTGGCCTTGCCACCGACGTGTGCCGGAAGCCGGATTTCCGCGGCCAGCGGCAGGTGATCGGAAAACGCCTGCGGCAGCGCCCACATCTTGTCCAGCTGGATCGCCGATGAGGTCAGGATGTGATCCAGCGCCCGTCGCGGCTTCCAGCTGGGAAAGGTCGGGGTCGACTGCGTCGGCGGCTGCAGATTGCATTTGGCAAACAGGTGCGCCATCTCGACGCTGTGGGGTTCGGTGTTCAGATCGCCCATCAGGACCGCATGCGGAAAGTCGTGCAGCAGTTCGGCGATGAAGCTGAGTTGGCGCGCACGCGCCGGGGCGCTCAGGGACAGGTGGGCGATCATCACCGCCAGCGCGTTGTCGCCTTCGCCGAATTGCGCCAGCAGCGCGCCGCGGCCCGGGATCCGGCTGGGCAGCGGGTAGTCCAGCACCGAATGCGGCTCCAGCCGGCTGATCAGCCCGTTTGCCGAATGCGCCAGTCGCGCCATCGCCCGGTTCGGCTGATGACTCCAGAACGGCATGCCCGCGGTTTCGGCGAGGTAACGGGTCTGGTTGAGGAAACCCGAGCGCAGGCTGCCGGCATCGGCCTCCTGCAGGCCGATCAAGTCGAACTGCGGCAGCACCTCGGCAAGCCGGTCGAGATTGTCCATCTTGTTGCGCCCCGGCAGCACCGCATTGATGCTGCGGGTGACGTACTCGCTGTAGCGCTGCACGCTGGCGCCGGCCAGGATATTGCAGCTCAGCAGGCGCAGGTGGCGCTCGGCAGGTGCGGGTTGAAGAATGGTGGCGCGGGTCATTGCAGCACACTACACGGGAAGGGGATGCCGACGCTTGCGACACGCATCAGACAATGCGTCCGAGCATGAGCCACCGCACGTGAACGAGCATGTGAACGACAAGCCAGCTGCACTACGCCGCTGGCACGTTGCGTGCGGCTTATTTGCCGCTCAGCTCGCGTTTGGCCAACCACTGTGCCACCGCCGCCAGTTCGTCAAGCGTATGGACATTGGCCACGCGGTACTTGCCGTTGACCACGATGGATGGCGTGCCGTCCACCTGCCACTTCTGGATCAGCGCGAGATCGCTTTTCAACTTGGCGGTCGTTTCGGTGGACGTGGCGATGCGCATGAATTCGGCCCGATCAACACCTTCGCGGGCGTAGAAGTCGGCCAGTTCGTCCATTGAGCTGATCGGATAATGCTGGCCGAACTTGTCGGCGAACAGCTGCAGATGCGTACGGTCGACCACGCCCAGCTGCTTCGCGGCGTAATAGGCACGCGCGTACGGCAACCACTCGGCACTGAACGGCGCCGGCATCAGCTTGAACGTCACCCCGGCCGGCAACTGCTTGCGCAGTTTCTCGGCGATCGGCGCGAACTGCGCGCAGTGGATGCAGCCGTAGGAAAACACCTCGGTCACTTCCACCTTGCCCTCGCTGCTGTAGCGCTGATGCGGGCCGGGCAGGGTCACGTACTCGCTGCCTTCGGTGTACGGCGCCACCGCGCTGGATTGCGCCGTGCAGGCGCTGGCCAGCAGCAGGCCGGTGGACAGGACGAGGACGTGCAGCGGGGCGAATCGCTTGAACATGGGGCCTACTCATCGCAGCGCGGCCGGGCGGCCGCTGGTGGGGGCAGATTAACCGGGGTTGAGGGGAAGCCTTTTACTTGCCGGCCGCTTCCTTCGCCACCAGCCACTGGGTCAGCTCGATCGACTGCGCGAAGCCGCCGGCGGTAATCGGCGTGAAACGATATTTTCCGTTGATGATCATGGTCGGCGTGCTGTCCACCCCATAGGCTTTCATCAGGTCGTCCGCGCGCTTCATCCGGGTATTGACCGCGAACGAATTCGCGACGCCGGTGAACTCCTGCGCGGTCACGCCGTATTTCGCGTAGAACTTCGCCGCGTCGTCGATCGTGGGCCACGCGGCCTTCGGCTTGGGGTCGCCAGCCTTGAGGTTGTAAGTGGACAGCTCGCCGCTTTTCCAGACCGCATCGAACATCGCGTCGTGGGTCTTGCCGACCAGATCCAGGGCCTGCGCCGCGTAGAACGCGCGCTGGTACATCGGCCAGTTTTCGTCCGGTCGGAACGAGGCGGCCAGATAATTCATCACCGCGTTCGACGGCAGGCTGCTGGCGATCTGGTCGACGGTGGCATGAAAACCGTTGCAGGCCGGGCAGCCGTAGGAGAACACCTCGGTCACTTCGATCTTGCCCGGATGGCTGGTCGGCTGCGCCGGCTCGATCACGAAGTAGTTCTTGCCCTCGACCCACTTGCCGTTGTCCACGAACGGCGCCGCCGCGACCGCAGGCGCGGGTTCGGCCGCATCGGCAGTCGTATCGGCGGCCGCCGGTGCAGCGCTGCTGGCGGCGGCCGGTGTGGCGGCCGTCATCGCGCCGGCCGGTGCCGCGGTGGTGGCCGTGGCCGGTGTGCTTGCGGTGACGGCCGGTTGCGCCGGACCGCTGGTGTCGCTGTCATGGCTGCAGGCGGCAAGTGCGAGCAGGGCGGCACACAGGAACGGCAGACGCTTCAACATGGCAAACCTCGGCTGGTGGGGCGTAGAACCGACAGCGCCGACACTTCGGTCGGCGCGTGGTCAATCAGGGCGTGGCGGCAGGCTGGGCGTCGGCGCTGTGCAGGCCCTCGATGTAGCTGGACAGCGCAGCGATATCGTCGGGTCCCAGCTTCTTCGCGATCGCCGGCATGATCTGCGATTGTGCATCGTCACCCCAGGTCGTGCCGTCGTGCCAGGCCTTCAGGGTCGCTTCGATGTACTGCGCGTGCTGGCTGGTCAGCTGCGGATACTTCGCGCCCGGATTGCCGCGGCCGTCGATGCTGTGGCAGGCCATGCAGGCCGGAATGCCGCGCGTGGCGTCGCCCTGACGAAACAGCGCCTGACCGTGCTCGACCAAGGCCTGATCGGCCACGCCGGGCAGCGGCGTCTTGCTGGCGAAATAGGCGCCGACGTCGTGCATGTCCTGCGCAGACAGCGGCGCGGCCATGCCCATCATGATCGGATTCTGCCGCTTGCCGGCTTTGAAATCGGTCAGCTGGCGCACGATGTATTGCTCGCTCTGGCCGGCCAGCTTCGGGTATTGCGCATCGCTGGAGTTGCCGTCCATGCCATGGCAGGCGCCGCAGACGGCGGCCTTGGCCTGGCCGGCGGTAGCGTCACCCGGTTTGGCTGCGGCTTCGGCAGCCGGGGCGGCGGTGGCCGGGGCTGCTGCCGTGGCCGCAGCGGCAGGCGCGGCAGTTTTCGGCTGGGCGTCCTGTGCCATCAGCGCACTGGCGGACAGTGCAAACACGAGGGCTATGGCAGACCCGAGAACAGCGGGCCGAAAACCAGCGGACCGAAAACTCATACACTTGACTCCCGAGAGACTTGCGAACACTGCCGTTGATTGCAGCCACGAGGCTTGCAACAGGCAGAAACCGCAGAATTATCCCTGCGCCACCATAGCTTGGTCAAACCACCCTCATGTCGAATCCCCTGCAAGGCGCGCAGTTTGTGCTCGCCGCCCATCGCATCAGCCAGCTTCCCGTCGATCAGGGCGCCGAGGTGGCGTTTGCCGGACGCTCCAATGCCGGCAAGTCCAGCGCGCTGAATGCGTTGACCAATCACAAGGGTTTGGCACGCACTTCCAAGACGCCCGGCCGCACCCAGCAGATGGTGGCCTTCAGCCTGCCGCCGTACAAGGATGTACCAGTGTCGCGGGCGCAGGATGCGCAGGAGCGACCGCCGCCGACCCAGGTGGAAGGCCAGCCGCCACTGGACGTGCGTCTGATCGATCTGCCCGGCTATGGCTACGCCAAGGTGCCGCTGGAGATGCGCGAGCACTGGAAGCTGGAGATCGATGCCTACCTGCACCAGCGGCGCAGTCTGCGCGGACTGGTGCTGATCGTGGATATCCGTCATCCGCTGAAGGAGTTCGACCGGATGATGCTGGAGTTCTGCTTCGCCACCCAATTGCCGTGTCACCTGCTGCTGACCAAGGCGGACAAACTGTCGCGCGGCCAGGCCACCCAGGCGCTGGCCGCCCTGCGCAAGCAGTTTGCCGCCGAGGGCCTGCACGCCACCGCGCAGATCTTTTCCTCCTCCGCCGGCACCGGCGTGGATGAGGCGCGGCAGGCCGTGATGACGCTGCTGCGGCAACCACGCGAAGGCGCGCATCAAGGGCGCGAGCGTTGATAGACCGGCGCGGCACTAGCCACGCATGGATGCCATGAACACCGCGCAAAGCGCCTGCATGCCGGCGCGGTCGTCCTCGTCGAAGCGATCGATCACCGGGCTGTCGACATCCCAGACACCGAGCAGGCTGCCGTCGGCATTGATCAACGGCACCACGATTTCCGATTGCGAGGCGGCGTCACAGGCGATGTGGCCATCGAACGCATTGACGTCGCGCACCAGCTGGGTTTCGCGCGTCCGCGCGGCGGTGCCGCAGACGCCGCGGCCGATCGCGATGCGGATGCAGGCGGGCTTGCCCTGGAACGGGCCGACCACCAGCTCGTGGCCGTCGTACAGGTAGAAGCCGGCCCAGTTGAGCTCGGGCAGGCTGTGGTAGACCAGCGCGCCGAAATTCGCCGCGTTCGCGATCAGGTCGTGCTCGCCGCTGAGCAGGCCGCGCGCCTGCTGCGCAAGGTCTTCGTAATGCTCGCGCTTGCTGGCATACGTGTGGGATTTCAGTTCGAACATGCGGTGCGTCCGGCGGCAAAGCCCGTATTATGCGCCGAGCCATCAGACGGGAACGCAGCATGAGCTTGACCGAGCAGCGCGAGGGGATCGAAGCGGGACGGCTGGACATGTTCGTGGATGGCGCATTCGCATTCATCCTGACCTTGCTGCTGATCGGCGGCGAATCGATCCCCGACAGCACCGACAAGCTGCTGCACACGCTCGGCGGCATTCCCGCGTTCGCCGTGTGCTTCTTCCAGATCGCCTTTTTCTGGCATGGCCATGTGCGCTGGCGCAAGCGCTGCCACAGCGCCGATGCCACCGGCCGCTGGTTGTCGCTGCTGCTGGTGTTTTTCGCGATGATCTTCGTCTACCCGCTGCACATGGTGTTCTCCGGCGTGTTTTCCTGGTTGAGCGGCGGCCGCCTGCCCAGCGATTTCCACTTGATCGGCGGCCCGGTGGACATGCGTACGCTATTCGTCTGCTACGGCCTGGCGTATGCCTGCATGGCGGGCACGTTGACGCTGTTGTTTTTGCACGCGGCGAAGAACGCGGCCAGGCGCGGCTTCGGCAACCTGGATGCGCGCCGCGAGATGCGCATATGGAGCGTGCCGGCCGCCATTGGCCTGGGCTCGGCATTGACTGCGCTGGTATTGCCGCTGTCGTCGCCGTCGTGGATGTGGTCGATCCCCGGCTTCATGTATTCGCTGCTGTTCCTGATCGGACCGGTGGTGAACCGCTTCAATCGTCGTTACGCACAGGCGTGATGCGAGCCGTCTTCATGGCCGGTACCGATACCGGCATCGGCAAGACGCACGCGGCGTGCACGCTGTTGCACGCGTTGCGGCTGGCCGGAGGCAGTGCCTGCGGGATGAAGCCGGTGGCCAGCGGTTGTGCGGAAACCCTCGATGGCCTGCGCAACGACGATGCTCTGGCATTGCAGGCGGCGAGCAGCACCGCGCCGGCGTATGCGTCGGTCAACCCGGTGGCGCTGCGCGACCCGCTGTCGCCGCATCTGGCGGCCGCACACGAGGGCGTGGAAATCTCGCTGGCACCGATGCGCGCGGCGTTCGATCAGCTGGCCGGCGGTTACCGGAGTGTGGTGGTCGAAGGCGTCGGTGGCTGGCTGGCGCCGCTGGGGCCGCAGCTGTTCGCGGCGGACATCGCGAAGCAATGGCAGCTTCCGGTGGTTCTGGTGGTCGGGTTGCGGCTGGGTTGTCTCAATCATGCCCTGCTCAGCGCGCGGGCGATCACCGCCGACGGTTGCCGCCTGCTGGGCTGGATCGGCAACTGCATCGATCCGGCGATGGATGCGCTGGAGGAGAACCTGGCCACGCTGCGCGACCTGTTGCCGGCGCCGTGCCTGGGCGTGTTGCCCTATGGGTTGGCACCGGCGCAGGCGGCCAGCGAGTTGGCGGCGGCGGTCTCGGCCTTGGGCTGAGCTTCACATCGGTCATGTTTGGATACGCGTCGATACCCGCCGCCGGAGGCACGCATGGCCCGCAACCACTATTACCTTTCGATCGCCGATCTGGCCCATGCGCGCGGCGACGACCCGCGCTTTGCCTACGATGGTGCCGGACCGAACGACTTTGCCACGGCGCTGCAGCAGGCTTTGCGCGACGACGCGCTGTTCCAGCGCTGGCGGGCGGTGCAGCCGGATCCTGATGCGGTGGACAGCAGCCTGGGCAGCACCGATCCCGCTGCGCAGGCAACCGCGCAGGTGGCCGACCTGCATACCGATGTCGATCTGGTCACCGACCTGCCGATGAGCGTCGTACGCCATCGGCTGTACCTGCTGATCGGCGCGGCATGGCAGTTGCGCGACATGCGCGCGGCCTGAGCGGGCCAGTTTTTCGGTCCGGCGGCGCAGTGGCCTCGGGGTTTGGAAAGTGGTTACGGTGTGGGTACAGTCGAGGATTGCGACTTTCCGTGCCCGCTCAAGGGCACACCATTCCGGGGACACCAATGTTTCGTCTGCGCATGATTGCAATTGCCACCACGATGGCCCTCGCCGCCTGCTCGCAGCAGCCGGACAGCGCCGCCAATTCACCAGCGACAACCGCCTCGGCGGCTGCCGCCAGCAGTGCCGCAGTGGCTACCACCGACATGACCAGCAATCCGTTCTACAGCGCCAGTACATTGCCGTTCCAGGCGCCGCCGTTCGACCGGATCAAGGACGCCGACTACCAGCCAGCGCTGGAGGAAGGCATGCGCCAGCACATGGCCGAGATCGAGAAGATCGCGGCCAATCCGGAGGCGCCAACGTTCGAAAACACCTACGTGGCGATGGAAAAATCCGGCGCGATGCTGAATCGCGTGATGGCCGCGTTCAATGCGGTGACCGGCGCCAATACCAACGACACGCTGCAAAAAGTGCAGGAGGAAGAGGCGCCCAAGCTGGCCGCGCATTCGGACGCGATCCATCTCGACAGCCGTCTGTTCCAGCGCGTCGAGACGATCTACAACCAGCGCAGCACGCTCAAGCTCGATCCGGAATCGGCGCGGCTGGTCGAGGTGGTCTACAAGAACTTCGTGCATGCGGGCGCGAAACTCTCCGACGCCGACAAGGCGAAGCTGAAGGACCTCAACAAGGAAGAATCGACGCTGAGCACCGCGTTCACCAACAAATTGCTGGCGGCCACCAAGGACGCCGCACCGGTGATCACCGACAAGGCGAAGCTGGCCGGCCTGTCCGAGGTCGAGCTTGCCGCCGCCACGCAGGCCGCTAAGGACCGCAAGCTGGACGGCAAATACGTATTGCCCCTGCAGAACACCACCCAGCAGCCCGAACTGCAGGACCTGAGCGACCGCGACACCCGCAAGGCCTTGTTCGAGGCCTCGTGGAGCCGTGCCGAACAGGACGGCGCCAACGATACCCGCAAGACCATCGAGCGGTTGGCACAGATTCGCGCCGAACAGGCGAAGCTGCTCGGCTTCCCCAACTACGCGGCGTGGAAACTGGACGACCAGATGGCGAAGACGCCGGAGACGGCGCTGAAGTTCATGCAGGATCTGGTGCCCGCCGTCACCGCCCGCGCCAAGGTCGAGGCGAAGGACATCCAGGCACTGATCGACCAGCAGCACGGCGGCTTCAAGCTGGCGCCATGGGACTGGAACTTCTACGCCGAGCAGGTGCGCAAGGCGAAGTTCGACCTCGATGAAAGCCAGATCAAGCCGTACTTCGAGCTCGACAACGTGCTGCAGAACGGCGTGTTCTACGCCGCCAACCAGCTGTACGGGCTGACCTTCAAGGAACGCCACGATATCCCGGTGTACCAGCCGGACGTGCGTGTATTCGAGGTGTTCGACAAGGACGGCAGCTCGATGGCGCTGTTCTATTGCGACTATTTCAAGCGTGACAACAAGAATGGCGGCGCCTGGATGGACAACCTGGTCACCCAGTCCAAGCTGCTGGGTACCAAGCCGGTGATCTTCAACGTGGCCAACTTCAGCAAGCCGGCCGCTGGCCAGCCGGCACTGCTGTCGTTCGACGATGTCACCACGATGTTCCACGAGTTCGGTCACGCCTTGCACGGCCTGTTCGCCGACGAGCAGTATCCGACCCTGTCCGGTACCAATACCGCGCGCGACTTCGTCGAATTCCCGTCGCAGTTCAACGAACACTGGGCGACCGATCCGAAGGTGTTTGCCAACTACGCCAAGAACTACAAGACCAGTCAACCGATGCCGCAGGCCCTGGTCGACAAGATGAAGAAAGCCGGCAAATTCAACTCCGGCTACGGCATGACCGAGCTGGTTTCCGCCGCACTGCTGGACATGAACTGGCACATGCTCGGTGCCGACGCGCCGCTGCAGGATGCCGACCAGTTCGAGGCTGCCGCGCTGAAGAAGGACAAGGTCGACCTCGGTTATGTGCCGCCGCGCTACCGGTCCAGCTACTTCCAGCACATCTGGGGCAATGGCTATGCGGCCGGCTATTACGCCTACCTGTGGACCCAGATGCTGGCCGACGACGCCTTCGTGGGCTTCAAGGAGCATGGCGGCCTGAGCCGTGAGAACGGCGATCGCTTCCGCGCGATGGTGTTGTCACGCGGCAACACCGAGGAGCTGGCAAAGATGTACAAGGACTGGCGCGGCCAGGCTCCGGTCATCGAGCCGATGCTGGAGAACCGCGGTCTGAAGGATGCGCCGAAGACGGCCAGCAAGTAACAAGTAACAAGTTAATAAGTGAAACAATCGGGCCGGCTATATGCCGGCCCGATTGTTTGAAATCAACGGAATTGATGCGTCCTCGTTCAGGACGTTGGGGTTCACATGAGCACAAGTGCGCGTGTCTTCTGCTGGATGCTGCTTTCGCTGTTGGTCACATCGGCCCATGGAGCCGAAGTCCAAAGCACCAAGCCGCCTGCTTCCAATAGCTTATGGGATGAGCTTGGCCGTTTCGCCGGAAGCAAGATAGACATGGTCGATGCCTACCAGCGTCTGCACTCGACGCATTGGGATGGCAACGCTTCCAATAGTGAGCAAATGCTGTCGATGACGGATGCCATGTTGGGCCGATACGAGCAGGCTCAGCGAGAAATGGACAGCGCCTTCAAGCACGTCCCGTCACCGACGCCAGCCTGTTCGGCTGATCTCGGAGCCGGCACGTTTGATCAATGGCTGAGGACGCATGTCGGCAAGTTCGATCTGGTCATGGTGAACGAGGCGCACAACCAGCCCATGAGCCGATCGGCGATTTATCAAATGCTTCCGATCATGCGCCAGCAAGGGTTTTCGATTCTTGCACTGGAGGCATTGCCTGACCCGATCACGACGAAGTGGATCAATCAAAATGGCTACGCCCTGGACGAAAAGAGCTACGGCTTTTATCTGCGTGAGCCGATTGAGAGTGAGATTGTCAGGCAGGCGAAGCGGTTGGGATTCACGTTGGTCAATTACGATGATTTTTCGGCACATCGCGAACAGGATGAAGCCCGTGGTCTTGTACGGATTTTGAAGCAGCATTCTGGCAAGAAGGTCTTCGTTGTGGCGGGTTATGACCATATCAGGCGGATCGATGGCCGGATGGCGAAGCTTTTGCCCAGGCTTTATGCCAAACCGTTTCTCAGCATCGACCAACTGGGTAATACGAACGATGTGATGAGCAGCGCCTGCCACTTGAGCGGTTCATCTGCAGACGATCGGGCTGCGGGCACACTGTCTTCCATGCGCTGGCGGTCCGGTGGTCGTGGAACGGACATTACCGTATGGCGTACCGGCGCATATGCACTTGATCGTGAGGTAGGTCCAGGCAGTGAATGGCTATCGCTCGGGGGTGCTCGTCGGCAGTACCGATTCAGCACAGACGGCGCATGCGGAGAATCGGGCAACGTCTGTCTGGTTGAGGCACGATATGCCAGCGAGCCGGAAAATGCGGTGCCAGCCGATCGCTATCTCGTATCTGGCACCGAGCATTTCGCTGATCTTTATTTGCGCGATGGTCGATATGTGGTGATCTACCGCAATGCAAGCGGCGTGTTGAAGCGCACCGACGTCGTGACCACTCGCGGCGGAGTTCTCAGTCACTGATTTCGAGTGCTGCAAGGCGGTACAGTTAGAACCCACGTGAAATAATCGAGCATCCCCCGACCGGAGTCGCCCACGCGTGGACAGCCACCATTATCTGCAGACGGCGCTGGTGTTCCTGCTGGCTACGGTGATCGCGGTACCGTTGACCAAGCGATTCCGGCTGGGTTCGGTGCTCGGCTATCTGCTGGCCGGTGTGGTGATCGGTCCCCAACTGCTGGGCTTGGTCAACGACACCGCGGGAGTGGCCACGATCTCCGAATTCGGCATCGTGCTGATGCTGTTCGTGATCGGCCTGGAACTGTCGCCGCAGCGACTCTGGGTGATGCGCCGTTCGGTGTTCGGCACCGGCCTGCTGCAGGTACTGGCGAGCAGCGTGGCCATCGCCGCGCTGGCCTACTTCCTGTTTGGCCTGAGCGGCAAGACCGCCACGATCGTCGGCGGCAGCCTGGCGTTGTCGTCGACCGCGTTCGGCCTGCAGATCCTCGCCGAGCGCAAGGAGGCCGGTTCGGCCTACGGACGGCAGGCGTTCGCGATCCTGCTGTTTCAGGACCTGGCGGCGA
Source organism: Rhodanobacter sp. UBA5168 (assembly GCA_002413455.1). Taxonomy (GTDB): domain Bacteria; phylum Pseudomonadota; class Gammaproteobacteria; order Xanthomonadales; family Rhodanobacteraceae; genus Rhodanobacter. The sequence goes on along the minus strand of DHXA01000206.1, from coordinate 13,946 downwards.
TCCCGCTGATCGCGATGGTGCCGCTGCTGGCCGCTTCTTCGGCCACGCACGGTATGGATCTGACGGGTACCTTGCGCACGATCGGTGTCATCGTGGCGGTGGTGGTCGGCGGGCGCTACCTGTTGCGGCCGGTGTTCCGTTTCGTGGCGAAGGCCGATGCGGTGGAGGTTTCCACTGCCACCGCGCTGCTGGTGGTGATGGGTACGGCGTGGCTGATGGAGCTGGCAGGTGTGTCGTCCACGCTCGGCGCCTTCCTCGCCGGCGTGCTGCTGGCCGATTCCGAATACCGGCATGAACTGGAATCGCATCTGGAGCCGTTCAAGGGTCTGTTGCTGGGGCTGTTCTTCATCAGCGTCGGCATGTCGATGGACCTGTCGTTGCTGCTGCATGAGCCGCTGCACGTGCTGGCCCTGGTGGTGGCGTTGATGCTGTTGAAGGGTGTGCTGCTGTGGCCGCTGGGCCGCCTCGTCGGCGGGCTCGATCGCGCCGAGGCGCTGCGGCTGGCGGTGCTGCTGGCCTGCGGCGGCGAGTTTGCGTTCGTGGTGCTGAAGCTGGCGCAGGAGCAGCAATTGCTCAGTGGTCCGCAGCACAATCTGCTGGTGCTGGGGATTTCGTTGTCGATGGCGCTGACCCCGTTGCTGGTGGCATCGCTGGGCCGTCTGCTCGGCAGCAAGGCGAAGAAGCCGACGCGTGCCTACGACACCATCGACACGCATGCGCCGCGGGTCATCATTGCCGGCTATGGCCGCATGGGCCAGATCATCGCCCGCGTGCTGCGCGCACAGGGCATTCCGTTCGTGGCGTTGGATCACTCGGTCGAGCAACTCGACCTGGTGCAGCGTTTCGGCAATGTCACCGACATCTTCTATGGCGACCCGGCGCGACCGGAACTGCTGCGTGCGGCGCAGGCGGACAAGGCCGAGGTATTCGTGCTGGCCAGCGACGACCCGGAATCGAGCCTGCGCGTGGCGCGTGTGGTGCGCCGGCAGTATCCGCATCTGAAGATCATCGCTCGCGCACGCAACCGCCAGCACGTATGGCGCCTGATGGATCTCGGCGTCGAGGAGCCGGTGCGCGAGACGCTGTACTCCAGCCTGAAGATGACGCGCAAGGCGCTGGAGGCGCTGGGCCTCACGCCGGAGCAGGCGACCGATCGGGTGGAGCGTTTCCGCCGCCAGGACGCGGAGTTGCTCAAGGCGCAGTACCTGGTTTACGACGACGAAACCAAGCTGGTGCAGACCACTCGCGAGGCGCTCTCCGATCTGGAGAAATTGTTTGAGGCGGACGCGACTCCGCAGGCCGAGCGCGAACGCCGGCGCGATGCCGACGTGCCACTGAGCAGCGAGGATTGAGCGCAAAACCTGGGGTGATGCGTACTTTGCCGGTGGCTCAGTCGGCCGGCTGGGCGGGCTGTCGCAGGGTTTGCCGCACGCTCGGGATGGTGCCAGTGCGCGCGGCCAGTTCGTGGGCGATGTCCACGTAGCCCAGTTGCCGCGCCACATCCGCTGCGGTGCGGCCGAATGCGTCGGTGGCATTGCGATCGGCGCCGCGCGACAGCAGCACGCGCGCCGGCGGCAGCAAGGCGTGCATGGCGCAGGCGTGCAGCGCGGTGACACCGCGCTGGTCGGCGTGTTCCACCTTGGCCCCGGCGTCCAGCAGCAGCGGCACCAGCGCACCGATGTGGGTGGCGTCACACTCGCTGCCCGGGCGCAGCTGCGCGCCGAGCAACAGCAGCAGCGGCGTCTTGCCTTCGCTGTCGGCACGATTGATGTCGGCGCCGTGCTTGAGCAGCGCGTCGAACAGGCGCCGCGCGCGCAAGCTGTCGTTGTGCTCGAAACCAAACTGGGCCGCCGCGTGCAATGCACTGCGGCCACCGGCATCGATCGCGTTGACGTCGGCACCGGCAGTGAGCAGCGGCTCGATGATTTCCGGATAACCCATCGCGGCGGCCACCATCAGTGCGGTGGCGTCGTTGGGCAGGCGCTGGTCGACGGCGACGTCGTGTTGCAGCAATAGCGCGACCAGCGCCTCGCGTCGCGCGGCGACGGCCGCGGCCAGCGCGGTCACGCCGCTGCGCGCGGCCAGCGATGGATCGGCGCCTGCATCGAGCAGGCAGGCAGCGACGTCGCGATGACCGGCGCCGCAGGCACGCAGCAAGGCCGAAGCGCCCTGGTCGTCGCGGGTGTCGACGGCGAAGCCCAGTTCCAGCAGGCGCTGCACGGTGGCCAGTGCGCCGGCGGTCGCGGCCGCCGGCAGGTCGTCGGGGCGCAGCGGGCGATGCGGTCGTTGCCAGTCGCGCCAATCCAGCCAGCGTTCGACGGCCGGATGTTCCAGCGCCAGCCCCAGCGGGGTTTCACCGTTCGCATCGGCCGCTTCCGGGTTGGCGCCGTGGGCGATCAGGGCGCGCACCAGCGGCATGGCCTGCGCGCCATGTTCGAGCGCCGCAAACAGCGGCGTGCGGCCGTCGCGGTCGCGCGTGTTCGGATCGCAACCGCGATCGAGCAGCATCTGCAGCAATTCCGGTTGGGCGTTGACCACGGCCAGATGCAGCGGCGTACGTTCGCGCGCATCCGCGCCGAACGGATCGGCGCCGCGTTCGAGCAGGTTGAGTGGCAGCGCAGCACTTTGCGCGGCGCCATTCAACCGCGACAACGCCTGCGCCAGCAAGCCTGCGCCGGCCGGGCTGGCACCGGCTTGCAGCAGGTCATCCAGCGCTTCGGTCGAATTCGGCAGCTGCTGCAGCAAGGCATCGAACAGGCGTCGACCCAGCGGCGGCAAGGCCGGGCTGTCGACGGTCTCCGCATCGTCGATGCGCGGCACTTCCAGCCGGGCCTCGGCATCGAGGCCGTGATCGAGCAACCAGCGGCGCGCGGCGGCGAGCCCCGGCGTGGCCAGGTCCAGATACAGCTGCGCCAGTTGCGACTGCGGCCATTCGCGCACACGCTCGGCAAAGCCCGAGACGATCGCCCAATGACCGAAGCGCAGCGCATCGAGCAGGTGCGCTGGCGTGTCGGCGCCGTCGGCGAGCAGATCCTGGCTGAGGCTGGCTGGCAGCGGCGTATCCGGATCGAGCAGGGCGACCAGATCCCAGCGGCCCGCTGCGGCGGCGTGATCGAGTGCGCTGCGACCGTCGCTGCCGGGTGTCTTCGGTTCGGCACCCAGTGCCAGCAGGGCGCGCACGGTTTCGCCGTGTGCGTGTGGCGACTGGCAGGCCAGGGTCAGCGCGTCGCGGCCGTGCTGATCGCGCACGCGCGCATCGGGCTGGGCCTCGGCCAGCAGTTGCACAATGCCGCAGGCGCCCGCCCGCGCCGCTTCCATCAAGGCGGTGCTGCCGTGTTGATCGGCCAGCTTGACGTCGGCGCCGGCGGCACACAGCACGCGGGCGATTTTTTCGTGGCCCTCGGCGGCGGCGCTGAGCAAGGCGTGCCGGTGACGTGCATCGACGGCGTTGACCGCGGCGCGATGCTTGAGCAGCAGCTTGATCCCTTCGACGTCGTCGTCGGCAATACCGGCCGCGGCGACCAGCGCCGGCTCGCCGTCGGCCGGCGCCGGCTTGGCGCCGTGCTCCAGCAAAAACTTCACCAGCGGCCAGTTGGCGGCGCGGCAGGCGGTAGCCAGCGGGCTCACGCCGGCCTTGTTCAATGCGTTGATCGGAGCGGCTGCGTCCAGCAGCATCGCGGCCACGCCGGGCTCGGCGCTGAGTACCGCGCCATGCAATGCGGTGTTGCCATCGGCATCGGTGGCCAGCGGACTGGCGCCATTGGCAAGCAGGGTCAGTACGGCCTCGGCGCGGCCGTGCCAGCTGTCGCGGGTGGCGGCCAGCAGCGGGGTGATGCCGCCGCTGGCGCGATTTACGTTGGCACCTCTGGCGATCAGCGCGCGCAGCAGGCGGGTGTCCGGCAGCAGAGCGGCCAACATCAGCGTCGGGCGCTGGTCGCGGTCGTCGGCGGTCGGTGCAGTGTCCGGATCGGCGCCGGCCTCGACCAAGGCCAGCGCACGTTCGATGTCGCCGTCGCGGGTGGCCGCCAGCAAGGCTTCGGCCTGCTCGGGGGTGCCGGCGATGCGTTCCTGCTCGGTCAGCACCGGACGCGGTGCCGGCGCACGATTCGTCGCGGACGCTGGCACGTGGTCGCTGCGCCGGCGCGGCTGGTGGCGCTCGCAGAGCAGGGCGCGCAGCGTCCGGTTGGCGATCACCAGGCAGCCCAGCGGGAGCAGCAGCACACCGTAGATCGCCAGCGCGGCGATGCGTGGCTCGGGCGGCAAAACGCCATACAGGCCGGTCAGCGCGATCGCGCCGAACGCCAGCACCAGCAGGGAGAGCGCGGCCGGCAGGAAATGGCTGAAGAAACGTTCCTCATGCGACAGGTGGCGACCGAACGCGATGCTGCGCAAGGTCGCGGTGAAGATCCACGAGCCGTCGCGCTGGCTCGGATACGCGTCGTCCCACACAAACACCAGGCCGAACGCCGGCCACAATCGCCATAACGTGGTCAATGCCAGCACCAGTGCCGCAGCCAGGACCAGCGCGGCACTGAGGCTGGGCGCCTGACTCAACTGCAGCATCGGCCAGGCAACCAGCACGAACACCAGCACGCTGTAACCGCTGAACATCACCAGGTGTGCCGCGCCACGCCGCAGCACGGTACGGCCGAAGCGCGGCTCCGGATCGAAACCGATTGCATGGCAGATCGCCGCCATGGTCAGTGCGTTCGCCAGGAGCAGTGGAATCAGGGTCAACGGGTGGGTGGTCAGCCCCGCGATCGCGACGGCAAGCAGGCCCGGAATGAACCAGGCGAGAGCCTGCATGAGGGGAGGGCGGCGTCGCGATTTGGGCTGGGTCATGGAGGCAGTATAGAAATCGTTGGATGTGCAGACGGTAACCAAGTGTTAAC
>DHXA01000206.1:0-8775 GCA_002413455.1 Rhodanobacter sp. UBA5168 | reverse complement strand
CGGTGTCCTCGACCGGCAGCCGGCGCTGCTCGTCCAGTTGCACCTCCATCACGAAACGCAGGTCGCCCAGCAGCAACAGCAGCGACTCGGGCAGCTGATCGAACGCATCTCGCTGCGCCAGCCACAGATAACTGTCGACCTTGCGCAGGCTGGCGTAGACAAAGCACTGCATGGGCAATTCCTGCGGGAGAGCGGTGGACTGCTCAGCGTAGCAGCGTGGCCGGTTGCCCGCCCGCCAGGCATTCCTCTCCGTTGGGAGCGGCTGCAAAGGCCCACTGGGGAGATCGATGGTCGTCGGGCGATGGTTGCAGCATTTGCGCCGGTTCGTTAGTTAAATGTTGCGATCGCACTTGCAACACCTTGTGCGAGCGGGCAAAGTGCGGCCCAGCGGCTTCAAACGCCCGTATGAATTTTGCATTTGGCGCTGCCACCGCAATTCACCCCGAATTCGCACCACGATAAGCAGGAGCTAGCGATGCATATTTCTTTCCGTTCCCTCAAGGATGCCACCTGTTCGTTCGCACTCGCTGCACTGAGCGTGGCCATTGTCGGAGCCTTGTTTGCACCGGACACGGCCAGCGCCAGCGCCTTCCAGCTGAAGGAAAACAGCGCCAAGGGTCTGGGCCGTGCCTATGCCGGCTCCGCCACGGCCGGCGGCGATGTCTCGGTGGTGGTCAACAACCCGGCCGCGATGACCGACCTCAAGGGTACCTACCTGCAGGCCGACGTCACCGGCATCAATTTCAGCACCAAGTTCAGCGGTTCCGCGCACGACGCGCTGGGCCGGCCGATCAGCGGCGGCAATGGCGGCGACGGCGGTACCACGTTGCCGGTGCCGGCGCTGTTCTTTGCTACCCAAGTCAGCGACCGCGTGCACGTCGGCGCCGGCCTCTCCGTGCCGTTCGGCTTCCAGACCGAGTACGACAAAAACTGGGTGGGCCGTTACAACGCCATCAAATCCAAGTTCGAATCGCTGGATGCGACGCTTTCGGCTTCGTTCGACGTCACTGACACCTTCAGCCTCGGCGCCAGCGTGATTGCACAGAAGACCAGCGCCGAGCTGACCAGTGCGGTCAACTACAACGCGGTGGGGCTGGGCATTCAACAGGGCATCGGTGCGCAGACGGCGGCCGGCGTGGCGCAGATCCAAGCCGCAGCGGCGGCCGGGCAGATCCCGCCGGCGCAGGCTGCCGCGATGATCCAGGCGGCGGTGCAACAGGGCCAAGCCGCGGCGGCCGGCGTGGCAGCGCTGACCCCGCAGGGCGCGGATGGCTTTGCCCGCATCAGGGGCGACGACTGGGGTTACGGCTGGCAGTTGGGTGGTTACTGGAAGCTGACCCCGAACGACAAGCTGGCGCTCAACTACCGTTCCAAGATCAGCCATCGTCTGGAAGGCGCGGGCAATTTCACCACCACGCCAGGATACGACGTGCTGCTGTCGAATCCGGCGCTGGCCGGCTCGATCCCGCCGTTCTCACACACCACCGGCACCGCCAATTTCACTACGCCAGCCGTCATCGGCGCGAGCTACTGGCATCAGGCGGAGAAGTTTGGTCTTGGCATCGACGTGGCGTATACCAAGTGGGACGTGTTCAAGAACCTGACGGTGAATTACGGCAATGCGCAGCCGCCGACCACGGAAGCGTTCGACTGGCGCAACACTGTCTTCGCCTCGATCGGTGGCGATTACTACCTCACTGAGAAGGTCACCCTGCGCGGAGGTATCGCGGTCGACAGCACGCCGACTCACCTCTCCACCCGCGACGCGCGGGTGCCCGACTCGACCCGTCAGATGGCCTCGGTCGGCATCGGCTACAAGGCCAGCGAGCACTTCGAGATCAATGCGTCCTACGCGCATATCTTCGTCAATCAGGCGCACGTGAACACGACGAGCGGCACGGGTGACACGCTGACCGGCAACTTCGACGACTACGGCAACCTGCTGAGCTTCTCGGCGCAGTACAAGTTCTAACTGCGGCAACACGAAACGGACGTCCAGACAAAAACCTCCCCGCGTGAGCGGGGAGTTTTTTTATGCGATCAGGCAGCCGGCGGAGAGGTCGGTGTTCAACCACGCTTGAGCAGCAGCTCCAGCACGTGACGGAAGCGCGCACCGTACGGCGGATTGAGCAGGCTGGCGCCATTGAGGCGGGCCTGCCGGAATACCGGCTTCAGATGCGAGAATGTGCGGAAGCCGGCCTCGCCGTGATAGCCGCCCATGCCAGAGGCGCCCACGCCGCCGAACGGCAGGCCGTGCTGGGCGATGTGGTACAGCGTGTCGTTGAGGCTGACGCCGCCAGCCACGGTGCGTGCCAGCACACGGTCGATCAGCGCGCGATCTTGCTCGAACAGATACAGCGCCAGCGGATGCGGATGGGCGGCGACGTAGGCGATCGCTTCGTCCAGCGAGTCATAGGGGACAAGCGGCAGCAGCGGGCCGAAGATCTCCTCCTGCATCACGTCCATGCTGTCGTTGACTTCACTGAGCAGTTGCGGTGGCAGCAGGCGGCGCGCCGGATCATCCGTGGCCTCGCTCAGCGGATGCACGCGTGCGCCGGCGGCCAGCGCGCTGTCGCGCAATGTGGCCAGGCGCTGGTACTGGCGATCGGAAACGATGCTGGCGTATTGCGTGCTGTGTTCGAGCTGCGGATACAACCGTGCCGTCACGCGCTGGGCCGCGTCGATGAAATCCGTCACGCGTACGCGTGGCAGCAGCACATAGTCCGGTGCGATGCAGGTCTGCCCGGCGTTGACCAGCTTGCCGAACACGATGCGTTCCACCGCATGGTCGAAGCGCGCACCGGGGCCGATGATCGCTGGCGACTTGCCGCCCAGCTCCAGCGTTACCGAAGTCAGGTTCGCCGCCGCCGCGCGCATCACGTGGCGGCCGACCGCGGTGGAGCCGGTGAACAGCAGGTGGTCGAACGGCAGCGCGGAAAATGCCTGCGCGATGGCGGCATCGCCGGTTACCACCAGCACTTCGTCGGGCTGGAAATAGCGGGCTATCTGTTCGGCGAACAGCGCCGAGAAGCGTGGCGTGTATTCGCTCATCTTGACCATCACGCGATTGCCAGCGACCAGGGCGTCGACCAGCGGCCCGATCGCCAGGTACAGCGGATAGTTCCACGGCACGATGATGCCGACCACCCCCAGCGGCTGCGGCATCACCGCGTTGCGGGCAGGCAGGAAGGCGAGGCCCGCCAGCGAACGCCGTGGGCGCATCCAGCGTCGGCCATGGCGCAGCGCGTGGCGGATGCCGGACAGGCTGGGAAAGCATTCCAGCAGGTCGGTTTCCTCCGATGGGCGCTGGCCGAAGTCGTTGTTGATAGCTCCAGCAAATGCCTCGCGTTGTTCACGCAGCATGGTTTCCAGCATGCGCAACCGCTTCGCACGCGTCTCCCATGACGGGATTGGATCAGCCGCATGCGCGGCACGCATGCGTTGCAGGCTTTCGATGAGATTCGGGTTCGGGATGCTCATGAGGCTCTCAGTAAACCGCAGAGCTTATCCATAGCACACACCAGCCATCCGCATGGTGTGGCGAGTCATCCATGACCCGCATCGACATTCCGTTATGCCGCCATTTACTCGCCGATCGTCAGCAGCGACGCATTGCCACCCGCCGCCGTGGTGTTGATGGTGAGCGTGCGCTCGCCGGCAAAGCGCAGCAGGTAGTGCGGGCCACCGGCCTTGGGGCCGGTACCGGACAGGTTCTCGCCGCCGAATGGCTGCACGCCAACCACCGCACCGATCTGGTTGCGGTTGACGTAGCAGTTGCCGACGCGGGCATGGCTGGCGATGTAGTCGACGGTGTCGTTGATGCGGCTGTGGATGCCCAAGGTGAGGCCGTAGCCGGTAGCGTTGATCTGCTCGACCACCTGGGCCAGTTCGCTGCCCTTCCAGCGGATCACGTGCAGCACCGGGCCGAACACCTCGCGGGTCAGCGTGGCCAGCGAAGGGATTTCGTAGGCGCGCGGGGCGAAGAACGTGCCGTTGGCGGTGGTGGACGGATCGAGTGCGACTTCGCCAATCTTCTTCGCTTCGGTGTCCATGCGCGCAGCATGGTCGACCAGGATCTTCAGCGCGTCCGCGTCGATCACCGGGCCGACATCGGTCGACAATTGGCCCGGATCGCCGACCTTCAGCTCGGCCATCGCGCCGGTGAGCATGGCGCAGACCTTGTCGGCGATGTCTTCCTGCACGAACAGCACGCGCGCGGCGGAGCAGCGCTGGCCGGCGGACTGGAAGGCGGAGGCGATCACGTCCTTGACGATCTGCTCGGGCAGTGCGGAGGAGTCGGCGATCATCGCATTCTGGCCGCCGGTCTCGGCGATCAGCGCGGCGATCGGCGCGTTGCGTGCGGCCAGCGCGCGGTTGATCGCCCACGCGGTATCGGTGGAACCGGTGAAGGCCACGCCGGAGACGCGCGGGTCTTTCGTCAAAGCCGCGCCGACCGTGGCGCCATCGCCCGGCAGGTACTGCAACACGTCGGTGGGCACGCCGGCGGCGTGCAGCAACTGGACGGCCAGATGGCCAATCAACGAAGTCTGCTCAGCCGGCTTCGCGATGACGGCGTTGCCGGCGGCGAGTGCGGCGCTGACCTGACCGAGGAAGATCGCCAGCGGGAAATTCCACGGACTGATGCAGACGAACACGCCGCGGCCGTTGAGGAACAGCTGGTTGCTCTCGCCGGTGGGGCCGGGCAGTTGTTCGGGCTGGCCGAACAGACGACGTGCCATGGTGGCGTAATAGCGCAGGAAGTCGGCCGCCTCGCGGATCTCGGCGATCGCGTCGGGCAGGCTCTTGCCGGCTTCGCGCACGCACAGCGCGATGAATTCGCCGCGACGTGCTTCGAGCTGGTCGGCGGCGTGTTCGAGGATCGCTGCGCGGCTGGCCGCGGGCAGGCGATCCCAGCTGGCCTGGGCAGCGACCGCGTTGCTCAGCGCCTTGTCGACGGTGGCGCTGTCGGCGGAAATATAGCTACCGACAGCCTGGCGGCGATCGGCCGGGTTGGTGACCTGCACGGTCGGGCCGCTGGCAGTCGCGCCGGGCACCAGCGGGCCGGCGTTCCACGGGCCCGCGTTGGCGTTGACCGCGTCGGCCATCGTCTTCAGTTCGTTGTCGTTGGAGAAATTGACGCCCATGGAATTCTTCCTGGATACAAAATTTGAATGCTGCCCAAGCGCTGAATTCTCACCGTAGAGATTGACCGGCAGCGGGATGCGCGGGTGGGGAATCGAGGCAAAGGCACGCACCGTCTCGCACGGATCGCCCACCAGTTCGCGCACCGGCACGCTCTCATCGACCACGCGATTGACAAAGCTGGTGTTGGCGCCGTTCTCGAGCAGGCGCCGCACCAGGTAGGGCAGCAGATCCTCGTGCGTGCCGACCGGCGCGTAGACGCGACAGGGTACGTTGAGACTGTCCTTGCCGATCACCTCGGCATACAGGTCGGTGCCCATGCCGTGCAGGCGCTGGTACTCGTAGGGGCGACCCTGCGCGATGTGGTGCACGGCGGCGATCGAGTGTGCGTTGTGGGTGGCGAACTGCGGGTAGATCAACTCGCTGCCCGCGCTGAACAGGCGGCGCGCGCAGGCCAGGTACGACACGTCGGTATTCGGCTTGCGCGTATAGACCGGATAACCGGCAAGACCATTCTCCTGCGCGCGCTTGATCTCCGCGTCCCAGTAGGCGCCCTTGACCAGCCGCACGTACCAGCGGCGGTTCGCGGCGCGCGCGGTCTCGATCAGCCAGTCGATCACGAACGGGGTGCGCTTGGCGTAGGCCTGCACCACGATGCCGAGACCGTTCCAGCCTTCCAGCGACGGGTGCGCGAAGACGTCACCGATGATGTCCAGCGACAGTTCGAGGCGTTCGGCCTCCTCGGCGTCAACCGACAACGCGATGCCGTACTTCATCGCCAGCTGCGACAGTTCCAGCAGTTTTTCGCCGAGCTGGCGACGGGCCAGTTCGCGCTTGGCCACTTCGTAGCGCGGATGCAGCGCGGACAGCTTCACCGAGATCGACGGCGCGTCGGTGTGGCTCGCGAACGGGCCTCGCGCGCCGATGGCGGCGATCGCGTTGCGGTAATCCTGCTGGTAGCGCTCGGCCGTTTCAGAGGTCAGCGCGGACTCGCCCAGCATGTCGTAGGAATAGCGGTACACCGCGTATTCCTTCTTCGCGCAGCGGTCCAGTGCCTCATCGATGGTGCGGCCCATCACGAACTGGTGGCCCATGATGCGCATCGCCTGTCGCACGGCGAGACGGATGGCTGGCTCGCCGGCACGACCGACCAGCCGTTTCAGCGAGCCGGCGAAGTCATGCCGCGTGTTCTCGCTCAGATTGACCAGGTGGCCGGTCAGCATCAGGCCCCAGGTGGAGGCGTTGACGAATAGCGACTCGCTCTGGCCCAGGTGCTTTTTCCAGTCCGCCTCGCCGAGCTTGTCGCGGATCAGCTTGTCCGCGGTAGCCTTGTCCGGAATACGCAGCAGCGCTTCGGCCACGCACATCAGCAGCACGCCTTCTTCGCTGGACAGGTCGTACTGGCGCATGAAGGACTCGACCGCACTCTGGTCCTTGGCGCGCGTACGCACGCGGCTGACCAGCCCGGCGGCCAGGTCGATCACCTGCTCGCGCTCGGTGGGCGGCAGGCTGGCCTGGGCGAGCAGGTCGTTGACTGCTTCGGTTTCATCGCGCAGCCACGCGGCGGTGATGCGCGCGCGCGCCGGGGTGTGGTCGACGGGAAGTTCGGGGCTGAGTATGGGCTGGGTCACGGGCTTGTCAGAGGATCCGCCGCTGCGGAGGGGAGCGCGGGATTGTACGCTGCACGGGCGAATTGGGGCAGGACCACAGGCCCGTTTGCATGGGCTGGGCCCGATGTCAGAACGGTGTATTTCCCGCCTCGCGGCGCAGCCTGCGGGCCATCGCGGCGGACCTGATCCGGGTCAAGTGAGTGCGACATTCTTGCCCGCTGCCTCGCCGCGGCCTATCATTCCGGCGTTCCAGGCACGCCGGATCACCATGATCGTGCTTCGACCAGCTACCGCCGGCTTGCCGCGCGTGACGATGTGGCTCAAGCCCAATCGCGCGCTAAGCCGGCGCGGTCTGCGTCGATTGATCATGGTTCTGGTAGCGCTGGCGCTGTCAACAGCGGGACTGGGTGCGTGGCAGGGGAACGTGTTTGCTCCGCTGTTTGCCCTGGTTGAATCCGCCGCCGTGGCCGTCGCCTTGAGCGTGGCCTGGCGGGCCGGCGATCGCAGTGAGCGCATCACCCTCGACGCATTGTCGCTGGAGGTGCGGTCGCAGCCGGGCCGGCGCCGCATGCGTTTCCAGGCGTACTGGGTCCGCGTGTTGCTGGAACCAGGCAACGGACGCCAGCGTCTGTTGCTGTCATCGCATGGTCGCGAGCTGGAAATTGGTGCGTTCCTGGCGGAACCGGAACGCGTCGAGTTGTCGATGAAACTCATGGTGTTGCTGGCCGATTTCCAACGCCAGCCACGCTAAGTAAGTTCAACAAAGGTGCAAGACATGACATCTGGCGGCATCAGGCGATCATTCACGGCAGCGGCGATTCTTGCGCTTGTCTCGTTCGGCAGCATGGTCCATGCCGCTCCCGGTCCGTGGCAGCTGAACATGGAGCGTGGCGCGAGCACCTGGTCGCAGGTGCCGTACCACTTGAACAACCTTTCGCTGGGCGTGTGCACCGTGATCGGCGTGCTGGTGTTCGGCGCCATGTTCATTGCGATGTTCCGTTTCCGCAAATCGCGCGGCGCGGTGGCCGAGAAGTGGTCGCACAACACCATGGTGGAAGTCGTCTGGACGACCATTCCGGTGATCATTCTTATCGTGCTGGCATGGCTGGCCACCGGCGGGCTTACCTCGTGGGCCGACACCACCGGATCGCAGATGACCGTCAAGGTCACCGGCTTCCAGTGGAAGTGGCGCTATGACTACGTCGACTACATGGGCAAGTCGATCGACAAGGTCAGCTTCATGTCCAAGCTCGATTCGCAGAGCAACCAGACCCGCCAGCTCGGTTCGGGCATGGATCCGTATGCAGTCAAGGTGGGCAATGAAAGCACCTACCTGCTGGACGTCGACAAGCCGCTGGTGGTGCCGGTCGACACCAAGATCCGTTTCGTGATCACCAGTGGCGACGTGATCCATTCGTGGTGGGTGCCGGCGACCGGCTGGAAGATCGATGCGATCCCCGGAATCATCAATGCCGCCTGGGCCAACTTCCAGACGACGGGTACCTATCGCGGCCAGTGCGCCGAGCTGTGTGGCCAGGATCACGGTTTCATGCCGATCGTGGTGGTGGTCAAGTCCAAGGCGGATTTCGCCACGTGGCTGGCCGGACAGGAGGCGCAGTCGGCGGCCCCTGCGGCGCCTGCGGGCGCGTCCTCCGCTGCGGCACCGAAGTCCGCCCAGGTCGTCACGGTTCCGGTCGGCGCCAAGCAGGGCTGAGCTTCGCCTTTCACGCGGTTTCCGCACACGTTTCTACGCAGTCGCATTCAAAATTACAGGTTAGAGGTGCAAGGCCATGTCCTACGCAGCCACCCATGATCAGCACGACGATCACCACGGCGCGCCGAAAGGTTTCTTCCAGCGCTGGTGCATGTCCACCAACCACAAGGACATCGGCACGCTGTACCTGATCTTCGCGCTGACGATGTTCTTCATCGGCGGCAGCTTCGCGATGCTGATCCGCGCCGAGCTGTTCAAGCCCGGCCTGCAGCTGATGCAGCCGTATTTCTTCAACCAGCTGACCACCAT
>DHXA01000125.1 GCA_002413455.1 Rhodanobacter sp. UBA5168 | reverse complement strand
GCGGGCAGATTACCACTCGGAGTTTCCATGCCCAACGTAAAAGTTCGCGAGAACGAGCCGTTCGAGATTGCACTGCGTCGTTTCAAGCGTACCTGCGAGAAGGCCGGCGTCCTGGCTGAAACGCGCAAGCGTGAGTTCTATGAGAAGCCGACCCAGGAGCGCAAGCGCAAGCGCGCCGCCGCGGTGAAGCGTCATCTGCGTCGTCTTTCGCGCGACGTATCGCGCAAAGTCCGTCTGTACTGAGTTTCCCGATCCGCCGTTCATCGGGGGATCCTGCAGCGCCCTGGCGCTGCGCGCGCAGGAAGCACGGTCGGCGCGGGTTCTCGCAGCCACCGCAAGCACAGCAGATTCGACCTGGCCGGTGTTGTCCCCAAGGGCAACGCCGGCTTTGTCGTTTCCGTAGAATGGATCCACGCCCGCCTCACTCCACCAAAGGCCCCGCCATGACCCTCAAGCAGCAGCTCACCGAAGACATGAAGAACGCCATGCGCGGCGGCGACAAGCATCGGCTCGGCGTGATCCGGCTGATGCTGGCGGCGATCAAGCAGCGCGAAGTGGACGAGCGGATCGAGCTTGACGACGTTCAGGTGCTGGCCACGCTGGAGAAGATGCTCAAGCAGCGCCGCGACTCGGTCAGCCAGTTCGATGCAGCCAAGCGCGAGGATCTATCGGCGATCGAACGCGCCGAGATGGTGGTGATCGAAACCTACCTGCCGGCCAAGCTGGACGAGGCCGAGATCGACGCGCTGATTGACGCAGCGATCGGCGACACCGGTGCCAGCTCGGCCCGCGATATGGGCAAGTTGGTGGCCGCCGTAAAGGAAAAGGCCGCCGGCCGCGCGGACATGGCCGTGGTCTCGGGCAAGATCAAGGCTCGCCTGGCCGGCTGAAATCTCAGCCTGCCCGCACCGTCAGCAGCAGGATCAGCGCCAGCAGCACCAGCAAACCGGGGATGACCGCCAACGCGATGACGCGGCGGCGCCGACGCAGGCGCTGCCAGTTCGCCAGATCCAGGAAGTAACGTCCGTCGCCCGGACAGCGCAATACGGCATGGCCGACCAGCCGATGCCAGGCCAAGCCAGGCTCTACACCCAGTTGCTCGGCGCTGCGCGCCTGCGCAGCGTTGGTCGCCCCGGCACGCTCGAACCTGCGTACCAGCGCGCGCTGCCGGAGCATCATGACGGCCGTGATCACCATGCTTGCCGCCCCCATCCGCGTGATCGCTCGGCGCGCCGGCCCCTGCACCGGCGATGCATCGCATTCACGCCCGCTTCGTTACAAAACACGCTCGACTCGCCGGACATCCCGTCGTGCGGGCGATCATCGTTGCAGGAGAAGCACATGCTGAAGTGGGCCATCATTTTCGCTGTCGTCTCGCTCATTTCCGGCTGGCTTGGCTTTGGCGGCGTATCCGGTGCCACCGCCACGATCGCCAAGGTGTTGTTCGTGTGCTTCGTCATCCTGTTTGTGCTGGCCGTGCTGGCCGTCATCGGCGTGTTCCACCTGGTCCTCTGACGATCACCCGGCCCGTCGACCAGCGCCGTACCCACGCCTGCCCGCGCAGCGACTCGCTCACGCCAAGATGGCCCAGGTAGTACGGAGCTCTGGCTCAACCGCGCGGCGACCGCCACGTTCGCTGCCGGCGCCGGGCGAAAGGTCAGTCCGGCCGTCGTCATCGAACACGCTCCTGTGACATTCCGTCCGAGGTTAACGCAATCCGGCGAGCCTCCCCGCTGGCAACCGACTAAACTAAGCCGCTCATGCGCGGCCTGATTCCCGACAGCTTCATCGATGAACTGCTTGCCCGCGTCGACATCGTCGACGTGATCGAGCGGCGGGTGCCGTTGAAGAAGGCGGGACGAGAGTGGACGGCGTGCTGCCCGTTCCACAACGAGCGCTCGCCGTCGTTCTACGTCAGCCCGGCCAAGCAGTTCTTCCATTGCTTCGGCTGCGGCGCGCATGGAAGTGCGGTGAAATTCCTGATGGACTACGAGCGGCTGGAGTTTCCCGACGCGGTCGAGGAACTGGCGCAGGCGGTCGGGCTGAAGGTGCCGCGCGAAGGTGGCCGCGAGGCCGCGCCGCGCGAGGACAAGACCGATCTCTACGCGTTGCTCGATGCGGCCGCCAGCTGGTACGAGGGCGAGCTGCCGCGCCATGCAGAAGCCCAGGATTACTGCCGGAAACGCGGACTGGACGCCGGCACGATCAAGCGCTTCCGCATCGGTTGGGCGCCGGCCGGCTACGACGGGATAATGAAGTCGCTGGGCAACAGCGACCGTCGGCGCGAATTGCTCGATGAAGCCGGCATGCTCGCCACCGGCGACCGTGGCAAATACGACCGTTTCCGCGAGCGGCTGATGTTTCCGATCCTGGATCGGCGTGGCCGTGTCATCGCGTTTGGCGGGCGCGTGGTGCAGGCGGCGCCGGTATCGGGACAAGCACCGCCGAAGTACCTCAATTCGCCCGAGACACCGCTGTTCCACAAGGGCCGCGAGCTGTTCGCGCTGTGGCAGGTGAAGCAGGCCAATGCGAATCTCGTGCGGATCGTGGTGGTCGAGGGCTACATG
>DHXA01000002.1:10675-65369 GCA_002413455.1 Rhodanobacter sp. UBA5168 | reverse complement strand
TACAGCAGCACCTGGATATCGGCGGCGTGGGCGATCACGTGATTGTTGGTAAGCACGTAGCCCTGATCCTGCGCACTGACGATCACGCCGGAGCCGAGCGTCTGCTCGCGATGCTGGTAGGTGGTGGGCTGGCCGCCGAAAAGCTGCTGCAATACCGGATTGTCGTACATGCGTACGGCCTGTTCGGTGACGATCTTGTTGGCGTAGATATTCACCACCGAAGGCGCGGCGGCGGCTACGGCATCCGCATAGGAGGCCGGGCCGCTGCCCACATGGCTGTGGCTGGCCGGTATCGCGGAGGGCGTGATCAGTCCGAAGCGTGCGCGCAGGCGCTCGCCGCTGCCGGGCCAGAACAATCCCACGACGAAAGCCATGGCCAGCCCGAGAACGGCGAATCGTGCGATGAACAGGAATGTGCCGGCGGCATGTTTCATGTCGAAAGGAGAGCGTCCCGGCAGGTCGTGGCGAATGTGGCGGTGAAAGGGCTTCGCCCGGATCCGATTGATTGTACGAGGCAGGGCCTGACGCTACACTAACGCGATTTTTGCGGGGTCCCAAACCCCACCCCAGACATGACATTGCAAGTACCGGAGAGCCTGATGGCGAACGAAGTCGTCGATCACGGCCGCCGCCGTTTCCTGACAGCAACCACCGCGGTGGTTGGTGGTATCGGAATCGTGTCGGCAGCTGTGCCCTTCATCAAGTCGTGGGAACCCAGCGCGCGTGCCAAGGCCGCTGGCGCTCCGGTTACCCAGTCGTTGGCCAAGATCGAGGCGGGGCAGATGCTGACCGTGTCGTGGCGCAGCCTGCCGGTGTTCGTGCTCAACCGCACCCCGGCGCAGCTGGCCACGCTGCCGATGGTGGATTCCCGTCTGGTGGATCCCAAGTCCGATGGTGCTTCCGCCGACCAGCAACCGAAATACGCGCAGAACGAAGCCCGCTCGATCAAGCCGGAATGGCTGGTGATCGTGGGCATCTGCACGCACCTGGGCTGCGTGCCCAACTTCGTGCCGGAGATCAAGCCCGAACCGTTCGATCCGGACTGGAAAGGCGGTTTCTACTGCCCCTGCCACAAGTCGCGCTATGACCTGGCCGGCCGCGTATTCAACGGCGTCCCGGCGCCGAAGAACCTGCAGGTGCCGCCGTATCACTTCATCGACGACAGCACCATCCAGATTGGCGTGGATCCGAAGGAGGCTGGCTAATGGCCAACGTATTCACGAGCATCGGTGACTGGGTCAACGAGCGTGCGCCGAACATGATGCCTGCGTACCGCAAGCACATGACCGAGTATTACGCGCCGAAGAACTTCAACCTCTGGTACTACTTCGGTTCGCTGGCGCTGCTGGTGCTGGTCAACCAGATCGTCACCGGCATCTTCCTCACCATGAACTTCAACCCGAGCGCGGCAGGAGCCTTCGCCTCGGTCGAGTACATCATGCGTGACGTGGAGTGGGGCTGGCTGATCCGCTACATGCACTCCACCGGCGCTTCGCTGTTCTTCGTGGTGGTGTTCCTGCACATGTTCCGCGGCATCATGTACGGCTCGTACAAGAAGCCGCGCGAGCTCGTGTGGCTGCTCGGCATGCTGATCTTCCTGGTGCTGATGGCCGAGGCCTTCATGGGCTACGTGCTGCCGTGGGGCAACATGTCGTTCTGGGGCGCCAAGGTGATCATCTCGCTGTTCGGCACGATTCCCTACATCGGCGGCACGCTGGTGGAGTGGATCATGGGCGACTTCCTGCCGGCCGATGCCACGCTCAATCGCTTCTTCGCGCTGCACGTGATCGCGCTGCCGATCGTGCTGCTGCTGCTGGTGGTGCTGCACCTCGCCGCCCTGCACGAAGTGGGTTCGAACAACCCTGACGGCGTGGAGATCAAGAAGGGCCCGAAGGGCAACCGCTGGGATGCGCTGAAGCCGGCCGACGGCATTCCGTTCCATCCGTACTACACGGTGAAGGATCTGGTCGGCGTGGGCTTCTTCCTGCTGATCGCCGCGTTCATCATTTTCTTCGCACCGACGTTCGGCGGCTGGTTCCTGGAGCACGACAACTTCATTCCCGCGAACAATCTGGCGACGCCGTCGCACATCAAACCGGTGTGGTACTTCACCCCGTTCTACGCGATCGTGCGCATGATTCCGTCCTTCCTCGGCTCGGCCGTGTGGGGTGTGATCGCGATGTTCGGATCGATCGGCGTGCTGTTCGCGATGCCGTGGCTGGATCGCGGCAAGGTCAAGTCGATCCGCTATCGCGGCACCGGCTTCAAGGTGGCGCTCGGCCTGTTCGTGCTGTCGTTCTTCATGCTTGGCGCGGTCGGCGCGGGCATCACCGCCGAGGTGATTCCGGAGTGGTTCGGCGATATCGACGTGACGTTCTGGGAGAACCTGTTCGGCCGCTTGATGACGCTGATCTACTTCGGATTCTTCGCATTCCTTTGGGCTTACACATACTTCGGCTGGGAAAAGACCAAGCCGGTTCCGGAACGGGTGACGACGCATGACTAAGCGGCAGCTGCTAATGAAGCGATACATCTTCCCGGTGGCGTTGGCGTTCAGTCTGATCGTCGGCAGCGTGTCGGCGCAGGCGTCGGAGGAGGGCGGGTTGCCCGCGGCCGGCACCAATGTGCAGGATCAGGCTTCGCTGCAACGCGGTGCCAAGCTGTTCTTCAACTACTGCGTCGGCTGCCATTCGCTGAAGTACATGCGCTATGAGCGGATCGCCACGGATCTCGGCCTGTCCGAACAGGAAGTGATGCAGAACCTCAATTTCACCGGCGCCAAGTTCGGTGAGACCGTGGTTTCGCACATGCCGGAAGAGTCCGCCGCCAAGTGGTTCGGCAAGGCTCCGCCGGACCTGTCGCTGGAAGTGCGCGCGAAGGGTGCCGACTGGGTTTACGGCTACCTCAACTCGTTCTATCTGGATGCGAGCCGCCCCGTGGGCTGGAACAACACCGTGTTCCCGAACGCGTCGATGCCGTTCCCCCTGTGGGAGCTGCAGGGCCTGCAGACCGCCGAAATGAAGCCGGCCAAGGCCGGGGCGGATCCGGAGGTGGAGAAGCTGGTGCTGTCGCAACCGGGCAAACTGACCCCGGCGCAATTCCAGCAGGCCACCCGCGATCTGACCAGCTTCCTGGAATACGCCTCCGAGCCGGCTGCGCTGCAGCGTCATCATTACGGTATATGGGTGCTGCTGTTTCTGGCGTTCTTCACCTTGCTGGCCGCCATGCTCAAGAAGGAATACTGGAAAGACGTCCACTGATCTTAGGTCGCATTATCCGATTGCGGCGGCCATGAGCCGCCGCAATCGTCTTACCGATGGGGGGAATCGCCAATGGTCCAAAGCGTTCGCTCGCGTACCGTATTGACGCTCTACACCACGGCCGATGACATCCAGTGTCATCGCGCTCGTCTGGTGCTGGCGGCCAAGGGCGTCAGTTACGAACGGGTGCTGGTGGATCCCGCCAAACCGCCGGAAGACCTGATCGACCTCAACCCCTATGCCAGCACGCCGACCCTGGTCGACCGCGACCTGACCTTGTTCGATACCTCGGTGGTCTGCGAATACCTGGACGAGCGCTACCCGCATCCGCCGTTGATGCCGATCGATCCGCAGTCGCGGGCGCGCCTGCGGGTGGCTGCAGTGCGCATCGAGAAGGACTGGCTGACCGAGGTGGACATCATCCGGGCCGGCGGTCGCCCGGCGGACGCGGCACGCAAACGCCTGCGCGAGCAGATGCTGTCCACGGTGCCGCTGTTCAAGGCATCGAAATTCTTCCTCAACCCCGAGATGAGCCTGGTCGATTGTCTGGTGGCGCCGGTGATCTGGCGGCTACCTTGGCTGGGCGTGGAGCTGGGGCGTGAGGGCAAGCCGGTCATCGATTACGGTGAGCGTTTGTTTCACAGTCAGGGTTTTGCGCGCAGCATGACCGATCAGGAAAAGGCGATGCGGCCCCTCCATGAGCAAGAATGAAACCGTGCCAATGACCTCCAACCGCCCATATCTGCTGCGGGCGATCTATGACTGGATCAGCGACAACAACCTGACGCCGTATGTGCTGGTCGATGCCGGTTTCGCCGGCGTTCGTGTGCCGCCGCAGGTGGTCAAGAATGGCCAGGTGGTGCTCAACCTGGCGATGCGCGCAGTGGCGAATCTGGATCTGGGCAACGAGTGGATCAGCTTTCAGGCGCGCTTTTCCGGCGTCAGCCAGACCATCCAGATTCCGGTGCTGGCGGTGCTGGCGCTGTACGCGCAGGAAAACGGCCAGGGCATGATGTTTCCGGCGGAAGAAGAAGGTGGCGACACTCCGCCGCCGTCCGCGCCCGAGCCCGAGCCCGACGATGCATCGCCGGCACCCGATACCGACATCGGCGGCGACAAACCCAAGCGCGGCGCGCCGCATTTGCGGGTAGTCAAGTAGGCGCAACTGGCGCAGCCCGCAGGATTTTCCGGAAACCGGATGCTCAGTGCAGCCGGTTGTTCGTGCGTGGGTGCAGCGGCACGACATTGTCCGGTGGCCCCGGCAATGCCGCTCTGGCGATTGTTTCGTCCTGCGCCAGTAACTCGATCGTCGGCAGGCTGAGGCTGCTGAGCGTATTGCCGATCATCCACAACCGCCCTGGCTCGCGGTCATGACCATCGATGCTCACCTCGAAACCGTAGCAGCGTTCGATCATGCGCAGGCCATTGACCCGACGCAGGCGCAGGCTGCGTAGCCCTACGGTTTCGTCCAGCAACTGCAGGCCGTGCTGCTGGCATTGTCGCCGCGCCTCCTGCACCGCGCGCTCGCGCGCCACGCTCAGCTTCAGCCACAGGCCGACGATGCCGCCCAAGGCCAGTAACAGCAGAAGATTGGAAAGATCGCTCATGCCCGCAGTGTGTGGGCGCGACCGACCACGTGCAAGCTGGACGCCGCTCAGACCAATTGCAAACGCAGAGACAGGTCGACGGCCCGCACGTGCTTGGTCAATGCGCCGACCGAGATGAAGTCGACGCCGGTGCGGGCGAATTCGCCAATCGTCTGCAGGTCGACGTTGCCGGATACCTCCAGCGGCATGCGACCGGCGGTGCGGCGTACTGCCTCGGCCATCCGGGCCAGATCGAAATTGTCCAGCATGATGCGGTCCGCACCTGCGTCGAGCGCCTGCGCCAGTTCATCGAGATTCTCCACCTCGACCTCCAGCAGCAGATCCGGATGCAGTTGGCGCGCAGCCTGCACTGCGGCGGCGATGCCGCCGGCGGCGATGATGTGGTTTTCCTTGATCAGGATCGCGTCGTACAGGCCGATGCGGTGGTTGTGTCCCCCGCCGCATCGCACCGCGTACTTCTGCGCGATGCGCAAACCCGGGATGGTCTTGCGGGTATCCAGGATGCGCACGTTGGTGCCGGCGACGGCAGCAACGTAGGCGGCGGTTACCGTGGCGGTCGCGGAAAGCAATTGCAGGAAATTCAGGGCCGAGCGTTCGGCCGTGACCAGCGAGCGGGCGTGTCCGGACAAGCGGCAGATCACGGCACCGGCCTCGACCGTCTGTCCATCGCGGACCTGCCAGTCGATCTGCACGGCCGGATCGAGCCGGCGGAAGCAGGCGTCGAACCACAGCGTGCCGGCAATCACTGCAGCATCGCGGCATGTCAGTACGGCGTGGGCATGGGCGTCGTCTGGCAGGAGTCCCGCCGTGGCGTCGCCCTGGCCGAGATCCTCGGCGAAGGCGCGTTCGACATCGACAGCGATCTGTGCGGTATCCGGTACCGCAAGCGATGACGGTTGACTCATTCGGTGTCTGTACCCGAGGCCTGTGTCGCGTCCGGCTGGCTCAGCTTGCCGACGATGGCGCTCATCGCGCGGTCGAACAGCGCGTTGGCGGCAAGCACGCGAGCCTGGCCATTAGCGAGCAGGGCGGCCAGTTCCTGCGGCGGATAGTCGGCCACTTTCAGGCCACGCCGATTGACGAACAGGTAGCGCCCGCTCATCGGGCTGATCCAGGACAGTTTGGCGCGGGTCATGGCCTCGTCGGCGAGACAGAATTCCAGCCAGGTACCCGGCTGCAGCGCCTGCACCTGATGCCATTCGGGGCTGTCCAGCGGGACTTCAACGGTTTCCTCGTGATCGTCGATACTTGAGGCGGGTGTAGCGTCGTGATCGATAACCGGCTGGATGCTGTCGGGAATCGCCAGCATCGCGGCGTCCTCCTCGACGACGACGACCTCGGTCTCGTCCAGCGTTTCGCCAAGCTGCTGCCGGTAATAGGTGTGCAGCTGGCCGAGCAGGCGTTCGATGTCCTGCTCCTGAAACGCCACGTTGGTCAGGCCCTGACGCAGCGCGCGCTCGACTCCCGGCAACATCTGGCGCAACGCCTGCCGGCTTTCCGGATGGGTCACCGGGCGTGTGCTGGCGATGAAATCGTCGACGAAGCGCAATGCGCTTTTGAATTCGGGCGATGTTTCGCCCTGGCGCAGCAAGGTCAGCACCAGATGATTGGCCCAGGCCCGCGCGAGGATGCCATGCACCAGCGGCGGCAGCTTCTGCTCGCCGATGCGGTCGAGGATCTCGCGCGCCGCACGGCGGCGCGCCTGTTCGAGCTTTTCGCGGCCACGGGTGGATTCGGCCACACGCTGCTCGGCCAGCTCGGAACGGCGCTTGTTGATGTCCTGGAATTGCTGCAGGTCGACCAGCAGGCGCTCGAAGATGCCCATGTCGTCGTCAAAATCGTGCAACAACTGATCGACGATCGACTTCACCTTCTCGTGGAGCCGGCGGTCGCGATCGGATTCCTCCGACCAGCCCTTGGCCTGCTCGGCCAGGCAATCCAGCAGCCGTCGCGCGGGATGCTGGCGATGGGCGAACAGCTTGCGATCGAGAATCGCTGCCTTGAGATAGGGAATCTGCAGCCGCGCCAGCATCACTTGCATTGCGGCGGGCAAGTTGCGGTCTTCCAGGATGAATTCGAACAGCATGCCGACCAGGTCGATGGTGTCCTCATCGATGGTGGCGACGTGGCTGGGTCGCTCGCCGCGCAATGCGCCGATCTGGGTCAGCAGTTGACCTTTCAGCTGCAGCACTTCGCGGCTGAGTTCGGCGGCATCGCCCGGTTGCGCATAGGGTAGCGGGCCGGCGCTGGCGATCTGGCTCTGCAGCACGCTGAGTGCGCCAAGCAATTCATTGGCTGAAGGGAGTGGCCCGCTCATCACGTGCGTGCCAGCGAGACCACTGCCGCCGATACCGCCGGTGCCGGGACCACGGCGCGCACTGAACAGTGCGTGCAGGGTCTGCAGCAGATCGCTGGGAATTTCGCCGGCTTCGTCCGCCGCTGCGGCGGCCGCGCCATCGCCGCCATGGGGGGCGGCAGAGGCGGTCTTTGCATGGCTGCCACGCACCACCTCATGGCGCATTTGCGGAAGTACGCCGGCGCGCACCAGCTCGGCGTTGATTTCCTGATAGAGCTCTTCCAGCGACGACAGCACGTAGCGATCGAACAGCTTGTAGATGATCAGCTTGACGCGCATGTCCGCACCGAGTTCGTGCAGCGCCTGGCGAAATGCCTGCGTCAGGATCGCCGGTGCGATCGGGTTGCTGGCGTCGTCGATCTTGTGGCCGCCGCAGATCACCGACAATCGCTGATTGACCGCAAACAGGTCGCGCGTCAGCCGCGATTCGTTCTTGCCGATCATGCTGGTGATCGCCAGCGATTCCTCCAGTTCGTTGTCCGCCACCAGCGACAGCTCAACCGTGCCCGGCGACATCGACGCCGTGGTGGTATGGGAGTGCTGCACTGGGTGGGCCAGTTCGCCGAGGTTGCGGCTGATCATGCCCAGGAAACTGCGCTCCACCGCCGGGCGGCGTTTGCGCACCTCGCGCATGCCGTCGAAATAATGCATCTGGGCGGCGTTGTTCTCCGCCTTTTCGGCGAGATCGAACAGGGCGTCGTCCACATGTTCGAACGCATTGCCGATCCATTGCTGCAGACGCTTGCCGGCGATGCTGCGCACCGCGTTCAGCAACTCGCCGACGCGCTCGCTGGCGGGGTCCAGGCGCTGGCTCAGGTTGACGACTTTGGATGGATCACCGGCTTCGTTCATCGCCCGCCCCTGGAAACATTTGCGACGCACCACCGAACCCGAACGGGTCCGCAGATGCCGACGATAAGCCAAAGCGGGTGCCCGTGTCATTCCTGATGTGACCGGGCCGCCCGGCCGATCAATGGGGCCGTCAGGCCGCCGGGAAGTCCGTCAGCTGCAATGTGCCGATACCTTCCTCGGGCAGCATCACCGGGATGCCATCCTCGACCCGATAGATCACCTTGTGGTCGGTGGTGATCAAGGCCTCGGCGATTTGCACGCGCACCGCAACGCCAGCGACGGAATCGACCTTGCCGGCAGCGATCGCGTCGTTCAGGGCATCGAGCTCGCGCTTGCTCAGCGGGCGCACCGGCGTTTTGCTGACCGGGCAGCACAGGATGTCGAGTAGACGCTTGTCCATGATGGGTTTGGGCGGATGTGCCGAGACTGGGAAAGCCCGTACAATAGCCGTTTTTGGACGACCGGACCATGACAGGAACAACCAAGCCGCCCCGCGTTGGCGTCGTGATGGGGTCGCGTTCGGACTGGGAAACCATGCAGCACGCCGCCAATGTGCTGACCGAACTGGGCGTGGTGCATGAAGTGCGGGTGGTTTCCGCCCACCGCACGCCGGATCTGCTGTTCAGTTACGCCGAACAGGCGCGGGCGCGCGGCATCCAGGTGATCATCGCCGGTGCTGGCGGCGCCGCCCACCTGCCCGGCATGCTGGCGGCGAAGACCCGCCTACCGGTGTTTGGCGTGCCGGTGCAGTCGAAGGCGTTGAACGGCATGGACTCGCTGCTGTCGATCGTGCAGATGCCAGCCGGCATCCCGGTGGGTACCCTGGCGATCGGCCGCGCTGGCGCGGTGAACGCCGGCCTGCTGACCGCGGCGGTACTGGCATTGCATGATCCAGCGCTGGCCACGGCGCTGGATCATTGGCGCGCACGACAGACCCAGGCGGTGCTCGAGCAGCCGGATCCGCGTCAATGACCGCACGGCAGCAGCCCGTGCTGGGCGTTCTCGGTGGCGGCCAGCTGGCGCGTATGCTGGCGCTGGCAGCGGCGCCCCTGGGCGTGAAGACGTTGGCGGTGGACAATGCCGCCGACGCTTGTGCAGGGCAGGTCGCGTCGCTGGTGGTGGCCGATTGGGTTGACTACGCCGCGCTCGAAATGTTCGCCGCGCAAACCGACGTGATCACCTTCGATTTCGAGAACGTGCCGGCCGAGACTGCGCACTGGTTGGCCGGGCGCGTTGCGGTATATCCCGCACCGCAGGCGCTGGCGGTGGCGCAGGATCGGCTGGCCGAGAAAACCCTCTTCCGCGAGTGTGGCCTGCCCACTCCGGACTTCATGACGGTGGACACGCGCGAGCAACTGGATCTGGCGCTAGCCACGGTTGGCACGCCGGCGATCCTGAAGACGCGTCGGCTCGGCTATGACGGCAAGGGCCAGTTTCGGCTGCGTGGATTGGCGGATGCGGATGCGGCATGGGCTGCGCTAGGCGCGCAGGCGTCGAAACATGGCCTGATCCTGGAGGCGTTCGTGCCGTTCGAGCGCGAGTTGTCGGTGATCGCCGTGCGCGGTCGCGACGGCGACTTCCGCACTTGGCCGCTGACCCGCAACTGGCATGTCGACGGTGTATTGTCGATGAGCCTGGCGCCCGCGCCCGATATCGAACTGCTGCAGCAGCGCGCCACCGAACTTGCCCGCACTCTGGCCGAGCGGTTGGATTACGTCGGAGTGTTCGCGCTGGAGCTGTTCGTCAAGGATGGCGAACTGCTCGGCAACGAAATGGCGCCACGCGTGCACAACTCCGGTCACTGGACGATCGAGGGCGCACATACCAGCCAGTTCGAGAACCACGTGCGCGCCGTGCTCGGCTTGCCGCTGGGTGATACCGGTGCACGCGGCTTGTCGGCGATGTTCAACTGGATCGGCGACCTGCCCGATGCATCTCCGGTGCTGCAGGCGATCGATGCGCACTGGCACGACTACGGCAAGCAGGCACGGCCGGGGCGAAAAGTAGGCCATGCCACGGTTTGCGCCTTCGGCGCAGTGGAGCTTGCAGAGCGCCTGACGGCCATCGCTGCTGCGCTTGGACGCCAGGCACAGGCGCAACCGGTCGTGGATACGCTGACGTCTTGCTGAAACCGTTGCGGATGGTCGCGTGCGCCAGCAGGACGGGTCGAGCGATGCCCGGTTGCGAGCCCCACCGGATCGGCTCCGACCTACGCTGACTGATCTGCTATTCTGCGCGGCCGAGTTGCGTGATCGCGCAATCGAGCGAGAATTCCGCCAGCGTAAATTGCCCTTCGCATCAGTCTGTCCTGTACCTGCCGACGTCGGCGACGTCGTGCGTTTCCCGTACCGCAAGTTCCGCGTGCAGCCATGTCTGCCATAGCGGAATTTGTCGACTGCCTGCAAGGATTTTCGAATGTCCCTTTCTTTCGCCGTGGCGAAAACCAACGTGCTGTCCGGACTCACCGTGGCCTTTGCGCTGGTGCCGGAGGCGATCGCGTTTGCGGTGATCGCGCATGTCAATCCACTGACCGGCATGTATGCCGCCTTCATGATGTGCGTGATCACAGCGGTGCTCGGCGGTCGCCCGGGGATGATTTCCGGTGCCACCGGCGCGATCGCGGTCGTCGTGGTGGCGCTGGTTGTGCAGCATGGTGTGCAGTACCTGTTCGCCGCCGTGGTGCTGATGGGGCTGCTGCAGCTGCTGTTCGGTGCGCTGCGGCTGGGCAAGTTCATCCGCATGGTGCCGCACCCGGTGATGCTGGGGTTCGTCAACGGCCTGGCCATCGTGATCTTCCTGGCGCAGATGCCGCACTTCCAGCAGCACGGCGAATGGATTGCCGGCCGCCCGCTGTGGGTGATGCTGGGCCTGGTGGCCCTGGCGATGGCGATCATCTATCTGCTGCCGCGCGTGACCAGAGCGGTGCCGTCGGCGCTGGTGGCGATTCTGGCGGTGGCGCTGTTCACCAACTTCTTCGGCATACAGACGCGCACCGTGGGCGACCTGGCCTCGATCAAGGGCGGGCTGCCCCAGTTCCACATGCCCGACGTGCCGTGGAATTTCGCCACACTGCGCATCGTTTTTCCGTATGCGCTGATCATGGCCATGGTGGGCCTGATCGAGTCGCTGCTCACGCTGAACTTGATCGATGAGATGACCGACACCCGCGGCAAGCCGAATAGGGAATGTCTCGCGCAAGGAACTGCCAACCTGGTTACCGGCCTGTTCGGCGGCATGGGCGGCTGCGCGATGATCGGCCAGAGCATGATCAACGTCGGCGCCGGCGCCACGCACCGGCTGTCGGGCTTGGTTGCCGGGCTGGGCCTGCTCAGCTTCATCCTGTTCGGCTCGAACCTGATCGAGAGGATTCCCCTGGCGGCCCTGATCGGCGTGATGTTCGTGGTGTCGGCCAAGACCTTCGAATGGGGCAGTGTCCGCGTGCTGGGCAAGGTGCCGCGTGCCGACGCGCTGGTGATCCTGGCGGTGACCGTGGTCACCATCTTCACCGACCTCGCGGTGGCGGTGGTGCTCGGCGTGGTGATCTCGGCGCTCGTCTTTGCGTGGCAGCACGCCAGCCAGATCGAGGTGCAGACCCGCATCGAGACCAGCGGCGCCAAGGTCTACGAACTCAAGGGCACGCTGTTCTTCGCCTCGGCCAAGGGATTCCAGAATCTGTTCATACCGAAGGACGACCCGGTGCAGGTGATCGTGGAGTTCGGCCATGCCAAGGTGATGGACCATTCCGCGATCGAGGCCATCGATGCCCTGGCCGAGCGCTACCAGAAACTGGGCAAGCGCCTGCATCTCCGGCATTTGAGCCCGGACTGCGCCGAACTGCTGCTCAAGGCAGGCGGCATGGTCGAGTCGAATGCGGCGGAAGATCCGCACTATCACCTGGCGGACGATCGGCTCGGTTGAGCGGGGCCGAAAAAAAGCGGAGCCGGCGATGGCTCCGCTTTTTCACTATTGATGCGGCCGCTCAGAGAGAGTGTCTCCAGCACCGTCGACTTCATTGCTCCTCAGAGACGCAGCCATTCATGGCCGCTCCCACGTACGCGGCGCCACGCCCGGGGCGAACGGGCTTTCGTAGATATGCGGCCCGGATCAATGATGCTGTTGCGGGGGATCAGGCGAGGTTCTTCGTCGCGAATTCCCAGTTCACCAGGTTCCAGAACGCTTCCACATACTTCGGGCGGGCGTTGCGGTAGTCGATGTAATAGGCGTGTTCCCACACGTCGGTGGTGAACAGCGGCTTGTCGCTGCCGGTGATCGGCGTCGCGGCATTGGACGTGTTGACGATGCCGAGCGAACCGTCCGGACGCTGCACCAGCCAGGTCCAGCCAGAGCCGAAGTTGCCGGCCGCGGACTTGCTGAATTCGTCCTTGAACTTGTCGAACGAGCCGAACGCCTTGGCGATCGCATCCGCCAGCTTGCCGCTCGGCTCGCCGCCGCCCTTGGGACTCATCGAGTTCCAGTAGAACGTGTGGTTCCAGATCTGCGCGGCGTTGTTGAACACGCCACCGGACGACTTCTTGATGATGTCCACCAGCGCGGCGTCGGCGAACTCGGTGCCTTCGATCAGCTTGTTGAGGTTGGTCACGTAGGCCTGGTGGTGCTTGCCGTAGTGGAACTCCAGCGTTTCGGCGGAAATGTGCGGCTCCAGTGCGTTCTTTTCGTACGGAAGCGGGGGAAGTTCGATCGCCATGATGAGGCTCCTTAGCGGTGGCTGGGGGAGAAAAGGTCGGCGCAGCGGGCGGCAGCCGACGGGTGACTGATACAATATCGGTCTGCCCGTATTGTAAAGATGAATCGTCAACCTATGGACATCAACGAGCGAATCAAGGCGACGCTGGCCGAGCATCCCATCGTGCTTTTCATGAAAGGGACGCCGGAGTTTCCCATGTGCGGTTTCTCCAGCCGCGCCGCGCAGGCGTTGACCGAGGCGGGCGCCGTGTTCCATGCGGTGAATGTGTTGGCCGATCCACAGCTTCGCGCGGCATTGCCCCATTTCGCGAACTGGCCGACGTTCCCGCAACTGTTCATCCAGGGTGAACTGATCGGCGGCTGCGACATCATCGAGGATCTGAAATCCGCCGGCGAACTGGGTCGCATGGCACGTGACGTGGCCGGGGCGACACCTTGACGACATTGCCGGTTTCCCGTTTGCCGGCCGGCTGGCTGCCGGCTGCCGACGCCCTGGCCGATCGGGTGGTGCTGGTCACCGGCGCCTACGGCGGGTTGGGCGGCGCCGTGGCGCGAGCTGCATCACGCGCGGGTGCCACGGTGGTGATCACCGGCAAGCGCAAACGCCAGCTGGAGCAGTTGTACGATGCGATGCGCGCCGAGGGTCTGGCCGAGCCGGTGATCCATCCGCTGGACATGGAAGTGGCCACACCACGCGAGTACACCGCATTGGCCGAAGGGCTCGAGCGTGATTTCGGTCGGCTCGACGGCATCGTGCATGCGGCCGTCAGCTTTGGTGGGCTGACGCCGATTGCCATGCACAAGCCCGACGCCTGGCTGCGCGCGATGCATGTCAATGTGTCGGCGCCGTTTGCGTTGACCCAGGCCTGCCTGCCGCTGCTGACCCAGGCCAGCGACAGCGCGGTGGTGTTTGTGGTGGACGATCCTGCCTTGCTGCAACGTGCGCACTGGGGCGGCTATGGCGTGTCGAAGGCGGCGCTGGAGCGGTTCGTGGCGATCCTGCACGAGGAAACCGACAGCAGCGCGTTGCGCGTTCATGCGATGCTGCCGGCGCCGATGCGCACGGCGCTGCGACAACTGGCGTATTTCGGCGAAGACATCATGCGGCGAGCTCCTCCGGATGCCGCGGCTGCAGCGGCGGTCTATCTGCTCAGCGCGCAGGGCATGGCGGCGCGCGGTGCAGTACTGGATATGCGGGTCGACTGAGGCAAGGTTCCGGTTCGGCCGAAGCAGTGAGCGCCTCACCAGAAGGGAGCTGAGATGGAAACGCAGATGACCACGTTGTCGGCGGGAATCATGTTGTTTCTGATCATGGACCCGCTGGGCAATATCCCGTTCTTCCTGAGTCTGTTGAAAGACGTGCCGCCCAAGCGCCGGCGTCGGGTGATGGTGCGCGAACTGCTGATCGCGCTGGGCGTGCTGCTGGCGTTCCTGTTTGGCGGCCAGCACATCCTCAAGTTGCTGCAGCTGAAGCCGGATTCGATCAGCATCGCCGGTGGCATCGTGCTGTTCCTGATCGGCATCCGCATGGTGTTTCCGCCGGCTGATGGGGGTGGCATCTTCGGCAAGCCCGGGCAGGGCGAGCCGTTCATCGTGCCCATGGCGATTCCCGGCGTGGCCGGTCCGTCGGCCATGGCAGCGCTGCTGCTGTTGACCAATACCCAGCCCGGCCGCACTGCCGACTGGACGATCGCGTTGCTGCTGGCGTGGCTGGCCACCTCGTTGATCCTGCTCAGCGCCACCTATCTGTTCCGCTGGCTCGGCGAGAGTGTGCTGACTGCGCTGGAGCGCGTGATGGGCATGCTGCTGATTGCCCTGTCGGTGCAGATGTTCATGGCCGGCGTGGCGTCGTTCCTGCACCTGAACGTTTGAAACAATTGCGCCGTCGGATCTGTCGTCCGTGACACTGCGAGTGACTGCTCAGCTGTCATAATTGATCGCCAGGATGGGGGGAATCCGAGGACGCAGACATGCTGAGTATCGAACAGTCCCTTACCGAACGCCTGCCCTGGTTGGCCCAATATCCGCGCATCCGCCGCCCGATGGCGGGCGTGCTCGGACGGCTTGCGGATGAAGACGGATTCAACCGGGTGCTGGAACGGGTCGGCGCCGCCGAGGGTTTTGATTTTGTCGAGCGAGTGCTGGAGGTTCTCGGTACCAGCTATCAGGTCAATCCGCGCGAGCGCGAACATATCCCGGTCGATGGTCCGCTATTGGTGGTGGCCAATCACCCGCTGGGCATGCAGGACGCGCTGGCGTTGCTGCAACTGATCGGATCGGTGCGCCGCGATGTGCGTTTTCTCGGCAACGACTGGCTGGCGGTGATTCCGCAACTGGGCAAGTTGATGTTGCCGGTGGATGTATTCGGCAAGGGTGCGGCGTCGCGTTTGCGCGGTATTTACCGCGCTCTGGCCAATGGCGAGGCGCTGATCGTGTTTCCCGCAGGCGAGGTCTCGCGTGTGCGCCCCGGTGGCGTGCGTGACGGACAGTGGTCGGACGGCTTCGCACGACTTTCACTGCGCAGCAAGGCGCCGGTGCTTCCGATCCATGTCGCTGCACGCAATTCGGCGATGTTCTACGGGCTGTCGATGCTGGCCAAGCCGCTGAGTACGGCGATGCTGCCGCGTGAGGCGGTGGCGCCGGGCAAGCGGCGGATCGGTTTCAGCATCGGCGCGCTGGTCAGCGCCGACGAGCTCGTACAGCGCAGCGGCGGGTCGCCGGAACAGGCCACCAAGCTGATGCGCCGACATGTGTACCGGGTCGGCCAGCATCGCGGTCTGATCTTTGGCGGACAAGCGCCACTGGCGCTGCCGGAGCCGGCCGAGCAGGTCGCGGCGGAACTGATGCGGTCAGAGAAACTGGCCGATCTCGGCGACGGCAAGCAGGCGTGGTTGTTCAAGGGTGCGCTCGATAGTGCGGTCATGCGCGAAATCGGCCGACTGCGCGAGCTGACCTTCCGCAAGGTCGGTGAGGGCACCGGCGCGCGGCGTGACCTGGACGCCTACGACTCTCATTACGAACACCTGGTGCTGTGGGATCCGCAGGCGCTGCGCATCGTCGGCTCCTATCGTTTCGGCCATGGCGGCCGGCTGATTGCCGAACGCGGCATGTCCGGGTTGTATACCTCCAGCCTGTTCAATTATTCGCCGGCATTGGAATCGCGACTGGCTCAGGGCATGGAGCTGGGCCGCAGTTTCGTGGCACCAGCCTATTGGCGTTCGCGTGCGCTGGACCAGCTGTGGCAGGGCATCGGCTTTTATCTGCAGCGGCATCCGGAGCTCCACTATCTGTTCGGTCCGGTCAGCATGTCGGTGAATCTGCCGCGTGAGGCGCGCGAATGGATTGCCGCGGCTCACCAGCACTATTTTGGCGCGCCAGGACTGGCCGCGGCGCGCCAGCCCTTCGTGATTTCGCCTGAAGTCGTGCAAGGCGTGCGCTCCTCGCTGGAAGGTCTGGATGCGCCTGCCGGTCTGGGCAAACTGAAGCATCACCTGGATGCACTGGGCGTCAGCCTGCCGGTGCTCTATCGCCAGTATGTCGACCTGGTCGAACCCGAAGGCGTGCAGTTCCTCGACTTCGGCGAAGATCCGGATTTTTCCGGCTGTGTGGATGGTCTGGTGATGCTGGACCTGGCAAACCTGAAACCCGCCAAGCGGGCACGCTATCTCGGCAAGTCTGCCTGACCGCTAAGCGGCCAGCCTTCATCTGGAGCCGCTCCAACAGAGTTTCCGGCTCGCTGATTTCCAGCGGGCCACTTGACCTGGGGCGCGACAGTTTTTGAATCGGCAGTGACGTGTCGACGTTACAAAAGTGTCATAGAATGGCGTTAAAATCGATTTAACAATCAGCTGACGGACGGGAAGGTCCGACGAGCTGCGGTATCCGGATCCATCGCTCGATGAGTTCGGAACAGCCACAACTGGGGGTACCACGCGTGATCCACCATGCCGCACTTGGCGTGCGTCAGGCAAGGTCGCGTTTGTGCCTGGAAATGTAAAATTTTTCGTTGCGAACCTAAGGGTCGATCAAGAATGAATAGCCGAATCCGCGCCAAACTCCTGCCGTTTGCCATTGCTTCGTTGTTGGCCACCGCGGTGCCCGCCATCGCACAGGACACCTCCTCTTCGATCAGCGGTCGCGTACTCGACGCAAGTGGCCAGCCGGTCGCCGGCGCCACCGTGCAGATCGTGCATGAGCCGTCAGGCACCACCAAGATCGCGACCACTGATGCCAGCGGTCATTACGCCGCGCAGGGTCTGCGTGTGGGTGGTCCGTTCGACGTCACCGTCTCCAAGGCGGGCATGGCGCAAGCCGAGCAAGGTCAGGTGTACCTGCAGCTGGCCCAGGATACGCCGGTCAATCTGACCATCGGGGCGGAGCAGGCGAAGGAAGTCAAGAATCTTTCCGGTGTCACCGTATCGGCCAATACGCTTGCGCAGACGTTTTCAGCGGACAACAAGGGCATCTCGACCAATGTGTCCAGTCGCGAGATTGAAGCGACGCCTACGCCTGATCGTTCGATCCAGAACATCGTGCGCCTGGATCCGCGCATCGTGGTCACCGATCGCGCCGCGGGTTCATTTTCCGCCATCGGACAGAACAGTCGCTACAACAACATCACGGTGGATTCGGTCAGCGCGAACGATCCGTTCGGCCTGAACGCGAATGGCTTGCCGACCCTGGCCACTCCAATCTCGCAGGACACGATCGAGGAGTACAACATCTCGACCGCGAACTACGACACGTCCATCCGCCGCGGCGTGGGTGCCAACGTCAACGCTGTGACCAAGAGCGGCACCAACGATTTCCACGGTTCGGTCTACTACGTATTCCAGAACCAGAACATGATTGGCAAGAACGAGAGCGATACCAAATATCAAGGGTTCGATCGCCAGTGGACTGGCGGAGCGACGATCGGCGGGCCGATCATCAAGGACAAGCTGTTCTTCTTCCTGTCCGCCGAAAAGAGTACCCAGATCGGTTCAGGCAGCCCGTATGGTCCAGAGGGCACCGGCTCCAGCGTGACTGTTGATGGTCTGACTGCGCAGCAGGTCCAGCAGGTGCGCGATGCTGCCGCAACTTATGGGCTGACCGATATCGGCTCCGCCGGTGGCGGCAACACCGATCTGCTGGACAAGCGCTACCTGGGCAAGATCGACTGGAACATCAGCGATAACCACCGCGCAAGTTTCACCTACAGCCAGACCAAGGAAAGCAAGCCCACCATCGGCGGCAGCAATTCCAAGCTGGTGCTTTCCAGCGGTTGGTATAACTCCGAAACAAAGAATACGAGCTACGCGCTGCATTTCTACGATGACTGGTCGGACTCGTTCTCCACCGATACCACCATCTCGTACGCCAAGTTCTCAAAGACCAATAGTCCGGTCGCTGGTGGCGACCTGCCGGACATCACGGTGTATCCGGTAGGCTTTGGCAATGCAGCGGTAGAGTTCGGTACGAACTATTCATACCAGGCCAACGTGCTCGACGTGAAGACCCTGAATGCGGCATGGGCCGGTACATACTATGCCGGCGATCACACCATCAAGGGCGGGTTCGATTACGAAAAAGACACCACCTACAACCTGTTCCTGCAGAACTATTTCGGCAGCTACACGTTCGAGGATTCAAAGGCCGCGGACGGCTCCACCATTTCCGGTCTGGATAACTTCCTGGCCGGCAATTACTACCAGTACCGCTATAGCCGCCCTTCTGATGGTCTTACCCTCAACGATGTCGCTGCCAACTTCGTCCTGAAGCAATGGGGCGTGTTTCTGCAGGACACTTGGCAGGTCACCAACAACCTGTCAGTCCAGTACGGCGTGCGCGTCGACATCCCGCTGATCAGTGACCAGCCCATTTACAACCCGTTGTTTGCTTCGGCCCCGGGCACCAATCCGGTGACTGGCGCTGCGACTGGCGGGTTTGGCCGTACCAATCAGACGACCGTCAACGGCAATCGCGTGGTGCAACCGCGCATGTCGTTCAACTACAACTTCAACACGGAGCATCTGACCCAGCTGCGTGGCGGCGCTGGCCTGTTTATCTCCAACCCGCCAAGCGTCTGGATTGGCAACATCTTCTCGAACTCGGGTAGTACTCAGACCCAGTTCAACTGCGGACCGACGCAGAGTCCCCCGTGCAACACCAATCTGCCGGTGTTCAGTCCTGACGCGCACAACCAGCAGGACGGTGTGGTCGGTTCCGGTCAGCAGACAGTCAACACGCTTTCGCCGGGCTTCCGTCTGCCGAGTGTGTGGAAGTTCAGCCTGGGCATCGACAAGGAGTTGCCGTGGTGGGGCCTGATCGCCACCGCTGACTATGAGCACATCAAGGTACGCGACGCGATCATTTATCAGAACCTGAACGTGGGTGCGCCGACCGCAGTGTTGCCGGATGGGCGCTTCAGCTATTACAAGAACCCCGGTCAGAATCCTCGTGCTTCGGGTCAGAAGTCGCGTTATCTCGCCAATAGCGCCTTCTCAGACGGCACTATCAACCTTGGTGATACCAGTCGTGGCAGTGCTGATAGTTTGGCCTTGTCGCTGAAGAAGCCGTTCTCCGCGGATTGGTCAGGAATGGTTGGTTTCACCTGGAGCCGCGCCACCGAGGTGAACCCGGGGACCAGCAGCGTCGCCCGCTCGAACTATGTCAACAACTACATCACCGACCCGAACGAGAACGTGGCGACTCCTTCCAATTACTCGATTCCGCGTCGGGTGATTGCCGGACTCAACTGGCAGCATCGCTTCTTCGGTGAGTACACCACCAGCGCCAGCATCTTCTATGATGGCCACAACGCGTCGCCGTACAGCTGGACCTTCGGCAACGACGCCAATGGCGACGGCGTGAGCAACGATCTTGTCTATATCCCGAATCAGGGTGATGTGTCGTTCCGTGCGGGTACCGATCCCAAGCTGATCCAGCAGTTCTACAATTACATCCACGATAACGACTATCTGAAGGATCATCAGGGTGGTATCGCCGGCCGCAATGGCGATCATGCGGGCTGGCTCAACCAGATCGACCTGAGCTTCAGCCAGGAGATTCCGGGCATCTTTGCGGGCAACAAGGGTGTCATCAAGTTCGACGTCTACAATTTCACCAATCTGCTGAACAAGCACTGGGGTATTGAGAAGCGGGCCAACTTCCCGGGTTATCGCAATCTGGCTGACTTCTATGGCGTGGGTGCGGATGGCAAGTACATTTACGACATCAGCTGCGGCGGTGCATCGAGCTGCAGCAACTACATCGACAAGGGTGGCAACTATAGCCCGCAGCAGGTTCCAACCTCTACGTTTCCTAACGATTTGGCTCAGCGTTGGGCGGTACAGTTGACGGTGAAGTACACGTTCTGATCCGTTCCCACGGATGATGCGATCGGCCGGCGTCCGCGAGGGCGCCGGCCTTTTTATTGCCTTGACCGTGCCATTCCGGCAAGGGAAGCTTAGCGGTCCGCCACGGTGCTGCATGACGCAGCGAACCGGTCAGCGGCAGGAGAAATATTCATGAACGACACCAACGCCGGACCACGCAGCAAGTCAGCTACGGTAAGCGCCCGCATTTCACCGGTCGGTGGACTGGATATCCTGTCCCGCAACGAGGTGGCGCGCTTGCGTGGCGCCAGCGACTCGGGCCTGCATGCGCTGCTCCGCCGCTGCGCGCTGGCGGTGCTGACCTCGGGCAATGTCAGCGACGATCCGCGCGCCATTCTTGAGCAATATCCGGATTTCGATATCCAGGTATTGCAGCAGGATCGCGGCATCAAGATCGAACTTACCCATGCGCCGGCGCAGGCCTTCGTGGACGGCCAGATCATTCGCGGCATCAATGAGCTGCTGGTGGCTGTGGTACGCGACATCGTCTACGTGTCGACCCAGCTGGAGCAGATCGGCCTCGATCTGGACGGTTCAGCGGGACTGACCCAGGGCGTTTTCGAGATCTTGCGCAATGCTCGCATCCTCAAGCCGCACATCGATCCCAACCTGGTGGTGTGCTGGGGCGGCCATTCGATCTCGCGCGACGAATACGACTACACCAAGCTGGTCGGCTATCAACTCGGTTTGCGGGGGCTGGACATCTGCACAGGCTGCGGGCCGGGCGCCATGAAAGGCCCGATGAAGGGCGCAACCATCGCGCACGCCAAACAGCGGCGCCGGAACAACCGCTACATCGGCATCACCGAGCCGGGCATCATCGCCGCCGAGTCGCCGAACCCGATCGTCAACCACCTGGTGATCATGCCCGACATCGAAAAGCGGCTTGAGGCATTCGTACGCATAGGTCACGGCATCCTCGTGTTTCCCGGAGGTGTGGGTACGGCCGAGGAAATTCTCTATTTGCTGGGCATCCTGTTGCATCCGGACAACGCAGGCATACCGTTTCCGCTGGTTTTCACCGGGCCGCGTGAGTCGGCTGCCTATTTCGAGCAGATAGATCGTTTCCTGCGGCTGAGCCTGGGCGACGAGGTGGGCCAGCATTACCAGATCATCGTGGATGATCCGGCGGCCGTGGCGCGGGCGATGATCAAGGGCGTCGACAAGGTGCGCCATAACCGTCTGGACACCAAGGACGCGTTTTTCTTCAACTGGGCGCTGCAGATTCCACTGGAGTTCCAGCTGCCGTTTCGTCCCACGCATGAAGCGATGCGCGCGCTGCAGATTCATCGCGACCGTCCGCGGCACGAGCTGGCGGCCGATCTGCGCCGTGCGTTTTCCGGCATTGTTGCCGGCAACGTGAAGGAGGAGGGCGTACTGGCCATCGAGCAGCATGGCCCGTTCGACATAGATGGCGATGCGGACATCATGCGTGCTCTGGACAAGCTGTTGCAGGCGTTCGTCGAACAGCACCGGATGAAGCTGCCCGGCGGCACGGCATATGTGCCCTGTTACCGTGTGGTAACGGCGTAAAAAATGTATGGAGATCCGTTGGTGACGGCTTGACAGCCAGACGCGCCCTCGACAAACTACGCAGCTCACGCCCGAATAGCTCAGCTGGTTAGAGCACTTGACTGTTAATCAGGGGGTCGCTGGTTCGAGTCCAGCTTCGGGCGCCAGATATCGCAAAAAGCCGGCAAATTGCCGGCTTTTTGCGTTCAGCCGCTGGCATATCCGGTCAAGTGGCCTGTAGACAAGCTGCGGCCTGCACTGCGGTGGCGGGGGCGCCGCGGATACGGCCTGAATTGGAAACGAACACGCTGAGTGCGCCTGCCGGATCCGATAGCTGGCAGAACACAAGGGTGATGTTGCTGCCGCTGGCGCTGCCGTCGGGACGAAAGCGAACCACATGACGGCCGGCGCTGCTGCGAACGATCAGCTTTCCACCATAACCGGGGCCGGTGTACAGCGGCCCGTTGTCGGGCTGGTCGTCAGCATTGGCATCGTGACCAAGCAGCCAGCCGTTGTCCCAGCGCATATCGCCGCTGCAACGGCTGCCGTCGCGGGTGGGGCAGAACAGCGTGCGCTTGCCGCTGATGACGGCGGTTTCACGCGCATGCTGCAGCGCCGCGATGAAGTCGGTCTGGGCAACTTGCAGCATGTTGTGGTTCAACAGGTTCCGCAGAGGCGGCACGGCGATGCCGGCGAGTATCCCCATGATGGCGAGCACCATGATCTGCTCGACCAGGGTCATGCCACATTGCCCGTGACATCGCCCCGAATTCCTGGGAACCATCATGACGTCGCTTCCTGCGTTATCCGAGAAGCCCATGCTAGGCCGCCGGCGTCAGGCGGTCAGTGGCGGCAAGGTGGCATGGATGTCGGTTTATGCTGACGCGACCTGTCAGCAGGCCCGATTTAAAATGCCTCATCATGCCCACATCTGTAGCCGATGACTGACCGCTTCCAACTCGTTGCCCCCTATCAGCCTGCCGGCGATCAACCGCTGGCGATCCAGCGCCTCGCCGAAGGCTTCGAGGCCGGATTGGCTGCGCAGACGCTGCTCGGCGTGACGGGTTCGGGCAAGACCTACACGATCGCCAACATGATCGAGAAGGTGCAACGCCCGACCATCGTGATGGCACCGAACAAGACACTGGCCGCGCAGCTGTATGGCGAGTTCAAGGAGTTCTTCCCGCACAACGCAGTGGAGTACTTCGTCAGCTATTACGACTACTACCAGCCGGAAGCGTACGTGGTGGCGTCGGACACTTTCATCGAGAAGGACGCCTCCATCAACGAGCACATCGAGCAGATGCGGCTGTCGGCGACCAAAGCGCTGCTGTCACGCCGCGACTCGATCATCGTGGCCACGGTGTCGGCGATCTATGGCCTCGGCAATCCCGAGGATTACCTCAGCCTCCGCTTGATC
Source organism: Rhodanobacter sp. UBA5168 (assembly GCA_002413455.1). GTDB lineage: Bacteria > Pseudomonadota > Gammaproteobacteria > Xanthomonadales > Rhodanobacteraceae > Rhodanobacter. Next base: position 42,282 of record DHXA01000002.1, on the reverse strand, counting down.
CTGGCCAAGGGCGAGCGTATCGACCAGCGCAAGTTGATCCACCAGCTGACCGAGCTGCAGTACACGCGCAATGAGATGGAGCTGCGGCGCGGCACCTATCGGGTACGCGGCGAAATCGTTGACGTATTCCCGGCCGAATCGGAGACCGAGGCGTTGCGCATCGAGCTCTTCGATGGCGAGGTGGAAAACATGGCGCTGTTCGATCCGCTCACTGGCGAGACCATCCGCAAGGTACAGCGATACACCGTCTATCCGCGAACGCATTACGCCAGCACGCGCGAGAGCGTGCTCAACGCGATCGAGACGATCAAGGTCGAGTTGAAGGACCGGCTGGAATTGCTCTACCGCGAGAACAAGTTGGTCGAGGCGCAGCGGTTGGATCAGCGCACTCGCTTCGACATCGAAATGATGACCGAGGTCGGTTACTGCCAGGGCATCGAGAACTACTCGCGCCATCTGACCCGGCGCGCGCCCGGTGAACCGCCCCCGACGCTGTTCGATTACCTGCCGTCCGACGGCTTGCTGGTAGTGGATGAGTCGCACGTTACCGTGCCGCAGTTGGGCGCCATGTACAAGGGCGACCGCTCGCGCAAGGAGACTCTGGTGGAATTCGGCTTCCGGCTGCCGTCGGCAATGGATAACCGGCCGCTGAAGTTCGAGGAGTGGGAACAACGGGTGCCGCGCTCGATCTTCATCTCGGCCACGCCGCGCGCCTATGAGCTGGACAAATCCGGCGAGGCCGTGGTCGAACTGTTGGTCCGTCCTACCGGCTTGGTGGATCCGGAAGTGGAAGTACGCCCCGTGCGCACCCAGGTCGACGATCTGCTCAGCGAGGTACACAAACGTGTTTCGATGGGAGATCGCGTGCTGGTCACCACGCTGACCAAACGGATGGCCGAGAACCTCACCGAATACCTTTCCGAACAGGACGTGAAGGTGCGTTATCTGCATTCGGACATCGAGACGGTCGAGCGCAGCGAAATCATCCGCGACCTGCGCCTGGGTGAATTCGACGTACTGGTCGGTATCAACCTTCTGCGCGAGGGCCTGGACATGCCAGAGGTTTCTCTGGTCGCGATCCTCGATGCTGACAAGGAGGGTTTCCTCCGCTCTACCGGCTCGCTGATCCAGACCATCGGTCGCGCTGCCCGCAACGTCCGCGGCAAGGCGATCCTGTACGGCGATCAGGTCACCCGGTCGATGCAGGCGGCGATCGACGAAACGGCGCGCCGCCGCGAGAAGCAGTTGGCCTGGAACGAGCAGCAGGGAATCGTGCCGACCACGATCGTGCGGCGTATTGCCGACATCATGGAGGGCGCGCGCAGCGAGTCCGGCAATCGTCGCGGCAGCAAATCTTCACGCAGCCGTACGGCGGTCGCCGAACAGGCCGCCGACTACGGCGGCCTAAGCGCGCAGCAGGCGGCGGGCATGCTGAAGAAGTTCGAGGCACAGATGTACAAGCACGCACAGAACCTGGAGTTCGAGGATGCCGCGCGGCTGCGCGACCAGATCCACCGGCTGCGGGAACAGACATTACGTTGATCGCTGATCCCGCCCTGTCGGGATATTGTCGAGAGCCGGCAGCTCCCGTATACTGCGCGGCTCGCGTACACAGCAAAAAAGCGAGACGGGCGGTTAGCTCAGCGGTAGAGCACTACCTTGACATGGTAGGGGTCACAAGTTCGATCCTTGTACCGCCCACCAATTCACCGACAGTGGCCCAGGTCGTTACGCGACGCTCTGGACGATTGTGCGAAGACAGTCCAGAAAGGCCGCCCATCAGGGCGGCTTTTCTTTTTTGGCCCTTCACCTACCGATTTCACGGCAGGTACCAAGTTGTCGCTACCGTGCTGATTGGTGCGCGGGAAAACGGAAACTCAAGAGAAGAAACCGAGGTTTTGTGTCCTCTCGTCGGGGCTCCCGCACGGTTGACGGGACGTGCGCGACGCACCTGCAGGCCAAGCTCAAATTCAGCTTGCAGACAGCCGTTGACAGATGTACGTTAAGGAATGAACCGATCTCGTTCAGGATAGCAACGCGCCGCTCCGTCGGCTCACGTTGCGGCAAGGGGTGGGGCATCCATCTGTCACGGGGGACAGCTCTGGCAAGGGCGGCGTGTGGTGGCGCATCAGGACGGAAGTGGCATCGAGACGCCTGCCATCATTGCAGGTGGGGTCATTGCTCATAGTCGATTGATGGGCACGGGTGGGGTGGCAGGTAGTTGGGAGGGGCGAATATGGATGCCCTTTCGCTTGCCCAATACATGGAATGAGGGGGGTGGACGATCGCACTTGCGAACGCTTTTTGGCGACCACGAGTTTGGCCGTATGAGGTGTGCTGTCCGAATGCACCCACACTTGGCGCCAGGTACCGCATAGCGCGGCATTCAATAACACGCGAATCCAGATGATGTCGGACCTGTCCGATCGGCGACTTGCACCTTGCTGGCTGCGATTGCTATGCCGAGCAGTGACAACGCCGAAGTCATCAAACGCAAGAATAGCCGGCGAACCGCAAGTAATTGTGCGTTTTGACGGCCGTCTTACTGACGTCCTGCTTCTCCGTGGCGGATCAAGTCATGCCACGCAGAGCCGACCGCTCCATTCAAACCGGAAGAGCATTTACTGGGAGACATCGCATGGCCAAGCAAAGTAGTCAGAAATTCATCGCACGAAACCGTGCGCCGCGCGTGCAGATCGAATATGACGTCGAGGTATATGGCGCTCAGAAAAAAGTGCAGGTGCCGTTCGTGATGGGTGTGATGTCGGATCTCTCTGGCGCGAGCGCAGGCGACCTACCACCGATCGAGGATCGCAAGGCGTTGGAAATCGACGTCGACAACTTCGACAACCGTCTGCAGTCGATGAAGCCGCGAGTGACCTTTGCGGTGCCGAACACGCTGACCGGCGAAGGCAATCTGGCCGTCGATATCACATTCGAAAGCATGGATGACTTCTCTCCTGCTGCCGTGGCAAAGAAAGTCGGTGCAGTGGCCAAATTGCTCGAGGCGCGCACCCAGCTCGCCAATCTGGACACGTACATGGACGGCAAGGCCGGTGCCGAGAACCTTATCGCCCAGGCGCTCAAGGATCCGGCGCTTCTGCAGTCATTGGTTTCGGCGCCCAAGCCCGCCGACGACAACAACAAAGACGGGGAGTAAGTACGCATGGCAACCGAAAATCTGGCCGAACAGGGCGGCGCCGTACAAACCCTGGATGCCGGCGACTTTGCTGCGCTCTTGAGCAAGGAATTCAAACCCAAGAGCGACCGCGCGAAAGAAGAGGTGGAGTCCGCGGTCCGCACACTGGCCGAGCAGGTATTGAACAAGTCCGACATCGTGTCCGACGATGTCGCCCAGACCATCAACGCCTATATCGCCGAGATCGATCGCAAGCTCAGCGAGCAGATCAATCTGATCATGCATCACGCGGACTTCCAGAAGCTGGAGAGTGCCTGGCGGGGCCTGCATCATCTGGTCAACAACACCGAAACGGACCAGCAGCTGAAGATCCGTGTGATGAATATCTCCAAGAAGGACCTGGCCAAGACCCTGAAGCGTTACAAGGGCACCGCCTGGGACCAGAGCCCGATCTTCAAGAAGATGTATGAAGAGGAGTACGGCCAGCTTGGCGGCGAACCCTATGGCTGCCTGATCGGCGACTACTACTTCGATCACAGTCCGCCCGACGTCGAGTTGCTTTCCGGCATCGCACAGGTCGCTGCAGCCGCGCATGCGCCATTCATTTCGGCGGCAGCCTCCACCTTGATGGGCATGGACAGCTGGAACGAACTGGCCAATCCGCGCGATCTGGCCAAAGTGTTCTCCACGCCGGATTACGCCGCGTGGCGTTCGCTGCGCGAGTCCGATGACGCCAAGTACATTGGCTTGACCATGCCGCGCACGCTGGCCCGGCTGCCCTATGGCGCGAAGACCGATCCGGTGGAGGAGTTCAACTTCGAAGAAGACACCAGTGGCGCGGATTCATCCAAGTACACCTGGCAAAACGCCGCCTATGCGATGGCGGTGAACATCAACCGGTCATTCAAGATGTATGGCTGGTGCTCGCGGATCCGCGGCATCGAGTCCGGTGGCGCGGTGGAGGGGCTGCCGACGCATACCTTCCCGACTGACGATGGCGGCGTGGACATGAAATGCCCCACCGAGATCGCCATCACTGACCGGCGTTCGGCAGAGCTGGACAAGATGGGCATGATGCCGCTGGTGCATCGCAAGAATTCGGACATGGCCGCTTTCATCAGCGCGCAGTCGCTGGCCAAACCGGAGGAATACGACGATCCCGATGCCACCGCCAATGCAGCCTTGGGTGCGCGGCTGCCGTACATGTTTGCTTGCTGTCGCTTTGCGCATTACCTGAAGTGCATCGTGCGCGACAAGATCGGTTCCTTCAAGGACCGCGATGCGATGGAGCGCTGGCTGACGTCGTGGATCCTGCAGTACGTCGATGGCGATCCGGCGAACTCCAGCGAGGAAACGAAGGCGCGCAAACCGTTGTCCGCAGCAGAGGTTGTGGTGGAAGAAGTCGAGGGTGCACCTGGGTACTACACCTCGAAATTCTTCCTCAAACCGCATTACCAGTTGGAAGGTCTGACGGTTTCCCTGAGGCTCGTGTCTCGTCTGCCGTCCGCGGCGAAGGGCTGACCGGCTTTGGTGTCATCTGGTTTCACAAAGCGTACGACGTAGCAAGACAACTACCAGCAGCCGTCGATGAAGGTCGCACGGCCCGGCGGGTCCAACTCAAAACTTATAGTCCAGGAGAATTCTGATGGCATTAGACATGCATTTGAAATTGGAAGGCGGTTCGGTCAAGTTCACGGGCGAATCGAAGCATGCCAAGCACAAGGACGAAATTCAGGTCCTGGCGTGGTCGTGGGGGATGTCACAGAGCGGTTCGTTCGGTCACGGCAGCGGCGGCGGCGCAGGCAAGGCCAATGTGCAGGACATCAGCATCACCAAGTACATCGACAAGAGTTCGACCTCGTTCATCAAGGCGCTGGTGACCGGCGACCATATGGACACGGTGACGCTGGCGGTGTCCAAGGCCGGCGGCAAACAGGAGGACTACCTGACGATCAAGCTCACGAGCGCGATGGTTACCAGCTACAGCACGGGTGGGTCCGGCGGCGAAGACATGTTGACCGAGAATATCTCGATCAGCTTTGCGAAGTTCGATGTCGAGTACTTCGCACAGAACGACAAGGGTGTCGTGGCCTCGGCAGGCACTGTGGGCTACAGCGTCGAAGAAGTGGCGGTTAGTTGAACTCTGTTCCAGCGTTGCTGGCCGGAGTCTGAAACTTCCGGCGATTGCGTGGGCAAGTCGGTTTTGAAGTCGCACGCCGGGCACGAGCCCGGGCGTGCGACGAATCTCGGACAGCTGCCTGTGCAAGGTTCAGCCGGTCATTGATTTACCCCCATTGATTGGGCGAGTCATCGACATCGCCCGGTTGTGCTTGCGAGAAATGAAATGACACCTGAAAGCAAGCTCAAAGAAGGTCGGCTCGATGAAGCGCTACAACTGCTGACGGTGGAAGTCCGCAGCAACCCGGCAGATGCCAAGCGCCGGGTTTTTTTATTCCAGTTGCTGGCCCTGCTTGGGCAGTGGGAACGAGCCCGGAACCAGTTGAATGTCAGCGGCGAGCTCGAACCGCTCAACGCGATGATGGTTGGCGCCTATACCGAGGCATTGAAAGGCGAGACGGTTCGTGCCGATGTCTTTGCCGGCTTGCGTCTGCCGGTAGTCATAGGCGAGCCGGAACAATGGCTGGCGCTGCTATTGCAGGCGCTCAAGCTGACTGCGGAAGGCCATCATGGGGAGGCTGCCAGCCTGCGCGATCAGGCCTTCGACCAGGCCGCGCCCGTGAGTGGCAGCATCGACGGCACCCGATTCGAATGGATCGCGGACGCCGACCCGCGACTGGGACCTTGCCTGGAAATCGTCGTCAACGGCGGGTATTCCTGGGTACCGTTCTCGCGTCTGCGGGAACTGAAATTCGAAGCGCCCACGGACCTTCGCGACAAGATCTGGGTGCCGGTGGAAGTCACCTGGGCAAATGGCGGCAAGGCCATCGGGTTCATCCCCGGTCGCTACCCCGGCTCCGAGCGCAGTGACGACAACGATGTGGTGCTGGGCCGCAAGACGGAATGGATCGATGCCGAGGAGGGAGTCCAGACCGGGCTCGGTCAACGGATGCTGGCCACCGATGAGGGCGAATACCCGTTGCTCGATATCAGGCTGATTTCGTTCGACGTCAACTGATGGAGGTACGTGCGAGCCATGGCTGAGTTGACCACCCAGGAAAGGCTTCAGCCATCGCTGCTGGATCGTCTTACCGATGACGAACCAGGCAAGTTGGAGGAGAGCCGCGAGAAACGTGTGATCTCGGCCACGCGGCTGCGCGATTGTGTTGCGCGCGATGTCTCGTGGTTGCTCAATTGCGTCAGTCTGGATGTGAGCACGGATCTCGACGATTACCCCGACGTGGCCCGCTCGGTGCTCAATTTCGGCATTCCCGACCTTACCGGCGTGTCCTTGTCGGGTATCAATTCGGAGACTCTGCAACGCCAGATCAAGGATGTGATTCTCGCCTTCGAGCCGCGCCTCACAGCCAGCACGCTGCGGGTCACGGTGAACTCCAATCAGAAGCGGATGGATCGCCAGGCGCTGAGGTTCAACATCGAATCCGAGATGTGGGCGCAGCCGATCCCACTCAGTCTCTATCTGAAAACCGAGGTAGATCTGGAGACGGGCAACTTCAAGGTATCGGAGGGCTTCGGCTGATCAACCATGGACCCACGCCTGCTTCGCTACTACAACCGGGAACTGCAGCACGTCCGTGAAATGGGCGGTGAATTTGCGCGCGAGTACCCGAAGATTGCCGGACGTCTCGGGCTGGAGGGTTTCGAATGCGCCGACCCGTACGTAGAACGCTTGCTGGAAGGTTTCGCGTTCCTGGCAGCGCGGGTACAGCTCAAGCTTGACGCGCAATATCCGTTATTCACCCAGCATCTGCTGGAGATGATCTATCCGCACTATCTGGCGCCGGTACCTTCGATGGCCGTGGTGCAGATGCAGCCTGATCTGAAGGAAAGCGGGCTGCTCGCCGGTCATACGGTTGCCCGGCATACGGCATTGCGCAGCCTGACCGGGAAGGATGACCGCACTGCCTGCGAATATCGCACCGCCCATGATGTGACGCTGTGGCCGCTGGAGCTTATCGACGCAAAGTACTTCGAGACTCCTGCGGCGATCGCTGCGGCGGGCGTGACGCTGCCGGCAGGCAAAGCGGTGCGGGCTGGCTTGCGGTTGAAGTTCAGGGTAACAGCAGGGGCACAGGCGAACATGCTCGCGCTCGACAGCTTGCCGGTGTTTATCGCCGGGGCGGATGAACTGCCAAAGCGGCTGTACGAACAATTGCTGGGCAACGCAGTGAGTTTCATTGTGCGTGGGCAAGGCGCCAGTGGCGAGATCAGCCAGAGCTTCGACGCCTCACACATTCATCGCAAGGGCTTCGAGGACGACGAGGCGCTGATTCCCTACAGCGGCCGTTCGTTCAGCGGTTATCGGCTGCTGCAGGAATATTTTGCCTGCCCCGAGCGCTTCCTGTTCGCCGAATTCACCGGTTTGAAGCCTGTGCTGGCACGTTCCAAGGGCAGCGAGTTCGAGATCGTGGTGTTGTTCGACCGCAGCGTGGCCAGTTTGCACAATGCGGTCGACGTGAACAATTTCCGCCTGTTCTGCACACCCGCCATCAACCTGTTTCCGCGGCGCGCTGACCGCATCCATCTGCAGCAAGGCAAGACCGAATACCACATTCTTGCCGACCGCACCCGGCCGATGGATTTCGAGATCCACAGTATCGGCAACGTCGAGGGCTTCGGCGACAAGCAGGAGCCGGAGCAGCGCTTCCTGCCGTTCTATGGCTGCGACGAGCGCACGTGGCACAGCCAGCATTCCGCCTACTACACCATCCGTCGCGAGCCAAGGCTGATCTCGTCCCGGCAAAAGCGCCAGGGCGCGCGCTCCAGTTACATTGGCAATGAAATGTTCATCGCCCTGGTGGACTCCAGCGAAGCGCCTTACTCCACCCAGCTGCGGCAGATCGGCATGCAGTTGATGTGCACCAATCGCGACCTGCCGTTGCAGATGCCGGTAGGCAAGTCCAAGACCGATTTCACGTTGGAGACCGGCGCGCCGGTGGAGGCGATCCGGTGCGTCGCTGGGCCCACCAAGCCGCGTGCGTCAGTCGCCACGGGTGAAACCGCCTGGCGATTGCTCAGTCACCTGCAGCTGAACTACGTGTCGTTGCTCGAAAACAATACTGGCGAAGGGGCTTCGGCCTTGCGCGAAATGCTGACGCTGTACTGCGACGAATTCGATTCAAGCGCGCTGCGTCAGATAGAAGGCGTGAAGGCGGTCAGCTCGCAACCCATCGTGCGGCGGGTACCTCTACCGGGGCCCATCACGTTTGGCCGTGGGCTGGAAATCACGCTTACCTGCGATGACGGTGCGTTCGAAGGTACCGGCGCCTTTCTGCTGGGCGCGGTGATGCAGCAGTTCTTTACGCGTTACGTTTCCATCAATTCCTTCACAGAAACCGTTCTGCGTACGCTGGAACGCAATGAGGTCGCCCGATGGCCCGCCCGGCTGGGAACACGGCAGACGCTGTAGCGCTGGAGAACGCGCTGCGCGACCATCCCGAGGCCTTCGAATTCTTCGAAGCCGCCCGCAGGCTTGAGTGCGCGTTTCCCGAGCGGCCCCGGCTGGGTCACTCGGCCAAGGCGGTGGACGATTTCGTGCGGCTATGCCAGACGCCATCGCTGTCGTTCGCGCCGAAGACGGTCGATCGTTATCAGCCTGGCGGTGCCGGCAAACCGGCGCGCTTGCACGGCCTGTTCTTTGGGTTGTTCGGTCCCAACGCACCAATGCCGTTGCACCTGACCGAATACGCCATGGATCGCGAGCTCAATGCGAAGGATTCCACCTTCATCGCCTTCGCCAATATTTTTCATCACCGCATGATGAGCCTGTTCTACCGGGCCTGGGCCGATTCGCAGCCCACCGTGCATTTGGACCGTCCGGCCGAGGATCGCTTTCGCCTCTACATGGGAGCGATGGTGGGTCTGGCGACGCCGCACCTCGACGATCGTGATGCGCTGCCGGACCAGTTCAAGCGTTTTTTCGCGGGTCGCCTGCTCCAGCAGACGCGCAACGCCGAGGGCCTCAAGGGGCTGATCGAGAGATTCTTCCGCATACCGGTCAGCATCGTGGAATTTGTCGCGGAATGGATGCGGCTACCACCGACGTCCCATCTTCGGCTTGGCGAATCCGCTGACGTGGCAGCGCTGGGACGCACCGCCGTCACCGGCGAATATGTCTGGGGCAGCCAGCAGCGTTTTCGTCTGCGGCTGGGTCCGCTGAGCCGCGCCGAGTTCAACAATTTTCTGCCGGGCGGGGTGGCGCTCAGTCAGTTGGTGGCTGCCGTAAAGACCTATGTGGGCGAGGAAAAGGCGTGGGATGTGCAACTGGTGCTGAAAAGAGCCGACGTACCCGCCACCCGGCTGGGCCAAAACGGACGGATGGGCCTGACCACCTGGATGGGACAGCCACTGCAGGACGCCAATGTCGACGACGTCGTATTGAAGCCCGTGGGGTAGGTGGGAGCACGGGTTTGCAAAAGACATCGCGGACATGAGCTGTAAACAGAATTCGCAACGCTGGATTGATTTCGCACCAAGACATCCGGATCGACAACTACCGCAAAAGGATCAATAACCATGGCCGAAATCAGTCGCGGCGCCCTGTTCGGAAAGCTCAACAAGCTGGCTTTTCGCGGCATCGAAAGTGCCACCGTTTTCTGCAAGTTGCGCGGCAATCCGTACGTGGAGCTGGTGCACTGGATCCACCAGATCCTGCAATTGCAGGACTCGGACCTACACCGCATCATCAAGCAGTTCAACCTCAATCCGTCGAACCTGGCGCGCGACATCACCGACGCACTGGAGCGGCTGCCGCGCGGCTCTTCGTCCATTTCCGACTTGTCCAGCAACGTCGAGGAGGCGGTCGAACGTGGCTGGGTGTTCGCCACCTTGATGTTCGGCGAAGCGCAGGTGCGCACTGGATACCTGCTCGTCGGTTGCGTGCGCACGCGCAACCTGCGCAATGCGCTGGTGAACATTTCGGCGGAGTTCGACAAGATCAAGCCGGAGGCGCTGGTCGAGAAATTTGCGGAAATCGTGGCGGGCTCGCCGGAGGACGGACAGAGCGCGAACGATGGCTTCCGCATGGGCGGTGGCAGTGAGCCTGGTGAGGCGAGTGGCGCAATGTCGCCCGCCCAGATGGGCAAGCAGGAGGCGTTGCAGCAGTTCACCGTCGACCTCACCGAGCAGGCGCGCAGCGGCAAGATGGACCCAATCGTCGGCCGCGACGACGAGATCCGCCAACTGGTCGATATCCTCATGCGCAGGCGCCAGAACAACCCGATGCTGGTCGGTGAGGCCGGCGTGGGCAAGACCGCGGTGATCGAGGGTTTCGCCATGCGCATCGTCGCTGGCGACGTGCCGCCGCCGCTGAAGGACGTGCAATTGCGCGTACTCGATGTGGGGTTGTTGCAGGCTGGTGCCAGCATGAAGGGTGAATTTGAGAACCGTCTCAAACAGGTGATCGAGGAAGTGCAGTCCTCGACCAAACCGATCATCCTGTTCATTGACGAGGCGCATACCCTGGTCGGTGCCGGCGGCGCGGCCGGCACCGGCGATGCGGCGAATCTGCTCAAGCCCGCGCTGGCTCGCGGCAACCTGCGCACGATCGGCGCCACCACCTGGGCCGAGTACAAAAAACATATCGAGAAGGATCCGGCGTTGACTCGCCGTTTCCAGACCGTGCAGATCGACGAGCCGAGCGAGGAAAAGGCGATCCTGATGATGCGCGGCGTCGCCAGCGTCATGGAGAAGCACCACAAGGTGCAGATCCTCGATGAGGCACTGGAAGCCGCAGTAAAGCTTTCGCATCGCTACATTCCGGCGCGGCAGCTGCCGGACAAGGCCGTCAGCCTGCTGGATACTTCATGCGCGCGTGTGGCCATAAGCCAACACGCGGTACCGGCGGAAGTGGACGATACCCGCAAACGTATCGAGGCGCTGGAAACCGAGCTTGGCATCATCCACCGCGAGAAGAACGTCGGTGTCGACGTCACGGCTCGCGAGGAAGCGGCAACCGAAAAGCTGGCGACGCAGAGGGCGCGGCTGGAAACGCTGGAGGCGAACTGGGTTACCGAGAAGGACCTGGTCGAGAAGATTCTCGCGATCCGCGCCACGCTGCGTGGCACCGGCGCCCCGGTGGAAGGCACCGGCAGCAGGCTGGAGGAATCCGCCAACAAGGAAGCCATGGAGAAGGGCGTGGCGGCACTCGAAGGCGACGAACGCGCCTCAGCGCTGGAGGAGCTGAAAGGCCTGCAGAACCGGCTCGCCGAGTTGCAGGGTGAGCATCCGCTGATCCTTGCATCAGTGGACTACCAGGCGGTCGGTTCGGTCGTGTCGGACTGGACCGGCATTCCGGTCGGACGCATGGTCAAGAGCGAAGTCGAGACCGTGATGAATCTCGCCAAGCTGATGGGGGCACGGGTCATCGGTCAGGATCACGCGATGGAGATGATCGCCAAGCGCATCCAGACCTCGCGCGCTGGGCTGGTCGATCCGAACAAGCCGATCGGCGTGTTCATGCTCGCCGGCACCTCCGGTGTGGGCAAGACCGAAACCGCGCTGGCACTGGCCGAGGCGCTGTATGGTGGTGAGCAGAACATCATTACCATCAACATGAGCGAATTCCAGGAAGCGCATACCGTTTCCACGCTGAAAGGTGCGCCTCCCGGCTATGTCGGTTATGGCGAGGGCGGTGTGCTCACCGAAGCGGTACGCCGCAAGCCGTATTCCGTGGTACTGCTGGACGAAGTCGAGAAGGCCCATCCGGACGTCCACGAAATCTTCTTCCAGGTATTCGACAAGGGCGTGATGGAAGACGGCGAGGGCCGCTCGATCGACTTCAAGAACTGCCTGATCCTGCTCACCACCAACGCCGGCACCGACATGATCGCCGGCCTGTGCAAGGACCCGGAGCTGATGCCCGATCATGAGGGCATGGCCAAGGCCCTGCGCGAGCCATTGATGAAAATCTTCCCCCCGGCCCTGCTGGGGCGTCTGGTGACAATTCCGTACTACCCGCTGAGCCCGGAGATGCTGGGCAAGATCGTCAAGTTGCAGATCAACCGCATCAAGAAGCGGGTCGAAGCGCGCTACAAGATCCCGTTCGAGTACGACGAGGACGTGGTGAAGCTGGTGGTGGAACGCTGCACCGAGACCGAGTCGGGCGGCCGCATGATCGACGCGATCCTGACCAACTCGATGCTGCCGGATATTTCGCGTGCATTCCTCACCAGGATGATGGAAGGCGAACCGGTAGCGCGTGTGCAGGTGGGCGTGCAGGACGGCGACTTTATCTACGCATTCGGCTGAGCAAAGCCAAGGCTTCTTGTTCGCCGGCGTTGGGCATGCCGGCTCCATCACGAGGGTTCGTCAACAGGGATTTGCGTGCATGACAAAGATCTACAGGGGAACGAGTGCGTCGTGGGTGGATGAGTACGTCAGGGGCAGGGCGCCCAAGATGTTCGAACCCAACGGTGGCGGCGAGTTTGGAGCCGGCTGCTACTTCTGGCTGGAAGACCTGCCGGCAGCGATCATGACGGCGCTCCAGTACAACGCGAATGAGCGCGACTGGGGCGTGGTAGAGCTGGAATACCAGGATGCCGATCTGCAGCGGCTGGGTCGCCGGGAGGCGGGTTACGGGTCGCGTGTGCTTGAGTTCAAGCACGAACGGAAATCTTCCTTCGTCGAGAAACCCGGTAACTTCGTGGTGCCCAAGGATTACAGTCACATCGCGCCCAACCGCGCAGATCAGGGCACGCATACGCCGGCAAAAACCATGCCCCCGCCACCGGGTTCGTTTGGAAAAATGCAATCCGAACAATTCCGCGCGATCAATGCCGCCCCGGCGAAGTACGGTCTGGACGGCACCAAGAACAGCCTGGTCTGGCAGTACGATCTTGTGATCGGGCTCTGTGCCGCCGACTACAGCGAAAAGCAACTGGTACAGATGAAGTTTGCCAACCATGGCATGACCTTCATCAACGACGTGGCCCTTTGCCCACGCACCAAGATCATTACCGGCAAGAAGGTCGTCAAGGCGTGGAAGAAAATCGAGGCCTGGAAAATGGCCGATCGCGAAAAGTTGTTCGGGCAGTATTTCGAAGACGAGGAAAGGGTCGACCTGGACGCCATCCTGGGGTGAAGCCGCAGAGAAGCCCGATGCGGAAGCTGTGGCGGGTTCCGATCGGATGGATCGCGCCGTAGGTTGATATGGCATTGCCCTATGGGGTTATTGATCGAACCTGTTTCAGGCAACGAGGGAGCGCGGTATGGCCAAACTGATCACCGATGCACGTGCAATCGACCTGCTCTGCCGCACCCGGCAGATCGCCGAACAGCGGCTCGCGCAACGGTTGTACGGGGCTTTCTCCGAAGGTGTGGCGCTACGAAACCTGCAGACGGTAGGTGCGCGCGTGGTTCAGGAAATGATCCAGCATCAGGATCTGCCGCTGAAAAAGGTACTGGGTGAATGCCAGATCCTCGATATTTTCAAGATCAAGCGATTCGCCTCGCTGGATGACATCCTGGCGAAGTCCGCGAGGCTCACGCCCAGCGATATCGCCGACATCATATACATCTGCGGCGAATGGGTGCTGGCCGGGGGTGGCACGCAGGGAGGCAACTGGCCGGCGAACGAAGTGCAGGGCGCCTACAAGGTCGGTGTCACGCCGGAGAAGCCGGTAAAGAACGGAAATGGCTGGGCAGACCGCTATGCCGGCGAAGCGCAACGAGCGGTATGGAAACAGGAGCCCGGTGGCCGATACCGCGGCAGCTGGACGGCGCCCATGGAAACGCATATTGCGGAGCGGCTGGGGCCAGCCAGTACGCCGGGGATTGCCGGCAAGCGCTCGCTCGAAGGCAGCACCGTATTGAAGCTTGATCGCCTGTTCGGGCTGCTGCGCGGAGCGGATATTTCTGGCAGCACGGCTGAAGGCGCCTCCATCCTCGAGCGCTGGGGCTCGGACATTCTGCACTCGGCGTACTACCTGCTGCCGCTTGCCACGCTCGTCTACAACGCACATCACACACTTCTCGAGGTGGCGTTGACGCTGTCGCTGAACCGCATCATCGATTACCACATCGGTTTCTACACCACACTTCTTCCCGATGGCGTTCCCCCTGAGCTGGATGCTGTCGTCGCGGCATTGAATGACGCTGAATCGGAAATGAGCCATTTCGTGGTTTTCTTTGAAAACAGCCAACCTGCCGGATGTCTGTTGTTCGAGCAGACGTGGGAAAAGAACATTCTTCGACAATCGCGTTTCGGACGGGCGGTCGACATGCTCGCGCTTGCCCAGCAATTGCCCAATTTCCCATCGCGCAGCGACGTTTTCGATCTGATACGGACCCAGGCATTGGAGCTGGCTCCAGGCCTGCCCTCCGAGCCGGCTGTTGCCAAAGTGAAGTTGACCCAATAAGGCGAAACCTTGGCTGTGGTGTTTACAGCTGTTGACGATGACAGGAATGGCGATAACGGAATCGGGTTTCCTGTTCCGGCGTGGATAGACGGAATTCCAATCAACGCACTCTCAAATGCGGGTATCGGGGGATACAGGCTTGCCATCCAAACCATTGAGCATGGGCGAGTTCAAGGCCATGGGCGAACTGGCGCGCGCGCGCCAGCAACTGGTCGTCAACATGTTCGGCGGCACCAAACTGAAGTTTGGCACCAGCAGTCAGCTGTCCACGGCCAAGCAGGTGCTGTCCACGGGCAAGAAGATTGTCTCGTCGGGCAACAAGCTGGCGAAAGGCGGCAAGGCCGCCAGCACGGTGGCAAGCGTGCCGGGCATGAAGGATGCAGTGCAGAACTTCATCGTGGAATGTGCCGATGTGGACAACATCCACGAGGTGATTGCGGCGATCACCGGTGAGGTACTGGCGAACCTGGTGCATGAGATCACCCCGATTCTTGGCGTGGTGACCAGCGGCGTGAAGCTGGCCAAGGCCGGCAAGGCCGTGGCCGAAGACGGCTATCACCTGTACAAGAGCGACGACTACAAGGCCGGTTTCCGTCTGGGCGACCCCAGCGCGGCGGTGGAGGCGATCCAGCTCATCATCAAACGCGATCTCGCCAAACACTCGGTGCAAATGGGGCAGCAGGCGCTAGCCACCGGCGCCAAGATCGGCGGACTTTTCGCGGACTTCGGCACGGCCACCACGGCCGGCATCGGCATCGCCAATTCGCTGGCCAGCCTGGGCTTGCAGCTGTACGGCCTGGGTCTGGACATCAAGGACATGCGCGCCGGCAACAAGCGGCTGGCAGCGCCGAATTCGCTGGACCTGATGGTGTTCAACGAGTGCCCGATCCTTGGCTGCTACCTGCTCACCTGCGCGGACACGTCGGCCGTCGCCAACATGTTCATCGCCGACATCGGATTGCCGGGCTGGATGGACAAGGTCGAGCTGATGAAGAAGAGGCAGATGGATCCCATGCTCAAGATCGCCACCAGGAACATCGGCAGCTCGCGCCTGCAGTTGGAGGGTCTCGGCGGCGACAAGGGCACACATGCCAAGAAGGGCTTCTTCGCGGGGATAAAGAGCAAGGCGCTCAAGCAGATCGGTTTGTCATGATGCGGGCCAGAATTGCGGATACTCGCTCGCTTGACCGAGGCAGCAAAGCCGAAAATGTGGCCTGCTCCCAAAAACGCCAAAGGCGTAACATTGAGCCGCTGTTACCGAGTCCATCCAGGTCATTGATCATGCCCCCAGCCGCACGACTTACCGACATGCATGTCTGCCCGATGGTCACCGGCGTGGTGCCGCACGTCGGCGGTCCAATTCTGGCGCCTGGCGCACCCACCGTGCTGATCGGCGCTCTGCCCGCCGCGCGGGCTACCGACATGGTGACCTGTGTGGGCCCACCCGACGTCATCGCCATGGGATCCACCAAGGTCCTCATCGCTGGCTTGCCGGCGGCGCGCATGGGGGATCCGACTGCTCATGGCGGAACCATCGTCCTCGGCTGCCCCAAGGTCCTGATCAGCTGAGCGGAGCGCGGGCCAGTCACGAATGGCGCCGGGGTGAATCGACGAAACGTGGATCATGGCGTCACCAGAAAAAGGGGGATATCCGATGAGGGGACAGCACAGGTCGTTTGCGGATTGCGCGTGGGCGCCCGCTTGAAGCGGACGTCATCTGGCCGGGTCAGGCGCCAGTATCGCGCAACCGATCCAGGCTCCGGCGTACTGATCACGGTGCGCCGGGCGATCGAGGCGCATCAGGGTGGTGAGCTGGATACGGCGGAGACGCTTTATCACCGGGCGCTGCAGATGAAGGCTGGCCAACCTGACGCGCTGCATTTTCTCGGTGTGCTGTGCCATCAGCGTGGTCGTAGCGAGGAGGCCATCAGGTTGATCCGGATGGCGCTTCGGGTCACTCCGCAACATGCCGACGCGCATAACAATCTTGGCAATGTCCACAAGGAAACCGGCAACCTCGCCGAGGCCGAGGCGTGTTATCGAAGTGCTTTGGCCTGCAATGCACATCACCAGGATGCGTTGGGCAATCTGGTTGTGGTGCTGGAGGCACAGCAGCGTCCGGAGGACGCGCTGCAGGTTTGCAGCGCGCTGATCGCGCAGGCGCCGCAGTTGGGGCGCGCGCACTATTTGATGGGCGTACACCTGCGCAGGTATGGATGTGAGATCGAGGATATGGAACGGGCCATCGCCTGTTTCAGGAGTGCAATTCGGTGCGACAGCATGAACGTGAGTGCACTCGATGCGCTCGGCGTCATGCTCTATACGCTCGATCGGTACGATGAGGCGATCGGGGTTTATCGTGACTGGCTCGGTCGTGAACCGAACAATCCCGTGCCACGGCATATGCTTGCCGCCTGCGGAGGTGCCGCAGCGCCGCTGCGGGCGGACGATGCCTACGTGCGCCATGTGTTCGACGGATTTGCCGACAGCTTTGACGAGCAACTGCTGAAGAATCTGGACTATCACGCGCCGCAAATACTGGTGGATGCGCTGCTCGGCGTATTGGCGGTGCCCACCGGCATGCTCGATGTGCTCGATGCCGGATGCGGTACCGGCTTGTGCGGTCCGCTGATCAGGTCGCATGCGCAGCGCCTTGATGGCGTGGATCTGTCCGGGGGAATGATCGAGAAGGCCCGTCTGCGCGGCAATTACGATGCGCTGATGGTGGCCGAACTCACGGCGTATCTGCAGGACAACCCGGCGACATGGGATGTTGTGTTGTCCGCCGACACGCTGGTCTACTTCGGCGATCTGCTGGCGGTACTGTCCGGGGCGTACTCTGCGTTGCGGCCGGGTGGCTGGGTAGCCTTCACGTTGGAAGCGATGGATGGCGAAGCGGTTGGTGCCGAACTGTCCAGCAGCGGTCGCTACCGTCACGCACGCCACTACGTGGAGCAGGTGCTGGGTTCGGTTGGCTTCGGCGAGGTGACCATTGCCGAAGCGGCCATGCGCAAGGAAATGGGCAGGCCGGTGGCTGGCTGGGTAGTGTTGGCGCGCAGGAGTGCGCGTCAGGGCGGATAGGATCGGAGCCAAATTCAGGGATGCGTTCGCCGTTGTGCGGACTCATGGGTGTGCGCAGCGGTCACGAATGCAAGGTGCTTGCCATGGCGGACAAGCCGGGGCATGGGCCGCCGGTGGCGTGCTGCAACTCGAAGGGCTCGAAGGGCTTGAAGGCACGATAATATGGTACATAGAGAAGATCGCAAGAACGCTGTGGCGGGCTCGCTGGGGGATCGTAGATGACGCATCGAATGACACTGAAGTCAGACCTCGGTGACAAGTTGCTGCCCGCAAGCTTGTCGGGCAGCGAGCAGCTGGGAAAGCTTTTTTCCTACCAGCTGAAACTGATCAGCAAGGACAGTGAGGTCAATCTCCTGCCGCTGCTGGGTAGCACGATGACCGTTGCGCTGAAGACAGACGACTACACCCGTCATTTCAGTGGCATGGTTTCGGAAATTTCCCAGACTGGATTCGAGAGTTTCAAAGAGGGTCGTTACGCCGAGTATTCGGTGACGCTGGTGCCCAAGGCATGGCTGTTGTTGCACAAGGTGGATTGCCGCATCTACACCAGCATGTCGGTACCGGACATCGTCAAGGCGATTCTTGCCGAGGTCGGCTACAGCGATGTCAAGTTGAGCCTGAGTGGGAGTTATCCGGAGCGGGAATACTGTGTGCAGTACCGCGAGGATTACTTCAACTTCATCAGCCGTCTGATGGAGCAGGAGGGCATCTATTACTTCTTCCAGCATAGCGATGGCGTGCATACCATGGTGCTGGCGGACTCGCTGGGTGCCCACGCCACCACGAGCGGTTTTGCCGAACTGCCGTATCGGCCGCAATCGGCCGAGAATCGTGGAACCGCCGAAGCGTCCATCCTGGACTTTGCCTCGGCGCGTTCGGTGCAGACGACCAAGTATTCGCTGACCGACTACGATCCGTTGAAACCGAAAACATCCTTGCTGGGGATGCAGACGATCGCCAATGCGGACGACAACCATGCCGTTCCCGGGCTCGAATCATTCGATTTTCCGGGAGACCATGAACTGAGTGACGCCGGCAAGCAATATGCCCAGGTTCGCCTGGAAGCGATCAACGTGGCGCAGTCGCAATGCTCCGGTTCGACCGATGCTTGCGGATTGCTGACCGGTGCGCTGTTCAAGCTGGCGAAATTCCCGCGCAGCGAGTTGAACAAGGAATACCTGATCACCGGTTCGAGCATTCATGTCGAAAATGCCTCGAACGTTTCCGGGCAACAGGGCGGCGAACTGTTCTCCTGCCATTTTTCCGTGATCCGAAGCGGGCAGCCGTTCCGCACCATGCCGAGCGCTGTAAAACCGATGATCGTGGGTTTGCAAACGGCTGTGGTGGCAGGTAGCGACACGGCCGAAGATATCTCGGTGGACAAGTACGGACGCGTCCAGGTGACCTTTCACTGGAACAAGCCGGACAAGAAGAATGCGCACATTTCATGCCCGGTACGGGTGGCCTCGTCGTGGGCTGGCAAGAACTGGGGCGCGGTGCACATCCCGCGGGTTGGCCAGGAAGTGGTGATCAGTTTTCTTGAGGGCGATCCGGATCGGCCACTGATCATCGGCAGCGTCTACAACGCCGACAACATGCCGCCGTACAGCCTGCCGGACAACAAGACGCAGAGCGGCATCAAGAGCCGCAGCCATGAAGGTGGCGCCGCAGCGGACTTCAACGAGATCCGCTTTGAGGACAAGAAGGGCAGCGAGGAGCTGTTTCTGCACGCGCAAAAGGACATGCGCGAGGAGGTGGAGAACGACCACTTCGTCGACATCGACCACGACGAAACCGTCAACATCAAGAACGACCAGACCGAGAACATCAAGCACGATCGCAAGCTCACCGTCGGCAACGACGACAAACTCGACGTAACCCAGAATGCCACGACCACGATCGGTCAGAAGTTCAAGCTCAGCGCGGGCACCGAAATCGAACTGGTCACCGGTGCCTCCAGCATCGTGATGAAAAGCGATGGATCCATCGAGATCAAGGGCGTCAACATCAAGGTCAGCGGCAGCATGGGAGTAAAAGTGGAAGGCCAGGTGGAAGTTGGCATCAAGGCCGGCGCCACCATGGACATCGGCGCGGGTGCGTCCCTGAAGATGCACTCGGACGCGATGCTCGAAGTCGCCGGTGGCGCAATGGCCACCATGAAAGGGCCGATGCTGACGCTGAAAGGCGATGCGATGACGCAGGTGTCCGGCGCCATCATCATGATCGGGTAAGCGGGAGAACACGCAGATGTCCGCAGTGTTGCAAGCATCCATGCAGATGGAATTGTCCGCGTCGGCCAGCGCGATGCTCAAGGCCGACATGACGCCACAGGTAGCGGTTCAGACCCTGGTGGGTGCAGGCCAGGTGCAGGATGCGCTGAAGCTGCTTGCGCGGCTGTTGCCCAAGCGCTATGCCGTAGCCTGGCTGTGCCAGTGCGCGCGCGACCAGCCGCTGAGCCCCGAGGACAAGGCGGGTGCCTCGCTGGCGGAAAGGTGGGTGCGGGAACCGAACGAGAGCAATCGGCGCGCAGCATTCGAATTCGCCAACGCTGGCGGCTACAAATCGCCGGGCGCGTGGTTGGCTGCCGCTGCCGGGTGGTCGGGCGGCAGCCTGGCACCGGCATCGCAGGAGACGCCGGTGCCTCCGGCAGATCATCTTACGGCGTGTGCCGTGGTGGCCGGGGTCAATATGCTGGCGGCACTGGTGATCGACAAGTTCGAGGCCCGCCGCGCCGGCTACATCGAGCCGGCAATGGTCCTTCTCAACGCTGGCGGAGCCACTTCTGGCGCTGCTTGAGCCGATCCTGGCAAGCCTTTCGGAAGCTTGCCCGCTGCGCGGATGGGCGATAGGATTGCGAACCGCAGTTTCATCGCGTCCGATGGGCTCAACAACAAGCGTTGTCGGGGTTTGCGGCTCGGGGATAACGGGGTTTCCGCGGGGCGTGGGGATGCATCGGTCGGCCATCGGTGCGTCTGGTCATGCTGGGGCAGAGGATGATCAGGTGGCGCTGCAAGGGCCGTATGCTCGACCCGCAACAGTCGCGGAACTTCGGTCGTTTGCGAGCAATCATTCGGGTGGCCATCCGGATTCCACGCTGACCCGTTGCATGAGTAAGCGCGATTCATTCATCGCTGTCCTGGTTCGTTGACAGTTGCAGGGGAAATACGAGCGTGTCGATGTCGCAGAGCCTGATCCTCGCAGTTGCCGGCCGCCATGCTGCCCAGTTCGGCAGTCGAAGCCGCAAGACGTTTGAGGCCGTGGGCGGCAGCATCGGTCGTTCGGAGGACTGCGACTGGGTGCTGAGTGCTTCCGGGGTATCTCGCGTTCACGCGATGATCCGCTACCTCAATGGCATGTACTTCATCGAGGACCGCAGCACCAACGGCATGCTGCTGAACGATGCCCCGCTGATCAAGGGCGATCCCTCGGCGCTGAAAGACGGCGACCGGCTGCTGATTGACACCTTCGAGGTCGAAGTCCACCTGCAGGCAGCCACCGTCGCGGCGGCGGCGCCCGATTCGTCGGCGCCGGCAGCCGCGCCCGTTGACCCACTGGATTTTGACCTGATCGATCCGGCGCCGCGGGCTGCCGTATGTCCACCAGCGGCAGCCACGCCAATGGATGCGGGCCTGATCCCCGGTGCCATCGGCGCACAGGCGGGTGGAGAGCTCGATCCGTTGAGCTTCCTGGGCTCGGTCGACACATCGTCCGGACTACTGTCCGGGGCCACCACGGGCAACGCCAGCTCGAGCTGGAACCACTCGGCCAGTACCGAAGACTATTTCCATCCGCCGATGACGACCGATCAGCGGCAAGCCAATGCGCTCCCGGAAAACTGGGACCTGACGATGGGCGATTTCGCGCCGCCGCCGACACCCCGCTCGCCGGTTCCGCCCGCCGCGGTTGTGGCGCCACCGGTCGCTGCGTCAACGCATTCGCCTCATGCTCCCGCCTCTGCTGTCGCAGAGGCGACTGGCTCGGCGGCGCTGCCGTCGGATGTCGACCAGATCTTCCGCGTCGTCGTCGATGGCGTGATGGATGTGTTGCGCGCCCGTGCCGAGATCAAGAACACGTTCCGCCTGCCGGTCACGATCATTCAGCGCTCGGAGAACAATCCGTTGAAATTCGCGCCGAATCCGGACGAGGCGCTGCAGAAGATCATGGCGCCGTCCAACGGCGCCTTCATGTCGGGTACGGCCGCGTTCGAGGATGCCTTCGACGATATACGCTGCCATCAGATGGCGATGCTCGCCGGCGTGCGCGCAGCGTTCGAGTCGCTGCTGGTGCATTTCAACCCGGATCGGTTCGAGCTGGAAGCGGATGGCTCGTCGAAGCGTTCGGCGTTCGCCGGCAAGGGCAAATACTGGGACAAGTACCGCGAGAACTTCGACGGGCTGTCACGCGATCCCGATGAATGCTTTCGCCGATTGTTCGGCGATGAATTCGCGCGCGCGTACGAAGAACAGTTGTCACGTCTGAAATCGGCGCGGAGAATGCAGAAGGCGGCACCTCACTAAGGGCATCGGGACGGGGGGCAGCGGAAAATATTCAGGGGACGCGGGGGCGAGCGGCATGCCGCCGCCGCGGGAATGTCCGGCAGCGCAGCCGGGGACATCTCACAGGGGCAGGCGCGACGCATGACGGATAACAACAAGGTCGTCTGGAGCGAAGGTTTGTTCCTTCGTCCCCAGCATCTGCAGCAGCAGGAACGCTACCTCGAGCGCTTCGTGGAACTGCGCGCCGGTAGCCTGCGCCCTTATACATGGGGGTTCTCCGAACTGGAGCTGGAGACCGACCTGCTTGCCATCGGCAAGCTGGGCGTCAAGCGTGCCCGTGGCGTCTTCCCCGACGGCACGCCATTTTCGATGCCCGGCGACGATCCATTGCCGCTGGCGCTGGAGGTTGATGGCAACTGGCGTGACCAGACCGTCTTTCTGACCCTGCCGCTGCGCTCGCCGGCACAACCGGACAGCGGCCGGCCCGATGCGCCCGCTGAAAAGCTGTTTCGGTTCAGGGTGCGGGAAACCGAGGTGCGCGATGCCTCCGGCAGCGTCGATGGGCTGACTCCGCTGGAAGTGGGCGGCCTCAACAGCCGCCTGCTGCCGCAGTCGCAACCACTGGAAGGTCTGGCGCAGATTCCGCTGGCGCGGATCGTGGAGTGCCGCTCCGATCGGCGCGTGATCCTCGAAGAATCCTTCATGCCCACGGCGCTCAGCTGCCATGCCGCGCCACGGCTCACGACGTTTCTTACCGAGCTGCTTGGTTTGCTGCATCAGCGCGGCGAGGCGCTGGCCAGCCGCGTGGCGGTCACCGATCGCGGCGGTGCCGCCGAGATCGCCGATTTCCTGCTGCTGCAGGTGGTGAATCGCTATCAGCCGCTGATCGCGCACCTGGCTGCGGCGCCGATACTGCATCCGGAAGATTTTTACCGCGTGCTGGCGGGGATGGCTGGCGAGCTGTCCACGTTCACCGCCAGCGGGAAGCGCCCGCCGGCGTTTCCGCCGTACCGGCACGAGGCTCTGTACGAAAGCTTCGAGCCGCTGATCGTCGCGCTGCGCAACAGCCTCAGCGCGGTGATGGAACAGACCGCCATTCCGATCCCGCTGCAGCAGCGCAAGTTCGGGGTATGGGTTGCCGTGGTGCCAGACCTGAGCTTGCTCGACACGGCCGGCTTTGTGCTGGCTGCCAAGGCTGACCTCAAATCCGAAGACCTGCGCCGGCAGCTGCCGGCGCAATCGAAGATCGGTCCGGTCGAGAAGATCCGTGATCTGGTGAACCTGCAGTTGCCGGGCATTCCGGTGTCGCCGATGCCGGTAGCTCCGCGACAGATTCCATACAACTCCGGCTACCTGTATTTCGAGTTCGACAAGAACTCGCCGATGTGGCGAGCCCTTAAGACGTCCGGCGGTATCGCCTTCCACTTCGGCGGTGAGTTCGCCGGTCTCGACCTGCAACTGTGGGCGATCAGAGGTTGAGCGCATGAGCACCAACGGTCCCAACGACGACGATCCCCTGCGTGATGCCACGGTAGTCCGTCCGCGCGGCGCGCCGACGCCACCAGCTCCCGCACCTACCCCTGCGCCTGCAGCGAGGCCGGCAGCTGCGCCGGCAAGAGGGCCCGCGTCGCGCGTCGACATGGCGCCGCCAGCGGCCATCAGTGATTTTCTGGGCGGCGGGTTGAACGCACTGGTGCAGGCGGCGAGCCCGCTGCTGCTGCTCGCCGTGCAACTGCGCAACAGCGTGTCCCAGCCCGATGCGGCACACCTGCGCGACCAGGTGATCGCCCAGGTACGTCAGTTCGAGAGCCATGCGCAGGCCGCCGGCATAGCCGCGCAAACCATTACCGCGGCGCGCTACGTGCTGTGTTCCACGCTCGACGAGTCGGTGATGAACACGCCGTGGGGCCAACAAAGCGGCTGGGCGGCCAAGACCCTGCTGGTGATCTTCCATGGCGAATCCTACGGTGGCGAAAAGTTTTTCGTCATCCTCGATCGGCTGTGCGCGGACTTCTCGCGCCATATCGATCTGATCGAACTGATGTACATCTGCCTTGCACTGGGTTTCGGCGGGCGCTACCAGATCGAGGCCGATGGCCGCGCAAAGCTGGCAGACATCCAGGAAGACCTGTATCGGCGGTTGAAAGGGCAGCGTGCTCCGGCGGCAGAAGAATTGGCGCCGCACTGGAAAGGCATCGAGGATCGGCGCAACCCGCTGGTTCGTTACGTACCGTTGTGGGTGATCGTGGCCGCCGGGGCGTGTCT
The DNA here is from genome assembly GCA_002413455.1 of Rhodanobacter sp. UBA5168. Lineage (GTDB taxonomy): Bacteria > Pseudomonadota > Gammaproteobacteria > Xanthomonadales > Rhodanobacteraceae > Rhodanobacter. Next base: position 17,806 of record DHXA01000002.1, on the reverse strand, counting down.
GCTGCTGGGTGCCTTTCTGTATTTCTACACGCGATTGAACGAACTGTCCTCGCCGGTGAGCGCGCAGGTCGCGCAGATCGGACTGAAAGGTGCCGTGCCTCCGGATGAGGCGCGGCTCAGGCAGACGCAACCCAAGGTCGCGCGCAAGAGCCTGAAGCAACTACTGGCGCCCGAAGAGCAGGCCGGCGCGCTGACCGTTGATGAAAAGCCGGACGGCTCCGCGCTGGTCCGTCTGAATGCGACAGCCATGTTCGCCTCGGGCGGCACCGAAGTCACCGCAAAGCAGGTCCCGATGCTGCGCGCGATCACCGCGGCACTGAATCAGGTGCCGGGGCGGGTGATTGTGGTCGGCCATACCGACGATCAGCCCGTGCATTCGCTGAAGTTCAAGGACAACTACGCGCTTTCGGCGGAACGCGCGCGTTCGGTGGTGCAGATCCTGAGTCAGGGCATCGACAACGCGGGGCGCCTGGAGTCCAGCGGAGCGGGGTCGTCACAGCCGATCGCTCTGCCAGCCGACCGTCCGGAAAATCGCGCGCGCAATCGCCGCGTCGAAATCCTTTACAGCCCGGAGGACTGAACATCGTGGGCAAGCTTCTTGCGCTGTTCAAATCCGGCCTGTTCATCACCCTCGTCGGCCTGTTGCTGCTGTCGTTGCTGATCTGGTTTGGCGGCCCCTATCTCGGCTTCGGCGAATCACAGCCGCTGACGAGTCCGGTCGTGCGGTTGTTGCTGATCATCATGATCGTGGTGATCTGGGCGGTGTGGCTGCAGATCCAGCAACTGCGGGTGCGCGGCAAGGCCAAACAGATGGCCAGCGACCTGAGTGACCAGGGCGCACCGGCCGGCGTTGGCGAGCGCGATGAGCGCTCTGCCAACGAGCGTGCGCAATTGCAGGGCCGCTTCCAGGAAGCGGTGGAAACCCTGCGCAAGAATCGCAGCGGCGGCACCAATCTCTACGCGCTGCCGTGGTACGTGGTGATTGGGCCGCCGGGTTCCGGCAAGAGCACGCTGCTGCAGAACTCGGGGCTCAATTTCCCGCTGTCGAACAAGTTTGGCAAGGAAGCGATCCGTGGCGTGGGCGGCACCCGCAACTGCGACTGGTGGTTCACCGACGAAGCCGTGTTTCTCGACACCGCCGGCCGTTACACCACGCAGGATTCCGACCGCGGGGCGGACGCCTCGGCGTGGGAGGAGTTTCTCACTTTGCTGCGCAAGTACCGCAAGCGGCGGCCGATCAATGGCGTGATCGTGGCGATGAGTCTGTCCGATCTGCTGACACTGGACGCCAGCGGCCGCCAGCAGCACATTCTGGCGATCCGCCAGCGTCTGGACGAACTTGCCAAGCACCTGCGCATCGGCGTGCCGGCCTACCTGGTCTTCACCAAGTGCGACCTCGTGGCGGGCTTCACCGAATTCTTCGATGACCTGAACCCGGAGCTGCGCAGCCAGGTCTGGGGCATGTCGTTTCCGGTCGACAAGACCATGGACGGCACCGCTGCGAAGCAATTTCTCGACGAGTTCAACCTGCTGCTGGACCGACTCAACACACGCATCCTCGACCGCCTGCATGGCGAGCGCGACCGCAGCCGGCGTGCGGCGATCCTGTCGTTCCCGCAGCAGCTCGGCGCCCTGCGTGAAATCACCCGGCAGTTTGTCGAAGGCGTGTTCACCGGGCATCAGTACGATGCGCCGCTGCTGTTGCGTGGCGCCTATTTCACTTCGGGCACGCAGGAAGGCACGCCGATCGACCGCATGATGGGCGCAGTGGCGCGCACGTTCGGCTTGGACGCTTCGCGGCTGCACGTGCCGGGCGCGCAGAGCCGCACGTTCTTCGTCGAGCGTCTGCTCAAGGACGTGTTGTTCAAGGAATCGGGTTTTGCCGGCACCAATCCCAGGCTGGAGCGGCAGAAGATCCTGCTGCAGGCAGTCTCCTATGTCGGTGTGCTGCTGGTGTGTGCGTTGCTGGTTTTTGGACTGGCCAGCAGTTATCGCCGCAACGGCACTTACCTGGCTCAAGTGCAAGGCGCTTTGCAGAAATACCCGGCACAGAGCGACATGTCGCTGGCACCGAACCAGCAGGCGTACTTCGCGCTGGTGCTGGAACGCCTGGAGGCTTTGTCGGCCGCGGTGGATGTCGCCGAGCAGCACAAGGACAACGTGCCGCTGTCGATGCGCTTCGGCCTGTATCAGGGCAACGCCGTGGGCGACGAGGTGCGTGATGCGTATTACCGCGAGCTCAACGGCATTCTCTTGCCGGGGGTGGCGTCGCAGTTTCGCGCCGGCCTCGCCGCGAACGCGGCCGATCCGCAGATGCTCTACTACTACCTGAAGGGCTATCTGATGCTTGGCGAGCCTGAGCATCTGGACCACGACCAGATCGTGGCCCTGGCCGGCATCGAGTGGCGCCGCCTGTTTCCGGCCGATCCGGTGCTGCAGAAGGCACTGAGCAAGCACTTCGACGCACTGGTCGGGCACGAGGGGCGCCTGCGTGCACTGAACCTGGATGCCGGGCTGGTGGAGCAGGCACGCAACACTTTGCGCACCGCGGATCTGCCCACCCTGATCTACGGCAGCATCAAGCTCACGGCGGACAACGGCGGCTATGCGCCGCTGCAGCTGGACAAGGAGCTTGGCCTGCTCGGCAACGTATACCGGCGCAAGAGCGGTGCGGCGCTGTCCGAACCATTGCCTGCGCTGTTCACGCAGCCGGCGTTCAAGAACGAGGTCGACAAGGGTATCGAGCAGGCGGTGACGCAATTCGCCGACGACGACTGGGTATTCGGTGCCAGCAAGATCGATTCGCTGCAGAAGGCCCAGTTGGCCCAGCAGGTGCTCGCGCTTTACGAGCAGGATTACATCAAGGCCTGGGACGCCATCCTCAACGACCTGGAATTGCAGCCGATCAACAACATCCAGGATGCCAGCGCCATCGCCGCCAAACTGGCTGGCCCCAATTCACCACTGAAGCTGTTGCTGAAAGTGGTTCGTGACAACACCAACGACCTGATGCGCGCACCACCTGCGGATGCCGCCGACAAGGCCGAGGATGTGGCGAAGAAGCTGGCGCAGAAGAAGGCTACGCAGACCGCGTTGGCCAGGGCGCTGGCGCAGGTCGGCGCGGGCGGTGGTGACACGCCCGGGGCCGATGCGGCGAGCGCAAAGCCGGGGCAGGTGATCAGCGATCATTTCGAACAGATCAACAAGCTCAGCGACGGCGCGCCCGGTGCCGCACCGATCGATCAGACGCTGAAGGTGCTCGATGATCTCAGCAAGACCTTGCTGACGATGGGCGATTTCAGCTCCAGCGCAGGTCAGCCCAACCCGCAGCTGCTGATGGCGCAGCAGGCGGCCGCGCAGTTGCCAGCACCGGCTTCCGGCTGGTTTGCGGCACTCACCGGCAAGAGCCAGGCATTGGTGGCCAGTGGCACCAAGGGCGCGCTCGACGACCAGTTCCAGCAGGTGGTCGCAAAGGACTGCGCGGACTACACGCGCGGTCGCTATCCGTTCTCGCCGTCCAGCAACAACGACATTCCGTTGCAGAACTTCGGTGAAATGTTCGGCTACGGCGGCCGCTTCGACAGCTTCTACACGCAGACGCTCGGCAAGCTGATCGATGCCAGCGGCCGCAATTGGCAATGGAAGACCGGACCTGGTGCGGTCAGCGGTTCGGCCGGCATGCTGGCACAGATGCAGGGTGCCGATCGCATCAAGCAGATGTTCTTCCGCAGCGGCAATATGCCGGAGGTCGACTTCACCCTGCTCACGCCCGTGCTCGATGCCGGCATCGGCAAGTTGGTCATCAATGTCGATGGACAGAAGTACGAGTACCAGGCCGGCGGCGCGACGAATGTCGCCATGAAATGGCCGGGCCCGGTGCCGGGTTCCGTCTCGATTTCCGCCTATGATCCTTCCGGCGCGTTGCTGACGACGTTCGCCTATCACGGCGACTGGGCGTTCTTCCGCGCGTTGCAGGCAGCCAACCTGCAGAAGCAATCCGATCTGCGTTTCGTCGCCAGCTTCAACTTCGGCGGCCACGTCGCAAAGGTGACGATCCAGGCCAACAATCTCAAGAACCCGTTCCTGAGCAACGCCTTGTCCAGCTTCCGGTGCGGGGGATAGGCGCATGCCGAATCCCGTCGCAGGCTTTTTCGGAAAGCTGCCCAGTGCCGGGGATTTCGTGCAGCGGCGGTTGCCACCCGGTTTTGTCGACGCGTGGGACCACCACTTCGAAAGTGCGGTGGCGGAAAGTCGCAGCGCGCTGAATGGGGCCTGGCACGAGGCTTATCACGCCAGTCCGGCGTGGCGCTTCCTGCTCGGGCCCGCGGTGTGCGGGGAGTCGGCCTGGGCTGGGGTCATGGGGCCGGGCGTGGATCGGGTCGGGCGTTGTTTTCCGATGGTCATCGCCGCGCCGATCGCCGCTGGTGCGGGGTTCTGCACTCGCGCGTTGACGGCAGGCGGCAGCTGGTTCGATCTGGCCGAGCAGGTGCACTTCGCCGCACAAGCCGATGCCTCGATCAGTGTGGATGTGTTTGACGAGCAGGTGGCCGCCCTGGCGGGTCCGCTCGATGCAGGGCAGCCAGACGCGCTGCAAATTCTGCATGGCATCGATTGGAACGCGGCCAGTCACTGGCGCCTGCCGCTGCCGGTTCGCGGCGGCACAGGGGCGTTTTTGGGAGAATTGTGGGCGCGCCTGGCGGGCACGCCCGGCAGCTGGTGCCTGTGGTGGACGACGGGGACCGAGCGGGTGCCGGCAAGTGTATTGATCACCAACGGTCTGCCGCAGCCGACGGCCTATGCCGGGTTTCTCGATGCCGGTTACAGCAACTCGCCATGGCAATCGATGGGGATGTTCGGCGCCGTGACTCAGCATCCGCAAACTGCCGCTGACTTTGCCATCAGGTCGGGCGAGGTGCCGACGGTGGTGCCACCGACGGCGACATCTGTTGCGTGGCTGCCGGACGATCCGGCACTGTTTTCCGATCTGGCTGCGGTGCCGGAGCCGGCGATTTCGACGGCCCCTACGGTACATGCCGTGACCATTGCATCGACACCCGTCGATCCCGGCGCGGGTGTGATGGTATTGAGCCGCGCGGACTGCGCCCTGACTCTGCTGGCGGTCGAAGTCGGCAGCCCCGACCCGCGACAGCGGGCAGCCACTGCCGTGTTCGCGATCGGCCGTGACCTGGCCGCCGGCGATCTGGCTGCCGGCATGCAGACCTTGCGCACGCGGATCATGGCGTTGAACCCGCCGCTGCGGCATTCCAGCGAGGACCTGATCGATCCGGTACTGGAGGATTGTGCGGTGATCGCCGTGCACGTGGCGAGCGGCCAGGCCGATCTGCTGCGGATCGGCACGGCGGCTGCATGGCATTGGCGGCAGGGGCGGCTGCAACCGTACTTCGCCAAGAGCACGCCATCGCCGCTCGTCGATGCCCGCGTCGACGTTGATTTCAACGATCTGTTGTTCAGCCGGGTTTCGCTGGCCTCGCCCGGTCTTGGTGCGACGGTGCAGCCGACCTGCAGCGAGGTCTTCTGTGCTGTCCAGGCAGGTGATCGCCTGTTGCTGATGGCGACCCAGCAATTGCTGCAACTGCCACCGGAAGTCCTCGCGTGCAGCCTTGCGATGCCGTCATGCGACGACGCGCGCCTGCACCTTGCCACCGCTGCAGGCCTTGGCGCGGATGCGACCCAGTGGCCGTTGGCGATCATCGAGATTGACGCATGACGACTCGATACGTTTCCGCGGGCCGCACGGTGACCGGGAAGATCCGAAAGCACAACGAGGACGCCATCCTGGTTCGGGACGAGGTCGGCTTGTGGGTTGTCGCCGATGGCCTCGGCGGACACTCCGCCGGCGACTACGCCAGCACGATGATCGTCGAGCGGCTCGCTGCCTTGCCGCGCACCGGCAGCGTGTTCGATTTCATCGAAACGATCGAGGACACCCTGGTCCAGGTCAATGCCGACCTGCTGCAGACCGCTGCCACCCGCGGTGTCGACCTGATCGGGTCGACCGTGGTGGTGCTCGTGCACGACAAGGAGTTCATGCTGTGCGGCTGGGTCGGAGACAGCCGCGCCTATTGTTTCGAAGACAACCGTCTGCGCCAGATAACGCGCGACCACGTACACGGTGGCGAGGACGACATCACCCATTTCGGCGCCACCCCGGCGCCACCGCAGGCCGGCTCCGGTGTGCTCACGCGCGCGGTCGGCGCCGAAGAGCAGTTGTTTGTGGATTGGGTCATTGCCGGCAATCGCCCGGGCACGGAATTCGTGCTTTGTTCCGATGGCATCAACAAGGAAATGTCCGATGCCGAGCTCGACGACGAATGCCGCCGCATCCAGCAACCGCAGGATCTCGTTGCCAGTCTGTTCGAGCTTGCCTTGAGCCGTGCCGGGCGGGACAACATTTCGGCCGTCGTCGTACGCCTCCAAGAATGATGAAAACTCCCCAGCCATGAATTCCATCGTCGAACTGGTTTCCGCCTACCTGAGCGACAAGCTCAGACTACCCGCCCTGTTCGAAGCGGTGACGGCGCGTGGTGCGCTGCCCGAAGCCGAGCATCAGGCGGAAATCGCGTGGCTTGAGCAGCAGCGCACCGAAGGCGAAGTCGAGCCGCTCATCATCAAGGCGCTTCTGGCCAAGTTGACCATTACGCAGTCGCAGTCGCAGGCGGCTTCGGCGGAACCCGATGGTGACGTCGAGATCACCATGGTCAAGCCGACGACCCGGCGCCCACCCGCACCGGTGGCCGCTTCTGACGACGATATCACCCGTTTGCAGCCGACCTCGCGCCCTGCGCCGCCACCGGCGGACCTGGACGAGATCACGGTGGTCAAGACCACCGCCCGCCCCGCACCGCCTGTCGCGGACGAAGCCACCATGGTCAAGCCCGCATCGGGTGGGCCACCGCCGCCGGGGCGTGAACGCGCTACCGGCACACAAGGCACCGGCTCCAGCATCAGCAGTAGCCAGTCCAGCTGGCAGCATATCTCCGACGCGGCGGAGGGTGACTTTGTCACCGTGGGCTCACTGCTCAAGGGTCGCTTCTACCTCGAGAGGGAGATTGGCCGTGGCGGCATGGGCGTGGTGTTCAAGGCGCGCGACGAACGCAAGGTCGAGGCGCG
>DHXA01000002.1:0-10424 GCA_002413455.1 Rhodanobacter sp. UBA5168 | reverse complement strand
CATCCCGATTCGCTGATTTCGCTGCAGCGCGAGTCGCGTCGCTCACAGCAGCTGGGGCACGACAACATCGTGCGTGTCTACGATTTCGACAAGGACCGCACCATCGTCTTCATGACGATGGAGTATGTCGACGGTTCCGACCTGAAGCAGCTGATCCGCGAACGCGCCTACAACGGCCTTCCGCTGGCCGAGGCCCGGCCGCTGATCGAGGGCATGGCGCGCGCGCTCACGCGGGCGCATGCGGCTGGTGTGGTGCACTCCGACTTCAAGCCGGCGAACGTCATGGTGACGCGCGAAGGCATACCGAAGGTTTTCGATTTCGGCATCGCGCGCGCCGGCAAGCACATGGGTGATGCGGTCGGTGAACAGACCGTGTTCGATGCCGGCACGCTGGGTGCGTTGACTCCGGCGTACGCCAGTCTCGAGATGATCCAGGGCAAGGATCCGGTGCCCGGCGATGATGTCTATGCGCTGGGTTGTGTCACGTTCGAGCTGCTGACCGGCAAGCATCCCTACGACAAGGCCAGCGCCGAAGTGGCGATGAAGGAAGGCCGCAAGCCGCCGCCGGTGAAGGGACTGACCAAGCAACAGTACAAGGTGCTGTGCGCGAGCGTGGCGTTCACCGGCGCCCAGCGCCTGAAAAGCGCCAACGAGCTGGTCGAGGGGTTGCGCGAGGTGGGCTTGCGCGAGCGGGCGATGCCTTACCTGATCTACGGCGTACCGGCGCTGCTGGTGTTAGCCGGCGGCGTATGGGCGTGGACCAGCTACCGGCACAGCCATCAGGTGGCGGAGGTGATCGGTCGTTTTACCATGGTGCGCCCGGATCACTACACCAACGAGAACCAGGCGCTGCAGGCCCTCAACACGCTCAGCGACGACGATCGCAAACGGATCATCATCGACCAGAACGACCTGATCCAGAATTTCCTGCTTAGCCGCATCGATGCCTACTGGGATCCGGCGAAGGATCGCTACGACTACGCCGGGACGCAACGGGTATTCAAGCTGCGTGATGATCTGAAACTGTATTCGCCGGCATTGGACATCAAGCGCAGCGCGGTGGAAAAACAGCGAAACGACCTGCTCAATTCGCTGGATACCCAGCTGAGCCAACAGATCAGTGCCGATGCCATTTTCGAGAACCAGCCAGACAACGTCGTCACGACATTGGCCCACATCCGCGCGATCGACCCCGGCAGCGCCTTGCTCAGGAATGCGGAGCTCGAACTCAAGTACGACGCAGCGATCGGCAAAGCGATCGATGCCGGACATGTGGACGAGGCGATGGCGGACCTCAAGCTCGCCAGCAGCCTGTTCCCCGACTCCAGCCATTTGAAGCAGCGCGGTGCACAGCTGGACGAACTGGGCAAGGCGTTGGCCGCGCAGCAACAGCAGGAGCAGCAAGCAAAGCAGCTGCTGCAGCAGCGCGAGCAGAGCCTGCAGACACTCACCGGCTTGCTCGACCACGCGAGCAATGCCGACGACTGGCGTGGCCAGGCGGCGGCGGCGTACCGCGATACGGTGAAGCTGCTGCCCGACGATCCGCGTCTGGCGGCGCAGGCCACTCGCCTGAAACAGGCATTGGCGGCGCAGGCGGCAGAGAAACAGACCGCTGGCGATCTGGCCAGCGCGATCGGTATCGCCGGGTTCGGCATCGATCTGTTTCCGGGCGATTCGGCGCTCTCGACGATGCGCCAAACCCTGCTGGATCAGCAGAACAAGCTGGCGCAACAGGCGGCGACCGAAGCGCAGCGAAACGCGCTGGCCAAGAGCCGGGTCACCGACCTGCTGGCGCGGCCGCTCGGCACGGTGGTCTGGCTGCAGGACGTCCAGAGCGCGCTGAACAATGCGCGCACCCAGATCGGCGCCGATTCGCCGGACTACGCCGGACTTCGTGGCGGTGTCGACGCCGGCCTGATCAAGCTGGCCCGCGATCGCATCGCCGCTGGCGATCTCGATGCAGCCGAGCGTGTCGGCAAGGCAGGTCAGCAGATCGATCCCGCCGAGGCGGGTTATGCGAAAGTGCTGACCGAGGTCGGCAATGCGCGCACCGTTGCCCAGCAGAGAACCTTGCAGCAACAGGCGCAGGCGCTCGCCGATGCCCGCACCAGCCTGGCGCGGCTCGGCGAGAAGCCGGCGCTCACCCCGGACTGGCAGCAATCGGTGGCCACCGCGATGGAGACGTTGCGCGCCGACACGTCGCCGGAGACCGCGCGCGTTGTCAACGCGCTGGGCACCGCCATTGCCAACGAGGCCGATCGGTTTGCCAATCCGCAACAGCTGCCGCAGGCGAAGCTGGCGGTGGACTTCGGCCTCAAGTACATGCCGAAATCGGCACAGCTGATCGCCGAAGACGCCAAGCTCAATGCGCTCCAGCAGAACCTGCAAGCGAAGGCTGCGCAAGAGAGCGCCGATGCCGAAGTGAAATCGCGCATCGAATCGATGAAGAGTGCAGTGGCGGCCGGCGATGTGGGCAAGGCCAGCCAGTCGCTGGCGCGCATCCAGACCCTGCAGCCCGATAACCCGTTCCTCAAGACCGAAGGACCGAAACTGCTGGCTGACGCTTATCTGGGCCAGGCACAGGACACGTTCCAGAAGGGGCGCTACCAGAAGGCGGCTGACGTTCTCGGACAGGGCCTCAAGAGCTTGGGCAGCAATCCCGATTTGCGCTCCGCGAAGGCTCGCTACGACCTGGTTGCCGCCATCATGGCGGCGGGCAAACGACCGCTTGCCGGTGCCGATTACGATCAACTGAAGAAGCAGCTCGATGGCGTACGCCGAGCGGACGCCAGCGCCCTGGGCAAGCTCGAATCGGATATGCGAATCCGCGGCCAGCTGTCCACAAAGTCACTTGCCGAACAGCTCGATCGACTCAAGCCCACCGGTGCCACACCGGCAGGTCTGCCAGTCCCGTTGCCTGCGACACCCGCCGGACCCATCGAGGAAGCGCCGCCTCCGGCCGTGCCCGGCAGGGCACCCGCGGTCGCCGGCAAGCCGGGTGTGGCAACCGGACCGACGCCGGCCGGTGCACCCGTCACACCTGCAGGGCCGTCTGGGGCAGACCCCTGCGGCAAGCCCGGACTGGCCGGAAAGGGCAAGTTCTGCTCCGACAATATCGGCGGTGCGCGCGGCCCGCTGCTGGTCGTGGTGCCGGGGATCGGCGGTGGCAAGGCCTACGCCATGTCGCGCGCCGAAATTTCCATCACCGAGTTCAACCAGTTCTGCAGGGCCACCGGCAAGTGTGCCGCCATCACGGTGAACGATCCGGACCTGGGCAACGCACCGATCAGCAACATCAGCCTGGATCAGGCCCGAGCCTACGCGCGCTGGCTCAGCGACCTCAGTGGCGGCTATGTCTACCGTCTGCCTGGCGACGAAGAATGGGTGCACGCGGCAAAGGCCGGTGGAGCCTGGAAGCAGGCCGAGGACAGCAACTGCGTGCCACCGTCGGCAGGTGGCGGTGAAAGCGGCGGAGCGGCCGTGTCGGCACGGGGCCGTTCGCGCAACCCGTGGGGGTTGGTCAACATGACTGGAAATGTCTGGGAGTGGGTGGTCAACGGCGGCAGCGTGATGGCGCGCGGCGGCAGCTACAGCAGCTACTGGTCCGACTGCAGTGTCGACACGCATCGCGCCGACGGCGGCTCACCTCAGCGAGACGTCGGTTTCCGAGTGCTCAGGGAGCTGAAATGACTGAACGCGAACGGGCCATCAATCAGGATCTGCACGTCCTGGACGAAGCGCATCGGCTGGGCCGGATCACGCGCGCCGAATACCGTGCCCGACGTCGTCGCGTGCTCGGGTCGTTGTACGACAGCAGCGGCGTGATCACCGCGCGCAAGACCCTGGCACCGGGCATCGCAACGACATCACCGCGCACGCGCCATACCCATGCGGCAGCAGCCGATGCATCGGCCGCCTCGGGGCGGGCGTTGACCACATTGCTGACGATGCGGCCGGGGATTGCCTGGAAGCCGATGCTTGCCATCCTGGCTGGCGCCGTGCTCTTGGTTTTGCTGGCGTACTGGCTGTTGCGCGGTGCATGAAAAACACTGCCGTCGCAGTTTGCCCGTGACGGTCGGCTCGAAATGGCGACGTTCGCCGGCTTTGGGTTTGACGCTTTCGCACGCCAGCCGGGCGGAGCGGAGTCGACGCCACGGCCCCGCGTGACGGGGTGAGGTTTTCCACCGGTGGCCGGGGCCGGGACACCCTGCCATGACGCGATTTGCGATCCCTCCGCGTCATCGCGACGACGAAAACCCGGCCTGGAAAAGCGGTGCCCCCACGTTGCCCGGGTGATCAGCGAGGCGCCGATTTTCGCGATCTTCTGCGACGGTCGATGGCTGTTCCGCTGAACGGCTTAAGGTGTATTCTGTGACGAGTGACACGTATTGGCACAGGCAGCAATTGCCTTGCTGTGGGGGTTGGAAGTTCGCTAGTGGCGCGACCTTGGATATTCCAGGTGCGCCGTCTATGGAAGATGAAGCGGCCCGGGGGAATGTATCGTGCGAATTGTTTGCTTCGCGGCAGCGTTGGCGTTGGCGTTGACTGGCGGAATGGCCTGCGCGCAGGACGCCGGTGCCGCTTCGTCAGGCCAGGTGTACAGCAAGTCAGAAACCACTGTTGAACGCGTTTCGCCGCAGCTATCGGGCGCGGCGGCGGCCACCGCGCCGCCGCCCCAGGTTCCCGGCAGCATCGTGCCCCCGGTGAAGGACCGCGATGCCGAGGCCGCGCAGAAGATCGCGGTGCAGGGCTTTCGCGTTACCGGCGTGGCCGATCATGCGGGTCTTGGCGTGACACCGGCGAGCATCCAGGCACTGGCCGACGCGCAATACCGGCAACTGGCCAGCACGGCGGGCAATCCGGTGGAGCTGAGCTTCGCCGAGATGCAAGGCGTGGCCGACAAGATCGTCGAGCGCTACCGGATTGCCGGCTTCATCGTGTCCAATGCATTTTTGCCGGCGCAGACCGTGGGTGCCGATCAGATCGTCGAGATACAGGTGCTCGAAGGCAAGATCGGCAAGATCATCGTCAAGGGGACGAAGCGTTACCGGCCAGGCGTCATTTCAGCGTCGGCGGAAGAACTCCGGGGCAAGCCGCTGCTGAAAGGCGACGTGGATACGGCGCTGCTGTATGCGCGCGACCTGCCGGGAGTCTCGGTGTCGTCGACGTTCCAGCCCGGCGAGCATACCGGCGATACCGACCTGGTGATGGTCGCCAATGAGGCCAAGCGGCCGTACAAAGTCATGCTGGGTGCCAACAACTACGGTACCGACCTCACGGGCAAGTATCGCGCCCAGGCCGGCATCGAATGGGACAACCCGTTGCGCATCGGCGACACCTTCAACGCCAACGTGGACTATGCACTGGACCCGAGCAACAACGTGTATGGCGCGCTGAGCTATCGCGCGCCCGTCGGCATCACACCGGGCCTGACTGCCGTCATCGGCGCTTCGCGCAGCGAATTGCAGGTCAACACGGGCACCTTCTCCGCGCTTCACGTCAAGGGTCCGAGTTCGCTCTATTACGCGGGCATGGACTGGAAGTTCATCAATCGGGACGACCTGAAAACGATAGGCACGCTGCATGTTCTCAAGGAGGAGTCCAAGCTGGACAGCCTCGGCGTGAGCCTGTCGGATGAAAAATTCAGCGTTGGTGAACTGACCTACGGCATGATCCACACCGATCGCCGCTTCCACGGTGTCGACCTTCTGCAACTCGGTGTGCGCAAGTCGATCAGCGACGATTCCACGGAGCCTGACCTGGTCAGCCCGCAGCACGCGAGCAATTTCCTCGTCGCCAAACTCTCGTACACGCGGCTGCAGTTTCTGAGCAAGTCGCAGCGGCTCAACTTCAAGTTCGTCGGTCAGTACACCCGCGATGCGCTGGTTCCACTCGAACAGTTCGTGCTCGGTGGGCCGGACAGCACCCGCGCGTATCCGATTGCCGATGCCTTGCGCGACAAGGGTTATTACGCGTCGCTCGAATACCACGTCGATGCGCCCGGTTTCGGTGACGTGGTCTCGCCGTTCTACGGCAGGCCCTGGCGCGAGCTGCTCGAATTCGAAGTGTTCGTCGACTATGCCAAGGGTTACTCGGCGGGCGCTAACAAGCTCATCACGCCGGATACGGCCACGCTCAGCGGCGCGGGTGCAGGCCTGATCTTCCGTCTGCCGCGATTCAACCAATTCGCGTTCCACCTCGACGGTGCAGTGCCGCTGAGCTCGCAAGATGCGTCTGATGGCAAAGGCTTCCACATCTACTGTGGGTTCAGCTTCACGTATTGATGGATGATGACCATGAGCAAGAGCACCCGCATCAATCGACGCAACCCGCGCACCTCGGCGCGCATGCATGCGACGCCTGCATTGGTCACCCCGTTGCCGTTGCGCAAGACCTGGCCGATCAGCTTGTGCGTAGGCCTGGTCGTCGGCTCGATCGTATTCAGCAACGATGCGCTGGCCGGCGGCCCCACCGGAGGTGTCGTTGTTGGTGGTTCGGGCACGATCACGCAAAGCGGAAACAACACGGTCATCAACCAGGCTTCGAGCAGGCTCGCCTTGAACTGGCAGACGTTCAACGTCGGCGCCAACGAGTCGGTGCTGTTCAACCAGCCGTCGCGTTCGGCGGTGGCGCTGAACCGGATCCTGGATCAGAACCCCAGCCAGATCTTCGGTCGCATCAACTCGAACGGCCAGATCTTCCTGATCAACACGCACGGCATCATTTTCGGCGCCACCGCGCAGATGAATGTCGGTGGCCTGCTTGCCAGCACGCTGGATCTGACGCCGAACGATTTTCTCGCCGGGCACTACAACCTCAATGCGGTCGGCCCCGCGGCCGGCATCGTCAACTACGGACTGATCCAGGCAGCGAGCGGTGGTTCGGTCAGTCTGGTCGGCGGCAGCGTGCTGAATGACGGGCTGATCTTTGCCAACTACGGCAAGATCAATCTCGATGGCGCCGATCACGCGACGCTCGACTTCGACGGCAACGGCCTGATCAACATCCAGATCACGGGCGAACTCAAGCAGCGCCTGGATGCCAAGGAAGCCGCCGTCACCAACAAGGGCAAGCTGAGTGCCGAAGACGGCACGGTGGTGCTGCAGGCGTCGGCCACCAAGGACCTGTTCACCCATCTCGTCAACAACAGCGGCGTCATCGACGCCAGCGGCATCAGCACCGACGGCGGCGTGGTGCGTCTGGTCGCCAGCGGCGGCAACACCGAAAATTCCGGAACCATCGACAGCAGCGGCAAACACGGCGGCCGCATCGAGTTGCTGTCGGACAAGGACGTGATGGTAACTGGCGGCACGCTGGATGCCTCGGGCACCCAGGGCGGCGGCGCGATTCGCGTCGGTGGCGGCGTTCGTGGCGGTGAGGGGCTCGTCATTGCCGGCCGAACCTATGTCGCCGACGGCGCCATGCTCAATGCCGATGCCACCGGCAGCGGCAACGGTGGCAGCATTGCGGTGTTCTCCCAAAACAACTCCGTCATCGCCGGCGGCTTGTCCGCACGCGGTGGCGCTGGCGGTGGCAATGGCGGCTTTGTCGAGACCTCGAGCCACGGTGGCCTCACAGTCACCGGCACCCCGCAGGTCATCGCGCGCAACGCCAGCGGGCTTGGCGGCGACTGGCTGATCGATCCCAACAACATCAACATCGTTGGCGGCGGCGGTAGCACCAACATCAACGCCGCCAATCCCTTTCTCTCGACGAACGACAGTGCGTCGCTCGGCGTCAACCTGATTACCGCCGCGTTGACCGGCGGCGCCAACGTCACGGTCACCACCGGCACGGGTGGCACCAACGCGCAAGCGGGGGACATTACCCTCAATGCCGATCTCAACTACAACGGCAAGGGTACCAACGCACTCACGCTCGACGCCGCGCACGATATCGTGATCAACAACAGGATCTTCGATTCGACGCCTGGTGGCGACCTGCTGAACCTGTCGCTGGTTGCCGGCAACAACATCAGTCTCGCAAACGACATCTCGCTCGGCGCCGGCTCGGCCACGCTGATTGCCACGGCGGGAGGCATCACGCAAACGGCAGGGACGCTGCTGTCCGCCGGCACGTTGAGCGCGACCGCCGCCACGGGTATCGGCCTGAATACGGCAGCGACGATGCTCAATGTCGTCAACACCGGCGCCACCGGCAACATCGCGATCACCGAGGCCGACGGCGCCACGGCGCAGGCCCTGCGGCAGACCAATGCGGCAAATACCGCCGGCACGGTGTCGCTGACCTCGGCCACGGGAAACATCGGCATCGACGATGGCTCCGTGCTGAGCCAGGGTGGACTGGTCACGCTGACGGCGACGGCTGGCGCGATCACGGATGCCGATGGCGGTACGGCGGCCAGCATCATCAATGTTGGTGGTCAGGCCACGCTCGGCGCCGCCACCGGTATTGGCGCTGCTGGCGTTGGCAACGAGATCGATACGCAACTGGGCACGCTGGCGTTCGCCAACAGTGGCGCTGGCGGCGTCTCCGTCACCGATGCCGACGCTTTGACGGCCAGCGGCACCGCGGGCAGCGGCAATGTCGGCGTCACCAGCACAACGGGCGACCTGACGGTCAACGGCAACATCAGCACGACCGGCAATGTGGCGTTGACGGCTTCAGCCGGCAACCTCGTGCGCACTGCGGGCACGATCAGCGGCAATGCCCTGACCCTGACGGCAGCAGGCGCCAATGGCGCGATCGGTGCAGCGGGCGCGCTCCTTACCGATGCAAACAGCGTTGCCTTCAGTGCGAAGGGTACCGGCGCGGTCAACCTCACCGAGGCCAATGGCACCAACGTCAGCGGTACCGCGGGCAGCGGCAATGTCGGCGTCACCAGCACGACGGGCGACCTGACGGTCAACGGCAACATCAGTACCACCGGCAATGTGGCGTTGACGGCTTCAGCCGGCAACCTCGTGCGCGCTGCGGGCACGATCAGCGGCAACGCACTGACCCTCACGGCGGGTGGCACCAACGGGGCGATCGGCGCTGCAGGCGCGATCCTCACCAACGTCGCCAGCATCGCCTTCGGTGCGAACGGTACCGGCGCGGTCAATATCACCGAAGCCAATGGCGCGAATGTCAGTGGTACCGCCGGTAGCGGCAATGTCGGCATCACCAGCACCACGGCTGACCTTGGCGTGGTGGCGTCCGGCATCGTCACCGCCGGCGGCGCGGTAACGCTCAAAGCCGCCGGGGGCGGTGCACGAATCAACATCGGCGCGGGCACCACGGTGGACACCACCAATGGGGTCGCCGCTGGCGCCAACGTCAGCCTGGTTGCCGACAACGCGGACATCTTTGGAACCATCGATGCCGGTACCGCCGGTACTGCAGCCATCCGGCAGGCCACCGCGGGAAGGCAGATTTCGCTAGGCACCGATGCCCCGGTTCAGCTCGGCTTGACCGGTACCGAGTTCGACCAGATCACGGCCAACACGATCGTGATCGGTGATGCCAATAGCGGCGATTTGGGAATCTTCGCGGCCATCGCGCCCGCTCATGCCGCCAACCTCTCGCTGAATACCGGAGGTGCCATCTCGCAGGCGGCGGGCGCCACCATCACGGTGGGCACCTTGACCGGCAGTTCGGTCGGCGCCACCACGCTGGGGCAGGCCAACCAGATCAGCAATCTCGGGAGCTTCACCGCTGCAAGCTTCAGTCTGACCAACGCCGCTCCGCTCACGCTCGTCGGCGATGTGACGACCAGCGGAGCGCAGACCTACGACACGGCGGTAGTGCTGGGGGCCGACCGGGTGTTGAGCGGCAGCGACATCACGTTCGCCTCGACGCTCGACGGCAGCCATGCGCTGTCGGTGAATGCCAGCGGCACCACCACATTCGTGGGTGAGGTTGGAGGCGGGGCGACATTGACCAGCCTGACTACGGATGCCGGTGGCGTTACCACGCTCGGTGGCAACGTGACCACCAGCGGTGCGCAGACCTACAACGACGCGGTGACCCTGGACGGAGCCACCACGCTGACGAGTACTGGCGGTGGCAGCATCAGCCTGGGCGATACGGTCAATGGAGCACAAAGCCTGGTGGTGAACACCGGTGGCCTGACCACCTTTGGCGGTGTCGTGGGCGCGGGCACCGCGCTGACCAGTCTGACCACCGACGCCGGCGGCAGCACGACGCTGGCCGGCAACGTGAACACCACGGCAGCACAGACCTACAACGACGCGGTGACGCTGGCCAGTGACGCGACGCTGAAGAGCACGGGCGGTGGCGCGATCGACTTCGGCGGCACGGTCAATGGCGCGCATAACCTGACGGTAAACACGAGTGGCCTGGCGAGCTTCGGCGGCGTGGTCGGCGGGACGAATGCGCTGACCCGTCTGAGCACCAACAGCGGCAGCTTCAGCGCGGATGCGTTGACCATCGGCGCCGGCGGCCTGTCGGTAACCACTTCG
>DHXA01000167.1 GCA_002413455.1 Rhodanobacter sp. UBA5168 | reverse complement strand
CCGGATGCGAACGCCAAGCAGCGCGCCGAATCGCAGGATACGGGCCACCAGCATGGCCCGAAGAAAAGTGTCGGCAGCCCGGCCGCGGACGACAGCAGCAAGGTCGTCGTCTCCGACGAGGGTGGCGAAGTGGAAACCGGCGGCAAGGATCGCGAGGACGAAGGCACCGTGGTCGGTGCGATGGTCAGCGGCAGCCACGTGCACGTCGAGCAGGCCGCCAGCATCGGCGGCGTCAAGGCGGTTCCCGCCGTGCGCGCGCTGGCGAAGAAGCTCAAGGTCGACCTCGGCCGGGTCAAGCCCAGCGGTGCCGATGGCGTGGTCACCCTGAAGGACGTCAAGGATGCCGCCGCGAACGGCTCGGCCGCACTCGGCGCCGCGCCGGCACGTGCGGTGCCCGCCTCCGCCGGTCGCCATCTGGCGCCCGAACTGCCGCAGCCCGAAGCCGCACGTACGCCGGTATCGCTGGCCGGCAAGCCGGTGCGCACCGCGCCGCCGTCGCAGACCGCCAGCGGCCAGCCCGAGCAGCTCAAGGGCGTGCGCCGCAACATGGCCCGCGTGATGGCCGACGCGCATGCGCAGGTGGTGCCGACCACGCTGGTGGACGACGCCGACCTGCACGCGTGGATCGGCAAGCAGGACATCACCGCGCGGCTGATCCGCGCGATCGTGTTCGCCTGCAAGACGATGCCGGCCTTGAACGCCTGGTTCGACGGCAAGAACCTCACCCGCACGCTGCATCCACATGTCGACATCGGCATCGCGGTGGACACCGACGACGGCCTGTTCGTGCCGGCGCTGCGCAACGCCGACATGCTCGACGGCGCCGGCGTCCGCGGCGCGATCAAGCGCCTGCGCACGCAGGTGGAGGATCGCAGCATTCCCGCCTCGGAACTTGCCGGCTACACCATCAGCCTGTCCAACTTCGGCATGTTCGCCGGCCGCTACGCCACGCCCGTCGTGGTGCCGCCGACCGTCGCCATCGTCGGCGCCGGCAAGCTCAGCCACGACGTGGTTGCGGTGATCGGCGGCATCGAAGTGCACCGGCGCATGCCGCTGTCGCTGACCTTCGATCATCGCGCCGCCACCGGCGGCGAGGCCGCGCGCTTCCTCAAGGCGATGCTGGACGATCTGGCGCTGCCGAACTGATCCGGCATTCGACGCGATGAAAGACGGGGCGCCTTCGGGTGCCCCGTCGGTTTCCGGCGGCGATCAGTAGTCGCGCACGTCCAGCAAGACGAAACAGCTCGCGCTGTAGTCGGCGCCATCCGGCCACGCGATCGCGTCGAGCGCCAGCGTTCCCGCCGTCCACGGCTCGTTGTCGAGCAAGGCTTCGCAGCGCCTGTCGTCGCCGGTATGGCGATGGGTCAATCGCAGCCAGTGAAGTTCGGGCGTGAGCACTTCGCGCTTCAACGCGATCTCGATCGAATCCATCACTTCCGCGGGAACGGTCAGCTCCCCATTGCCGCGCACGTTGAACGGGCCGATGAAGACGTCCCAGGTGCGCACGCCGATATCCCACGCCGTGATGCGCATCCGGCGGTCGTCAGTCACATACCAGCAGGCGGCCAGCAGCGGGTGGAACGCGTTGCGCTCGAAGGTCTGCAGCGCATCGCGACAACCGGCGTCCGCGCCGCCGAAACCCGCGAAACTTTCCTCGATCCGCCGCTCCTCGCTCAGCACGACGTCGACGTCCAGCCGACCCGGTTCACCCGACACACCTTCGTGCCAGCTGGCGCGGATCGCCGGAAAGTCGTCATCGGTGACCAGCCAGCCGTCTTCGTCGGGCTCGAGCTCGATATCGTGCCGCTCGAACAGCCGCAGCAAGTATTTCTGTAGCGCCGCACTATCCATCGTCACTCCTGCTTGTCTGAGTTGGTCATTGACGGCAACTCGCGCCAGGTCAGATACACGCGCAAGTCGAACTCCAGCTGGTGATAGTCCGGCAGCATGTACGTGCACAGCTGGTAGAACGCCTTGTTGTGTTCGTATTCCTTCAGATGTGCCAGTTCGTGTACCACGATCATCTGCAGGAACTCCGGCGCCGCGGCCTTGAACAGGGCAGCCACGCGAATTTCCTTCTTCGCCTTGAGCTTGCTGCCCTGCACGCGCGAGATCGCCGTGTGCAGGCCGAGCGCGTTGCGCACCACGTCGAGCTTGCTGTCGTACAACACCTTGTCGATGGCCGGTGCGTTCTTCAGGTGCTGCTGCTTCAAATCCATGGTGTAGGTGTACAGCGCCTTGTCGCTCTGCACGTCGTGGCGAGCCGGGTAGCGCTTGGCCAGGTGCTCGCCGAGCCGCTGCTGTGCGATCAGCTCGCGCACCTTGTCCTGCAGGTGGCCGGGGTAGGCCTGGAGATACTTCAGCACGGTCATGCCGTGCATTCTCGCATTGCTCCGGTACATGGGTATGCGCTAGAACATCCACATCCCTGCCCAGCGGAGGTGTCTCATGCATCACAGCCGACTCAGCACCATCGTGATCGACTGCCACGTCGAGGATCTGACCGAGGCCATCGGATTCTGGAGCCAGGCGCTGGGCAAACCGGTTGCCGACGCCGACCAGGACGGCGACGGCAAGTACGCCGAGCTGCAAACCGCTGCGGACGAACCGCTCATCCTGCTGCAGAAGGTAGACCACGCCAGCCGCGTGCACCTGGACATCGAGACCGACGACCTGGAGGCGGAGGCGGCACGTCTGGAAGGTCTGGGTGCCCGCCGCGTCGCGCTGGTACGCGAACGCTGGTGGGTGATGGAGGCGCCCAGCGGCCATCGCTTCTGCGTGGTGCGGCCGCAGCGGGAGACGTTCGGGCCACACCTCAACCGCTGGGACTGAGACCTACATGTCGAAGCGGTAACTCAGCTTCACCAACAATTGCTCGTCGTCGCGCAGCGCAAAGCTGTTGCGCAGCGCGTCGGTGGTGGTGCCGGGAAAGTCATCCTGCGCGTAGCCGCCGCGTCCATACACCACGTAAAGGTAGGACAGCGGCGCCAGCTCGTAGCGATAGCGGATCTGCAGACCCAGGTTGCGCACGCTGAAGTCTTCGACCGGCTCGTTGCTGGCGACAGCCCGGCCGTTGGTACCAACGCGATAGCCACCACGTGCGTGCGCATCCAGCCCGATCGCCTGCAGCTTCAGGCGCAGTTCCTGGCGGCCGTCGATGCTCCAGTCGAAACCCGCGTCGAGCTGCAGGGAATGTTCGTTGTAGCGACCGATCAGGGTGTCGTGCTGCCAAACCAGCCAGTCGGGCACGTGCTCGTAGTACGGACCGGCGTAGACGCTGAACGCGTCGCTGAAGAAGTAGGTCGGAATGAACTTGACGTTGTAGCCGAGCTGCCGGTTGCCACCGAGTCCGCCGCTGAGAATTTCCGCATCCAGCTTGAACGCCCAGTCGCCATGGCGCGGACTGATGCGCTCGTAAGCCAGATCCACCGACGGTGGCAGGAACACCGCGCCGTGGCCACGGGTAAGCAGATCGTCCCAGCCGGCACTATTGATGTTGAGCTGGACTTCGTCGCTGGAACCGTTGCGCAGGGTGCTGCTGCGGTCGATGCGCAGTTGCCGGCGCAGGCGCAGGCCGTGGTCGTTGTCCAGCGCATCGATGCGGAAATGCCAATCGTGCGAGCTGTATGCCGAGTCGGCCGGCAGCGACGTGTAGCGCTTGCGCACCTCCCAGTGGCCGTAGTTGAGGTCGTTGCGCTCGAGATAGCCGAAGTCGTTGACCTGCAACTGATCGCCGAAATGCATGCCTGCCCATTGCTGCCGCCAGCCATTGCCCATCTCGTAATCGGCCAGGACGGTGCCGCCGCTGTCGCGGGTGTGCGTGCCCGATTGCAGGATGTCGCTGGCGACCACGTTGGTGGCTATCGTCAATTTCGGGGTCGGTCGCCAGTGATGGTCGACACCGAGCACGGTCGCCTCGCGATCCAGCCACGGCCGGTCGACGCGGGTCAGCATCATGCCCAGGCTCTGATCGCCGAAATCGTGGGTCAGCCGCGCCGCACCGAAAAATCGACCCGCCTCGCCGTCCTCATCGGCGGCCAACACGCCATAACTGGTGGTGCCGACACTGCCGTTTAGTTTCACTGCGGCGTTGATGTCGGCGGCGCCATGACCATCGTCGGAAGGCCCGCCGACGCGGCGGGTGTAGATGAGCTGGCTGTTGTCGTCGAGCAGGCTGAAATCGAAGATGCCCTGGTTCTCGGTGAAGAACGGCCGCTTGTCGCTCACATAGGTTTCGGTGGCGCCGAAGTTGACCACCAGGTCGTCGCTCTCGACCTGGCCGAAATCCGGGTTCAGCGCCGCGGTCAGCTGGAACTGGCCGTTCGGCTTCCACAGCAGGTCGGCGCCTTCCTGGAAATGGCTGCGTCCGCGCACGTTGTCGTAGAGGCCGGACATGTAGGGCGTGACGGCCAGCAGCGACTGGCTGTACTGCGGCACCGTCACCGGGCTGAAGTCGGAAAGGAAACGCGAACGCATGAAGCTGGCCGCCGGCCATGAATCGCGCTCGCCGGTGGAGCCGGTCACCCGGTCGAGATAGACGCCGAGCGTGCGCTGGCCGTCATGGGCCGTGTGCATCGGCGCGATGTACCACGGAATCAGCATCTCCACCGTCCAGCCCGCGGCGTTCTCGCTGACCGCGTGCTTCCAGTTGCCGTCCCAGTCCTTGTTGAACTGGGTTTCGTTGGTGACGACCGCATCGTTGACGCCGCCAGTCGAACTGACCACGAAGTCGTAGCCGGTGCGCCCGTTGCCGTCGAAGTCGACCATCAGGTTGACGCGATCGACCTGATCCTCGAAATCGCGCTGGACACGTTGCCGCGTGCGCGGAACATCTGCCGGCTGGTCGCAACGGAACGCCACCGCCAGACCCTTCGGAGTGGCCAGAATCCACGCCTCGGTATGCAGCGAGCCAGGCCTGCCGCTGAGCGGCTGGGTCTGGCGAAAGTCGACGATGTGGCGCGCGCCCTTCCACTCACCGGGACGGATATGACCATCGATGTCGACCGCCAGGGCGGGCGCCGACAGCGCAGCAAGAGTCGCAAACAGCAGGCATGCCATGCGCATGTCGTGTGGATTTCCAGATGAGGTTGCGCCCGATTGCGCCACGCTGCGACGGATTCGCCGCACCGGATAGATGCACAGGATGCCCTTTGCGTTTAGCTGTCATCGACAGCCATAAGTCACGCATGACTTGTGGCAGACACAGCTTGAGCGCTGCTGTTCCGGGGCTCGCGAGTCGTCGGTGCGACTCAGCTGCGACGCGTGCTCAGCGTCGCCGCCAGATTAGATGGCGCAGCAGCACCGCCAGCAGCAGCACGGCCGCGAAAGCCCCGTAGCCGTACAACGCGGGCGATACCTGCTGCCAGATCGCTCCACTCGCCCGACCGAAACCATCGACGGTGGGCAACTCGACCCGGTCGAACCCGATTGCCGCGGCGCGCACCGTGGCGATCACCGCCAGCAGCAGCACGACGACATCGAAAATGCGCCGGGTCGACGTGCGCGGCAGGCTCTTCGGATAAGCCCAATAGGCCCAGCACAGAATCAGCAGCCACGGCGCGAGCAGCAGGATGGCAAGGTAACGCATCGGTCGATCACTCCGTCGGCGCAGACGCCGCGCGTCAATCCTGCGCGGCGAGTTGGTCCAGAGCCTCGCGCAGTTGCGCGAGGGCGTTGTCGCGCGCCGGTTCGTCGCCGTAATCCGGCGTGCTGGCGACCGCGGCACCGTCGAGTTCGAGCGTCATGCCCAGCGGCTGAATCTGCAGGACGGCAGCGGTCGCACCCAGCGTCCTGAGGCGCTTCTGCAACGCACCGGCCGCCTTGGGATCGGCGAACGGCATCGACAGCAGCAGCTCCTCGCCGGCCGCGGAGAACAGGCGAAAACGGAAGTTACCATCGACATCGCGGAAACTGGCGAAGCGCGGCATTTTGCCCTGCTTCGGCGTCGCGCTTGACTGGCTGGCCGTCGACGTGACAGCGCCGGCCGAACGCAGGCCCAGTGCCTCACGCAGCGCGACGACCTTCGGCGTGGCGATCGCGCGCGCCTTTTGCGCGCCCTGCTGCAGGATCGTCTCGATCGCCGCCGGATCGGCCATGAAACCCTCGTAGCGTTCGCGCATCGGCGCCACGTCGGACTCGATCCGCTCGTACAGCAGCTGCTTCGCTTCGCCCCAGCCGATGCCATCGAGCAACGCCTGGCGGAACGCCGCCGTTTCGGCCTCGCTGGCGAACGCCCGGAAGATGGTGAACAGCGCGCAGTTGTCTGGATCCTTCGGCTCGCCCGGCATGCGCGAGTCGGTGACGATGCGCATGATCGTCTCGCGCAACTGCTTCTTGCCGCCGGCAAACAGCGGGATGGTGTTGTCGTAGCTCTTCGACATCTTGCGGCCATCCAGGCCGGGCAGCGTGGCCACCTGCTCTTCGATCAGCGCCTCGGGCAGCACGAAGAACTCGCGCCCATGGATGTGGTTGAAGCGCTGGCCAAGGTCGCGCGCCATCTCGATGTGCTGGATCTGATCGCGCCCTACGGGCACCTGATGCGCATCGAAGGCGAGGATGTCGGCCGCCATCAGCACCGGATACATGTACAGCCCCGCGGTGATGCCGGCATCGGCGTCCTCACCGGCTTCCGTATTCCGGTCCACCGCCGCCTTGTATGCATGCGCGCGATTGAGCATGCCCTTGGAGGCGACGCAGGTGAGGAACCAGGTCAGCTCCGGAATTTCAGGGATGTCCGACTGGCGGTAGAAGGTGACGCGTGCGGGGTCCAGGCCGGCCGCCAGCCAGGTGGCGGCGATCTCCAGGCGCGAACGTTCGATCCGCGCCGCATCGTCGCTCTTGATCAGCGCGTGATAGTCGGCCATGAAATAGAACGCATCCACATCG
>DHXA01000217.1 GCA_002413455.1 Rhodanobacter sp. UBA5168 | reverse complement strand
TCCGGCTGGATGCGAATTTCTCGCGCTACGCGTTCCGCGCCAAGCCGGGCCGGCTTGAGGCGGCGATGCACGCGGTGACGCCGGCGCTGTACAAGACCAATCCGCTGCGCGTGCTCGACGATGACAGCGTCAAGTCGTTCGCCGACATCCGCGCCGAGGCTTATCGCGCCGATGTCGGCATGGCGATCCTGATGGGCGTGGTGTGCCTGATCCTGCTGGCGGTCACCGCCGCGGGCATCGTCGGCCTCACCAGCTTCTGGGTCGGCCAGCGGCACCGGCAGATCGGCGTGCGGCGTGCGCTGGGTGCACGCAAGATCGACATCCTGCATTACTTCCAGATCGAGAACCTGGTGATCGCCAGCGCCGGTGCGGTGATCGGATTGATGCTGGCGATCGGCCTCAACATGCTGCTGATGAAGCACTTCGAGATGGACCGTCTGCCGGTGATCTACGTGCTGACCGGCATCGTCATGGTGCTCGTGCTGGGGCAGGGCGCGGTGTTCGTGCCGGCACGACGCGCCTCCAACGTGCCGCCGGTGGTGGCGACGCGCGCAGCTTGAGGTTTCTTCACTCCTCCCTCTGCATGGCAGGGGAGGAGATATCCGATGGGGAATGGAATGTTCGGCTACTACCTCGACTTGGCCTTGCGCAGCCTCAAGCGCAACAAGGCACTCACCGCGTTGATGGTGGTGGCGATCGCGCTTGGCATCGGCGCGAGCATGACCACGCTGACCGTATTGCACGTGCTGTCAGGCGATCCGCTGCCGGGGCGCAGTTCGCAGCTCTACTACCCGCAGATCGATCCGCGCGACAGCCACGGTTATCTTCCTGGCCAGTCGCAGCCGATGGATCAGATGAGCTGGATCGACGGCATGAATCTGTTGCAGGCGAAGCGGGCCGATCGTCAGGCGCTGATGACCGGTGGCACGGTGGCGATCCAGCCGGCCCAGTCCACGCTCGATCCGTTCTACGTGGATGCGCGCTATGCCAGTTGGCAATTCTTCCCGATGTTCGGTACACCCTTTCTGTACGGCCATGGCTGGGGCGCCGCCGACGACAATGCCAGCGCGCGCGTGGTAGTGCTCAGCGCCAAGCTCAACGACAAGTTATTTGGCGGCAGGGACAGCACCGGCCAGACGCTGCGCCTGCAGGATGCCGACTTTCGCATCATCGGCGTGCTCGGCGACTGGCGCCCGACACCGCATTTCTACGATCTCGACACGACCAGCTACGGCGGGAGCGAGGGCATTTACGTCCCGCTGTCCACCTCGCAGGACGTGGGCATGCAGCATGCCGGCGGCGTCGACTGCTGGGGCAACGGCGGCAGCGGCACGTATATCGATCACGATGCTCCGTGCGCATGGCTGCAGCTCTGGGTGCAGCTGGATAGTCCGGCCAAGGTTGTCGCGTACAAGACTTTCCTCGTGCACTACTCGCAGGAACAGCGCGCGCTGGGTCGCTTCCAGCGCGCGCCGGATGTGCAGTTGCGCAACGTCATGCAGTGGCTCGATTACAACATGGTGGTGCCCGACGACGTGCGCCTGCAGACATGGCTGGCGTTCGGCTTCCTGCTGGTGTGCCTGGTCAACACGGTGGGGCTGATGCTGGCGAAATTCCTGCGTCGCAATGCCGAGCTGAGCGTGCGGCGGGCGCTGGGCGCGTCGCGTCGCGCGCTGTTCGGGCAACTGCTGGTGGAGTCCGGCGTGATCGGCCTCAGCGGCGGCGTCGGCGGTCTGCTGCTGGCCTCGCTCGGCCTTTGGCTGGTACGCCGGCAGCCAACCAGTTATGCGGCACTGGCACGGCTGGATCCGGCGATGCTGCTTGCGACTTTCCTGCTGGCGATGGGTGCCAGCTTGCTCGCCGGTCTGCTGCCGGCATGGCGCGCATGCCAGATCGCTCCTGCCCTGCAACTGAAGAGCAACTGACATGGAGATTCTGCCCATCCTTTCCACCCTGCGCAGGCACAAGATCACCGCCTGGCTGCTGATACTGGAGATTGCGCTGACCTGCGCGATCGTCTGCAACGCGGTGTTTCTGATCGGTCAGCGCCTGCAGCGCATCGACACGCCCAGCGGCATCGCCGAGCACGAGCTGGTGCAAATCCGCATGGCCTACGTTGGCAACCGTCCCGATGCCGAGGCGCGCGCCGAGACCGATCTGGCCGCGCTGCGGCAGATTACCGGCGTGCGGCAGGTGGCGCTGCTCAGGTCAGTACCGTTCGAAATGGGCGGACCGAACGGCGACCTCATGCTCAATCCACAGCAACAGCAACGTACCCTCAACGTCGGCGAATACCTGGGCGAGAATTTGCTGCCCACCCTGGGTGTGCGGCTGGTCGAAGGCCGCGACTTCCAGCCTGGCGAATACGTGAGTCTTGACACGGCTATTGCGGCGCTGCACAGCGGAGACCCGAAGGGCATGCCACAGACCGCCATCATCACCAAGTCGATGGAAGAACGGCTGTGGCCGGGGCAGAGCGCGCTGGGCAAGACGATCTATTTCGGCAAAGACATCTCCATCCGGGTGATCGGTGTGGTGGCACGTCTGACTCGCTCCGATCAGCTGAATCGTGGTGCCGACAACAGCATGTTGCTACCGGTCTCGGTCAACCTGACGGCAGGCGCCAGCTATGTGATCCGTTGTGCGTCGAACGATCGGGCGCGAGTGCTAAAAGCCGCGCTGGCCAAGCTCAAAGAGATCGACCCGCACCGCGTCGTGTTGCAAAAGCGCACGTACGACGAGGTGCGCCAGGAGTTCTTCGCCAATGACCGCGCGATGGCCGGCATCCTGGCGGGTGTATGCATCGCACTGCTCATCGTCACCGCACTGGGCATCGTCGGCCTGGCCAGTTTCTGGGTCGCGCA
>DHXA01000095.1:40437-43251 GCA_002413455.1 Rhodanobacter sp. UBA5168 | reverse complement strand
CGGCAAGCGCCAAGCGGGGTGGCCTTCTCTTTTGGTTACTTTTCTCTTGGCCACGCAAGAGAAAAGTGACTCGGTCGCCGCAGGCGATCGAAAGCTTTTCGCCTTTGATGCAGAAAAGCAAAGCGGAGCCGCCCCATGACCCCCGAATCCATCATGGAGATCGGTCAGCACGCGCTGTACGTGGCGATGCTGGTGGCTGCGCCGCTGCTGCTGACCGCGCTGGCCGTCGGCCTGCTGGTGGGCGTGATCCAGGCGGCCACGCAGATCAACGAGATGACCTTGAGCTTCATCCCGAAACTGATCGCGATGGCGCTGGTGGCGTTGATCACCGGGCCATGGATGTTGCGCCTGCTGGTGCAGTACACCACCCAGTTGATCGAGAGCCTGCCGGGCGCAGTCAGGTGACTGCGCTGGATCTGGCGCAATTGCCGATGTGGCTGGGCAGCTTGTTCTGGGCGATGGGTCGGGTGACCGGCCTGTGCCTGGTGGCACCGGTGTTCAGTGCCACGGTGATCTCGGCGCGAATCCGGATCGGCGTGGTGGTAGTGCTGACTCTGGTACTCGCCCCCCTGGCGCCAGCGACGATCGACCCGTTGAGCGGCGACGGCGTGGCGACCATGGCGGGGCAGGTGCTGGTCGGCGCCGCGGTGGGGTTCGTGTTGAAGCTGGTGTTCGAGGCGGTGTCCTTTGGCGGCGAGCTGGTGGCGCAGAGCATGAGCCTGGGTTTTGCCGAAGTGGTCAACCCGCAGGCCGGCGGCAGCTCCACCGTGTTGAGCCAGTTCTACCTGCTGCTGGTGACCTTGCTGTTCATCGCGATGGACGGCCATCTGCGTTTGATCGCACTGCTCGCGGACAGTTTCCAAAGTCTTCCTCCGGGCATGCCGGCAATCGATGCAAACGCACTGCATGCCGTGGTCGGTTTTGGCGGGGAGCTGTTCTCCGGCGCGGTACGCGTCGCGCTGCCGGCGATGACGTCGTTGCTGGTGGTGAACATCGGCTTTGCCGCGATCAGCCGTGCGGCACCGTCGATGAATCTTTTTGCCGTCGGTTTTCCGATCACCGTCTCGTTGGGCTTCATCGCGCTGTGGCTGGCGCTGCGCAGCCTGCCGGGTGCGTTCGAGGCGTTGCAGAGTGACGCCTGGTCGCTGATGCGCAACCTCGTGGGGAGCTGACGCCGATGTCGGACGACAGCGACCAGGAAAAAACCGAAGAACCTACCGAAAAAAAGCTGCGCGAATCGCGCGAGAAGGGCGAGGTTCCGCGATCGCGCGACCTGTCCGGTGCGATCGTGGTGCTGGCGGGCGTGGCCGCCCTGATGAACAGCGGCGAGCGCGCCTTTCTGCATGCCCGGCGGATTTTTTCGCTGGGCCTCGGTTATTCGCGCGAGGCGCTGTTCTCCGACGCCTTGCCGGGACGCACGCTGCATGCGGCCATGCATGAGGCGCTGAACCTGTTCGCACCGGTGGCGGTGGCCACCATGCTGGCCACGCTGGCGGCGCCGCTGCTGCTGGGCGGGCTGAATTTCAGCGCGCAGGCGTTGCAGCCCAAGTTCGAGCGGCTCGATCCGATCAAGGGCCTGGGCCGCATTTTCGCGATGCGCGGGCTGGTCGAGCTGGGCAAGGCGTTGCTGAAGCTGCTGTTCATCGGCGCGGTGCTGGGCCTGCTGCTGCGGCACTGGCAGAACGAACTGCAGGCCACCGGCCGCGGCTCGGTCGGCGCCGGCATCGCGCAATCCATCGGTCTGCTGGGCCGCGCGGCGCTGTGGTTCGGTTCGATGCTGGCGCTGATCGGCGGCATCGATGCCCTTTACCAGAAATTCGATCACGCCAAGAACCTGCGCATGACCAAGCAGGAAATCAAGGACGAGATGAAGGAGAGCGAGGGCAATCCGGAAATGAAGGGGCGCATCCGCCAGGTGCAGCAGGCGCAGTCGCGCCGCCGCATGATGGAGGAACTGCCCAAGGCCGACGTGGTGGTGGTCAATCCCACGCACTTCGCCGTGGCGCTGCGCTATGACGATGGCCGCATGGGTGCGCCGCGGGTGATCGCCAAGGGCGTCGACGTGCTGGCCCAGCAGATTCGGCTGGTGGCGGGCAGTCATCGCATCCCGATGGTCGAGTCGCCGCCGTTGGCACGCGCCTTGTATGCAACCACGGAACTGGGTCGCGAAATCCCCGCCGCGCTGTATGTGGCGGTGGCCCAGGTCCTGGCCTACGTCTACCAGCTGAAGCAAGCCGCGGCGCAGGGCGAGACACCACCGGCAGCGCCAACCCCTGAGGTCGATCCCGACCTGATGGGGCCTTACCGCGATCAATGACGAGTCAAATCCATGACGGGTGCAGACGTACTAGGCAACTTCAAACACCTGGCGCGACGTGGCGTTGGCGCGCCGGTGATGCTGCTGGTGATGCTGGCGATGCTGATGTTGCCGCTGCCGCCGTTTCTGCTCGACATGCTGTTCAGCTTCAACATCGCGCTGTCGCTGGTGATCCTGCTGGCGGTGGTCTATGTGATGCGCCCGCTGGAGTTCGCCGCGTTCCCCACGGTGGTGCTGATGGCCACCCTGCTGCGGCTGGCGCTGAACATCGCCTCCACCCGCGTGGTGCTGCTGCACGGGCATGACGGCCCCGGCGCCGCCGGCAAGGTGATCGAGGCATTCGGCGAGTTCGTCATCGGCGGCAATTTCGCGGTCGGCCTGGTGGTGTTCGCGATCATCACCATCATCAACTTCGTGGTGATCACCAAGGGCGCCACCCGCGTGTCCGAAGTGACCGCGCGGTTCACCCTCGATGCCATGCCCGGCAAGCAGATGGC
>DHXA01000095.1:15417-40231 GCA_002413455.1 Rhodanobacter sp. UBA5168 | reverse complement strand
CCCGGCAAGCAGATGGCGATCGATGCGGATCTCAACGCCGGCCTGCTGACCCAGGAGCAGGCGCGCGAGCGCCGCCAGGAAGTTCGCGAGGAGGCGGACTTCTACGGCTCGATGGACGGTGCTTCCAAATTCGTGCGCGGCGACGCCACCGCCGGCATCCTGATCCTGATCATCAACATCGTCGGCGGTTTCTTCGTCGGCGTGATGCAGCATGGCCTGTCGGCCGGCGAAGCGGCCAAGACCTATACCTTGCTGACCATCGGCGACGGCCTGGTGGCGCAGGTGCCGGCGCTGATGCTGTCGGTGGCCGCGGCGATCATCGTCACCCGCGTGTCCAAGTCGCAGGACATGGGCAAGCAGGT
Source organism: Rhodanobacter sp. UBA5168 (assembly GCA_002413455.1). Lineage (GTDB taxonomy): Bacteria > Pseudomonadota > Gammaproteobacteria > Xanthomonadales > Rhodanobacteraceae > Rhodanobacter. The sequence continues at coordinate 39,869 of DHXA01000095.1, read as the reverse complement.
GATCGGCCAGGTGTTCGGCCAGCCGCGCGCGCTGGGCGTGGCCGCGGCGGTGCTGATCGTGATGGGCGTGATCCCGGGCATGCCGAACGTGGCGTTCCTGCTGCTCGGCGCGGCCTGCGCCGGCGCCGCATGGATGCTGCTCAAGCGTGAGCGCGATACCCGCGCCAAACTGGCCGAGTCGATTGCCGAAGCGCCTGCGGCCACCACGCCGACCGAGCGGCTGGAGCTGGGCTGGGAGGATGTCGCCAGCGTCGATCCGCTGGGGCTGGAGGTCGGCTACCGGCTGATTCCCCTGGTCGACGTGCATCAGGGCGGCGAGCTGATGGGGCGGATCAAGTCGGTGCGCCGCAAGCTCTCGCAGGAGCTCGGCTTTCTGGTGCCGGCGGTGCACATCCGCGACAACCTGGACCTCGGCCCGAACACCTACCGGATCACCCTGATGGGCGTGCCGATGGGCGAGGCCGATGTGCACAACGAACGCCTGATGGCGATCAACCCAGGCCAGGTGCACGGCACCCTGCAGGGCATCGCCACGCAGGATCCGGCGTTCGGCCTGGAAGCGGTGTGGATCGAGGTGGGCCAGCGCGAGCTGGCGCAGAGTTACGGCTACACCGTGGTCGACCCGGCCACGGTGATCGCCACGCATCTGTCGCACATCCTGCAGGGCCACGCGCACGAACTGCTCAGCCATCAGGATGTGCAGCAGCTGCTGGACCGGCTCGCCGCCACGGCGCCGAAACTGGTCGAGGACCTGGTGCCCAAGCGGCTGTCGCTGGGCGTGGTGGTCAAGGTGCTGCAGAACCTGCTGGCCGAGCGGGTGCCGATCCGCAACATGCGCAGCATCGTCGAATCCTTGGCGGAGCACGCCGGGCAGAGTCAGGATCCCGGCGTTCTGACCGCCGCCGTGCGGGTGGCGCTGGGCCGGCAGATCCTGCAGGAGATCACCGGACTGGGCACCGAAGTGCCGGTGATCACGCTGGCGCCGGAGCTCGAACAGATCCTGCTCGGCTCGCTCGCCAGTGGCGGCGGCGTGGCGGGCGCCGCAGTGGAACCGGGCCTGGCCGACCGCCTGCAACAGAGCGTGGCCGAGGCGGCGCGCCGGCAGGAATTGAGTGGGGAACCCGCGGTTTTGCTGGTCGCGCCGCTGTTGCGGCCATGGCTCGCGCGGTTCACTCGTCACGTGGCACAGAACCTGCACGTACTCGCTTACAACGAAGTGCCCGACAACCGCCGCGTGCGTTTGGTACAGGCGCTGGGGCGATGAACAGGATGGATGAGATGGCGATGGTCAGGCAGCAACGTGCAACCGGAACTCCTGCTCGGCGGCTTTCCCGCCGCACCCGCGTCGCGATCCGCGTGAGCAATCCGGTGTGGAGCAATCCGGCGTGGAGCAATCTGGCGTGGAGCAACCCGACATGAAGATCAAACGATTCGTGGCCGCCGACATGCGTCAGGCGATGCGCGAAGTACGCGAGGAGCAGGGACCCGAAGCGGTGATCCTGTCCACCCGGCGCATGGAGGACGGCATCGAGGTCATCGCCGCCATCGACTATGACGAAGCACTGATGCGCGAGGCGTCCCGCCACGGTGCGCCGGCCGCGGAGACGCTGCCGGTCGACAAAGACGACGTGGCGCCGCCGAAGCTTCACGTCGCGGCAGCCGAACCCATCGTGCGCACGCCGCGCAGGTCAGCCGTGGCTGCGCCCGCGCCGGTCGAACCGCCAGGCATGCGGCCACTGATGGAGCAGGCCGCGCAGGACACCGCACAGCTGCGCAGCGAACTGGGCAGCATGCGCGAGATGCTGGAGATGCAGCTGTCGAGCCTGGCCTGGAATGACCTGGAGCGGCGCCAGCCGTTGCGCGCGCGTGTGCTGCGCGAGATGACACGCCTCGGCATCGAGGCCGATGTGGCGCGCGCGCTGGTGGACGAACTGCCCGACCAGATCAACGCCGAGCAGGCGCGTTACCTGCCGCTGGGCATGCTCAGCCGCCATCTGGCGGTGAGCGGACGCGGGTTGTCCGGCGACGATCGCGGTGTCACCGCGCTGGTCGGCCCCACCGGCGTGGGCAAGACCACCACCATCGCCAAGCTGGCGGCGCGCGCGGTGATGCGTCACGGCGCCGACCAGGTGGCGCTGGTGAGCACCGATCATTACCGCATCGGTGCCGCTGCCCAGCTGGAACATTACGGGCGCCTGCTCGGCGTGCGCGTCTACCCGGCCTACGATGCGGAAAGCCTGCGCAAGGTGCTGGAGATGCTGCGCAGCCGTCACACCGTGCTGATCGACACCGCCGGCGTGGCCGGCAGCGATCCGCGACTGAACCAGCAACTGGAAATTCTGGCCGACGCCAGCGACCTGCGCGCCTGCCTGGTGCTGGCGGCCAATGCGCAATCGCAGTCGCTGGACGATGCGGTGCGCGCCTATCTGCCGCTGAAACCGCATGCCTGCATCCTGACCAAGCTCGACGAGGCGCCGAACCTCGGTGGCGCGCTATCGGTGCTGATCCGTCACCGGTTGCCACTTGACTACACCACCGACGGCCAGCGCGTGCCCGAGGACATCGCCACGGCGGATGCGCGCGTGCTGGTTTGCCGCGCCGCGCAGTCGCTGAAGAGCCATGTGCCCGACGATGGGCTGATGGCCGAACGCTTCGGCCTTGCCGTGGCCAGCGCATGAGCGGAGTACTTGCCATGGACCAGGCTTCGGGACTGAAGCAGATGCTGTCGAACATGGTCGGCCGCGCCACGCCATCGTCGGTGGTGGCCAGCGACCATCAGGCCAGCAGCCTGCTGGCCGCCGCACCGGCTGCACGCCGGCATTGCCGTGCGATCGCGGTGGCCGGTGGCAAGGGCGGCGTCGGCAAAAGCACCGTGGCGGTGAACCTGGGCATGTCGTTGTCGATGGCCGGACGCGACGTGATGCTGCTGGATGCCGACATGGGGCTGGCCAATGTCGACGTGATGCTGGGTCTCACGCCGTCGCGCCATATCGGGCACCTGCTCGATGGCAACTGCACGCTGGAAGAACTGCTGCTGCCGGCGCCACGCGGCCTGCAGGTGGTGCCCGCCGGCTCCGGCACACGCCGGCTGGCGCAACTGAACAACGGCGAGCACGCGGCGATCATCCGCGCGTTCGATGAACTGGCGCGGCCGCCGGAATTTTTGCTGGTGGACACCGCCGCCGGCCTGTCCGACAACGTGACGATGTTTGCCGCCGCGGCCTCCGAAGTGATCCTGGTGGTGTGCGACGAACCCGCCTCGCTGACCGACGCGTACGGGCTGACCAAGGTGCTCAGCCGCGATTTCGGCGTGCGCCGCATCCGCATGGTCGCCAACATGGTGCGCAATGAAGGCGACGCGCGGGCGCTGCACCAGAAGCTGGCGCGCGTCAGCGACCGCTTCCTCGACGTGGTGATCGATTTCAGTGGATGGGTGCCGCACGACGAGCGTCTGCGCCAGGCCATCCGCAGGCAATGCGCGGTCGTCGACCTGTGGCCATCGAGCCAGTCGGCACTGGCATTCAAGAAAATGGCAGGTGCGGTCGATAAGTGGTCGGAACCCGACCGCGCAGGTCTCGACCGGATCGCCTTCTTTGGTGGCCGGACCGCTACGGCCGATGGGGTCCCGAGATGAGTGTGGCTTCGGAATATCTGCAACTCTCCCGCGAGAGCGCCGACGAACTGGTACGTCGGCATGCGCCGCTGGTCCGGCGAATCGCCTATCACCTGATGGGGCGGTTGCCGGCCAGCGTCGACGTGGGTGACCTTATCCAGGCAGGAATGATCGGTTTGCTGGAAGCGTCGCGCCACTTTGCCCACGATCGGGGGGCCAGCTTCGAGACGTATGCGGGCATCCGCATCCGTGGCGCGATGCTGGACGAATTGCGCCGCACCGACTGGACCCCGCGTTCGGTGCATCGCAAGACCCGTGAGGTGGCCGAAGTCATCCGCCAGATCGAGACCGAGACCGGTGCCGAGGCGGACGACGCGGAAGTCATACGGCGGCTCGGGATCAGCGCGGAGGAGTACCACCAGGTACTCGCCGATGCGTCCTGCGTGCGTCTGCTCAGCCTGACTGCCTCGGACGACAACGAGGAGAGCGGGGTGCTCGACGTGGTCGACGAAAGCGGCCTGAGCCCTTCCGAAAACATCGAGCGCGACGGCATGCGCGAGGCACTGGCCGATGCGATCGGCGGTCTGCCGGAACGCGAGCAGCTGGTGATGTCGTTGTACTACGAGCAGGAGTTGAACCTGAAAGAGATCGGCGCCGTGCTGGGCGTGAGCGAGTCGCGCGTGTGCCAGATCCACGGCCAGGCGGTCGTCCGGCTGCGCGCCCGGCTCACCGGCTGGCGCGGCTGAACATAGCGGCACCCCTACATTCCCGAGGCCGCGCAGCGGCCTGTACCGCACGTGGAGAGAGCGTTTGGACAAGAACATGAAAATCCTGGTGGTGGACGATTTTTCCACCATGCGGCGAATCGTCCGCAACCTGCTGGTCGAGCTGGGTTTCAGCAACCCGCTGATCCAGGAAGCCGACGACGGCGAAAGCGCGATCGCGATGCTGCGCAGCCTGCCGTTCGATCTGGTCGTGACCGACTGGAACATGCCCAACATGACCGGCATCGACCTGCTGCGCGCGATCCGTGCAGAGGAGGCGCTGAAAGGCATGCCGGTGCTGATGGTCACCGCCGAGAACAATCGCGACCAGATCATCGCCGCCGCGCAGGCCGGCGTGAACGGCTACATCGTCAAGCCGTTCACCGCGATCACCCTCAAGGAAAAGCTCACCAAGATCTTCGAGCGGATCGCCGCCAGCGGAGCCAGCGCATGAACCTCATTTCCCCCCTCGCTGCCGACGACGCGCTGCCCGCCGAACTGCGCGAACTGCTGAACAGCCCCGACGGCCCCGCCTTCGAACAGGCGCTGGACGTGATGGTGCGCCAGCGCGAACAGCACCTGTTCCGCGCACTCGGTCAGCTGGCGCGCGACCTGCATGACGCCGTACGCCGGCTCGGCGGCGACCTGGCGCAGGAAGGCGTGCCCGGCATCGCCGACGCGCGCCAGCATCTGCAGGACGCGCTGGAGATGAGTGCGCAGGCCGCTCACCGCAGCCTCGATTTCGCCGAGCGCATGCGTCCCCAGGCCGAATCGCTGGCGCACAACGCGGGCGAAGTTCTCGAATGGACCAACGGCAACGACGCCGCCGCCGTGCTGGCGCGCGAAGCCGTGCAGTTTGCCGGCAACTGCCGCGAGGGTATCGCGGACATGGTGCTGGCGCAGTCGTGGCAGGACCTCACCGGGCAGCGCATCAAGAAGGTCGCCAGCTTCATCGGCACGGTGGAATCGTCGCTGCTGGAACTGGTGCGGCTGACCGGCGCGCTGGCCGGCAGCGAGACACCGGCCAGTGCGGTCAAGGTGTCCAGCCAGGAAGATGCCGATCGCCTGCTCAGCGAATTCGGGTTTTGAGGAGAGCCTGCTTATGGTCCCCATGCACCCCGCGTTGTCATCGAGTGGCCGTCAGGTGGTAGTGCGTGGTGCAGCGCCTGACTGGCCGTCAGGTCAGGCCGCGCGCTGCCGCGTGGCGGCCACTCGATGGCAACCCGAAGGGCCGGGTCTGTTTGCCCGCATGCCGGCGTCATCACTCAGTCGTGGACGGACGTCCACTCCTTCGTTCTTCCTTGGCCTGCGCGCAAACAGCTCCCGGCGCGGGGCGCTTGGGGACCATAAGCAGGCTCTGGCGCGATGAATGCGGAATTCGATCTGGAGCTTCGCCAGGATTTCCTGGTCGAGGCGGGCGAACTGCTGCAGCGCCTGGGCGAGCAGCTGGTCGGGCTGGAAACGGCACCGGGCGACAGCGAGCTGCTGAACGCCGTGTTTCGCGCGTTCCACACCGTCAAGGGCGGCGCCGGGTTCCTGGCGCTGGATCCGATGGTATTGCTGTGCCATCACGCCGAGGACCTGCTCAACGAGGCCCGCAACGGCAGCGTGGTGCTTGGCGCGGGTCACATGGACGCGCTGCTTGAGGCGCTCGACCTGCTCAACGGAATGATGGCTGCGGTGAGCGCCGATGCGCCGCTGGGCATGCCGCCGACGGCGTTGCTGAAATCGCTGTTGCCACGGGCCGCGCCGGCCCCGGCTGTTGCGGCGCCGGCGGCGGTCGCCATGCCTGCTGCCGAAGGCGCCGCGATCGACGACAGCGAATTCGAAGCCTTGCTGGACAGCATGTACGGCACCGCCGCGCCCGGCACGGTCGAGCCCGTTTCGCTGCCGGTCGCGACCGGCGCGGGCGCGGCGATCGACGACGACGAGTTCGAGGCGTTGCTGGATTCATTGCACGGCAAGGGCGGCCAGCCTGCCGTTGCGCTGGTTGCCGCGCCACCGGTTGCCACACCACCCATTACCGTGGCCGCGCCGGAAACCGCGCCGGCGCCAGCGGCGCGTCATGCCGTCCCGGTGGAAAACACCGTGCGTGTGGATACCGCCCGGCTCGATGTGCTGGTCAATCACGCCGGCGAACTGGTGCTGGTGCGCAATCGCCTGCTGAGCCTGGCAGCGCGTGATGGCAGCGAAGCGCTGGTCACCGCCGCCGGTGAACTGGACCGTGTCGCCGATGAACTGCAGAACGCGGTGATGGGCATGCGCATGCAGCCGGTGGGACGCCTGTTCCAGCGCTTTCCGCGGATCGTGCGCGACCTGGCGCGTCAGCTCGGCAAGGACGTGGAACTGGTGCTGGAAGGCGAGGGCACCGATCTCGACCGGGGTCTGGTCGAGGCGCTGGCCGACCCCCTGGTTCACTTGCTGCGCAACGCGCTCGATCACGGCGTGGAGATGCCGGCGGACCGTGAGCTCGGTGGCAAACCGCGCAAGGGGCGCATCTGCCTGTCGGCCAGCCAGCGCGGCGAACGCATCGTGATTTCGGTGAGCGACGACGGCCGCGGCATGGATCCGGAGGTCCTGCGCCGCAAGGCGGTGGAGAAAGGCGTGATCGATGCGGCGCAGGCCGCGCGGCTGACCGAAAGCGAATGCTACGAATTGATTTTCCGTCCCGGTTTCAGCACCGCCGCGACGGTCTCGGACATCTCCGGCCGCGGCGTCGGCATGGACGTGGTGAAAACGCGCGTGGCCGAACTTGGCGGCACCTTGCAGGTGCACTCCCGCTGGGGCCATGGCAGCGAGCTGGAGTTGACCGTTCCGCTGACCCTGGCCGTACTGCGCGTATTGATGGTGCGGGTGGAAGCGCGCCTGCTGGCGCTGCCGCTGTGCAATGTGGAAGAGGTCTTTGAACTTGTCGACGGCCAGGACAGCCTGCTGGATGGCCGTCTGGTCGCGCAGCACCGTGGCCGCGCACTGCCGCTGGCCGATCTGGCCGGCTGGGCCGGCGCCACGACGGGAGCGGGCCGCCATGTGGTGGTGCTGCACATCGGTCATCAGCGACTGGGTTGCCTGGTGCACGACGTGCTCGGCCGCGAGGACGTCATCGTCAAGCCGCTCGGCCCCCTGTTTGCCGATGTCTCCGGCATCGCCGGCGCCACCGTCACCGGTGACGGCCGGCTGGCGCTGGTGATGGATCTGGCGGGTCTGGCCGGTGGCGCCGGGCAACTGTTCACTTCACTGCAATTGGGCTGACTGATCGCATGGATATGGTAGCCATCATCGGCACGATCCTGGGCTTCCTGGTGATCATCATCGGCACCGTGCTGAAGGGCTCCACGGTCGGCGCACTGTGGAATCCGGCGGCGTTCGTCATCGTGTTCTTCGGCACGCTTGCCGCCTTGCTGGTGCAGAACCAGGGCAAGGTGCTCAAGCATGCGTTGTCGATGATCCGGATGGTCTACCGGCCACCGCAGCATCTGCCCAGCGACCTGATCAGCCGGATCGTGGGCTGGAGCGAAATCTCCCGCCGGCAGGGCCTGCTCGGGCTGGAGCCGCAGATCGAGGCGGAAACCGATCCGTTCGTCAGCAAGGGGCTGCAACTGCTGGTCGACGGCGGTGAGCCGGATGCCATCCGCAGCGTGCTCGAGGTGGATCTGGACACCCGCGAGGCGATCGACCTGGCCGGTGCCAAGGTCTACGAGAACGCGGGCATTTATTCGCCCACGCTGGGCATCATCGGCGCCGTGATGGGGTTGATGGCGGTGATGCAGAACCTGGCCGATCCCAGCAAGCTTGGCCACGGCATTGCCGCCGCCTTCGTGGCGACCATCTACGGCGTGGCACTGGCCAATATGTTCATGCTGCCCATGTCGGCACGGTTGAAAGGGTTGATCGGCAAGCAGACGCAGATGCGCGAAATTCTCATCGAGGGGCTGGTGTCGATCGCCCAGGGCGACAACCCGCGGCAGATCGAGGCGCGCCTGCAGGGTTACGTCGAATGAGAAAGCACAAGCACGAGGAACACACCAATCACGAAGCATGGGCGATCCCCTATGCCGACCTGATGACCCTGCTGCTCGCGTTTTTCGTGGTGATGTATGCCGTCTCGGTGGTCAACGAAGGCAAGTTCCGGGTGATGTCCGAATCGCTGATCGAGGCGTTCAACGGCTCCAGCCACGTGATCGCGCCGCTGCCGCCGACGCAGGTCCGGCCGCACAACATCAGCCCGTCGATAGCCGCTCCGGCCGGTCAGCCCGGTTCGTCGATCGTGCCGATCGCCGTGCCGATTCCGCCGCATCCGGTACCCATGCACGGCGGCAAGGGGCACGAAGCGGGTCATCCATCGAGCCAGCAGGAAAATCTGGGGCGCATCGAGGATCAGGTGCGCAAGGCGCTGCAGCCGCTGATCGACCGCAAGCTGGTGATCGTGCGGCTCACGCCGGACTGGCTGGAAATCGAGATCCGCACCGACATCCTGTTTCCCAGTGGCGTGGCGCAGCTGTCGGGACCCGCCAATGCGGTGCTGCGTGATTTGGCGACGATCCTGGCGCGGTTCCCCAACCCACTGCGGGTGGAAGGTTTTACCGACGACGTGCCGATCAACACCCCGCTGTATCCGTCGAACTGGGAATTGTCGGCGGCACGCGCAGCCAGCGTGGCGCGCCTGTTCGCCTTGAGCGGCGTTGTGGCGGATCGGCTTGGCATCATCGGCTGGGGCGAAGTGCGGCCGAAGGCCGACAACGCCACCGTCGAAGGCCGCAATCAGAATCGACGGGTGCTGGTGGTGGTGATGAGCAATCGCACGACACCGAATCGCGAACAGAGCGATCCCCAGCATGCGGCTGAAATCGCGGCGCTGGATAGCCCGCCGCTGCCGGCGGTCGACATGCTGCCCACCGTGCGCGTGCGTGGCACGGCGCCACCAGCCATCGTCGGCAGCGGCGCCGCACTGGATGCTGCGCCACCCTACGCAGCAGGCAAACTGGTGCGCTCGGCGTCCATGCCCGCCGTCGGCGAACCATCTGGCGGCGTCTCCCGCCGCGCCACCTCAACCCGATGAATCCGATGACCTTGCCCGCCGATTGTGGAATCCACGCATGAGCGCCCTCGCTTCCGCGATTGATCAAGGCGGTCAGCATTGGCTGTCTTTCCGGATCGGCACGCAGCTGTATGCGGCGCCGCTGGTCGACGTGAGCGAGGTCATCCGCGATGGCGACATCACCCCCGTACCCGGTGCGGCCGCCGACCTGCTGGGCGTGCGCCATCTGCGCGGACGGATCGTGCCGGTGCTGGACGGCCGCCGACGGCTGGGGCTTCCGGCGCTGCCGGCGGCGGATCCGGCGGTGGTGCGCATCGTGATGCTGGCGCACGCTGGCCAGCTGGTCGGCGTGCGGGTGGATGCGGTCGGAGAATTGCTGTGCAGCGACGGCATCGACATCGCGCCGCCGCCGCCAGGCCGGGCCAGCCGCAGCGACGACCCGGTCAGCGGCATACTCTCCTGGCAGGCCGGGTTCGTGGCATTGCTCGACGTGCGCCGATTGTGCCGATTGGCTGGAGAGGGTGACCATGTGGCTTGAAGCGGGAATGGCGCTGTTGCTGCTGCTGGCGCTGGCGCAATCGGCCCTGTTGTTCCATCTGTGGCGGCAATCACGCCAGCTGCAACAACGCATTGGCGCGCTGTCGCATGGCGCGGTGCATGCGTATACCGATGTCCCGACTTCGATGCTGGTGACGGCGCTGGGGCGACTGGAGCGGCAGGTGGGCATGATCGAACAGCAGCCGGCGCCGACACGGCAATCCTACGAGCTGGCCCAGCAACTGGCGCGCGAAGGCGCCGATGTCGAACAGTTGATCGCCCGCTGCGGGCTGTCCCGCGACGAGGCGAAACTGGTGCTGCAGATGCATCCGGTCAACCCGTAAGACGGTTCGTCGCGCGCCCGGCGTACCGGCGGTTTGGCCGTCTATTCTTCTGCGGCGTCATAGACTGCGGCCAGCACCGAGGCGGCGGCTGCGTAAAGCAGTACCGGCACATCGTCGCGCAGCCGCAGTGCGGCCAGCAGCGCGGCAATCTGCGGATCGTGATGCAGCGGCACGCCCAGTGCCTGCGCGCGCGCCAGCAAGGTTTCCAGTGATTCGGGCGGCATCGCGGCGACCTCGCCGCTGCCGCTGGCCAGCCGCAGGCTGACCCGGCGCAGGGGTGCCGGCAGCGTGTTCATGCGGTGGCCTGCAGCAGCACGGCGCTGTGCCTGCCCGCCGATTGCGGCAGGCCGACCTGACAGCTCAACTGGTCGAGCAGCACGCCGCACGCGGCCAGTCGCTGCCGCAGCGGAGTGAACTGGCGTTCCAGCCGGTGGACGGTATCCGCGCGCTCGGCCCACAGGCGCACCGACAGCCGCGGTTCGCGCAGCTGCAATTCGCCCTGCACCGGACCCAGCGCCGGCAGATCCAGCGCGAAACCCAGCGTCCACCCATGGCCGCCCTCGGCCGCATCGCTGATGTATTCCAGCTGGACCTGCAACACATCGCGGCCACCATCGCCCTGCAGCGGAATCTCGATGATCCAGGCCGAAAGCTGGCTGGCGCTGGCTTCCAGCTGGGCCACTTCCACCCGCGCCAGCGCGGCCTTCACGTCGCCATGCAGCCGGTCCAGCAGAAGATCCACGCCATCCTCGGCAGCAAGCAGTGGCAACGGCAGCCGCGCTTGCGCCTGCAGGCCGCGTTGCAGCAGCGGTGGCTCAGTGTCGCTGCGGGTCGGCGGCGGGGGCGCGGCCGCGCGCCGGTCGAGCAGCCCGGCCAGACGCAATAGCGCGCCTTTCCAGTCGTCGCCGGCCAGGGCCTGCGTGTTGCCCTGCGGGCTGAGCAGTTTGGATTCGAAGAACATGCCGCTGCGGCTGATCGCCTCGCGCAGCCCTTCGCCACGGGTGATTTCCGCCGGCGTACGCAGGGATTGTTCAAGCAATGCCAGCGCCGTGCGCAGCTCCGGCGGCAGTTGACGCAACGCCGGTCGCTGGGCCAGTGCGCCCAGCGTGGCCAGCAAGGGCGCGTAGCCGTTCTGCTGCGGCAGGCGTTCGCGCAGGACACGCTGGAAGGTCGGGTCGGCCGGGTGCGAAAGTATCTCCAGTTGCGGTTGCGCGCCCAGGCTCAGCACGCGCACCTGGAACTGCGCCGGCAGCTGGGCATGGGCAACATCCGCCTCGACGGTCAGTGCGCCGATCTGCAGTATCAGCAGACCCAGCGGGTTCACTCCCAGCGGCCGCGCCGACAGCACGGTACCGATACGCCAGCTCTGGGCGGTGGTGCCGGAGGCGGCACCGGCCCAGGTAAGCGCAGCAAGGCTGATCGGTTGGATGTTCAAGTTGATTCCTGCGCCGGGCGCGGTGCTGGCATGGGGTCGTCCAGAAGGACATCGGCGGCGTGCGGACAAACTTGAGGGGTTTGCCCAGCGGAAACCCGGCACGGTGGCGTACGACCGGCGTCAAACGCCCGGCACCTCCCTGCGGCAGCCGACCCGATGCACCGCTAAAGCGATCGCCCGGTTTGCCGATAAGGCCTACGTCAGCGCACACAGCGCGAGCGGAGTCGTGACATGGCCGGCAAACAGGCGGCGAGGCAACAGGGTACGAACGAACCGCCAGTAAAAGCGTCCGCGGCAGCACCGGCGAAGGCCGGCGATGCCGCGCGCATGCTGCTTCCGGCGGATTGCCGCATGGCGGCCCAGGCTGCCCTGAAGGCGGAGCTTCTGGGTGCGCTGGAGGCCGGAGGCATCGTGCTGGACGGCGGCCAGGTGGAGCGTGTCGACACGGCTGCGCTGCAATTGCTGGTGCTGTTTCGGCGCGAGCTGGACGCACGCGGCGGCACGTTGGGCTGGCATGGCACGAGTGATGCTCTGAACGAAGCAGCCGGCCTGCTCGGGCTGGCGCAGTTATTGAACCTGCCAGCGACAGCGCTGGCCTGAACGAGGTGGTGGCATGGCAAAGATTCTTGCGGTAGACGACTCGGCTTCGATGCGCGGCATGGTGGCGTTCACCCTGCGCGGCGCCGGCCATGAAGTGACCGAGGCCGAGAACGGACAGCTGGCGCTGGATGCGGCGCGCGGAGGCTCCTTCGAGCTGGTGCTGGCCGACGTCAACATGCCGGTGATGGACGGCATCGCGATGGTGCGCGAGTTGCGCGCGATGGATGCGTACAAGGGCGTGCCGATCCTGATGCTGACCACGGAGTCCCATACCGAGAAGAAGATGGAAGGCAAGGCGGCCGGCGCTACCGGCTGGCTGGTCAAGCCGTTCGATCCGGAACAACTGCTGGCCACCGTCAAGCGCGTGCTGGGTTAAGGAGCACCATGAGTGCGGTCGACCTGACTCAGTTTCACAAGACTTTCTTCGAGGAAAGCCGGGAAGGGCTCGACGCGATGGAGGCCGCGCTGCTGGCGCTGGATTCGGGCGCGACCGACCACGAGCTGGTGCATACCATCTTTCGCGCGGCGCACTCCATCAAGGGGGGCGCCGCGACATTCGGATTCGCCGACGTGGCCGCGTTCACCCATGTCGCCGAATCGCTGCTGGAAGAGGTGCGCAGCGAGCGCCGTGCGGTGGACTCCGGACTGATCGAGGTGCTGCTGCGCTCGGTCGACTGCATGCGCGCGATGCTGGAGCGGTCGAGCCAGGGGCAGCCGGTGGCCGACGCCGAGAGCGAGGCGTTGCGCGTCGAGCTGGTGCAGCTGGTCAGCGGCGAGGTTGCCGCGCCGGCAGTGGCTGCCGCGTCGATGGTGGCACCGGTGAGCGGGTGGAACATTGCGTTCACCGCGTTGCCGCACCTGCTGCAGACCGGCAACGATCCCTTGCGGCTGTTCCGCGAACTGCAGCAACTGGGTCGCCTGGAGGTCGTCCGCGCGTTCGTCACCGACAGCGCGCCGGCGCAACTGGCCGAGCTCGATCCGAGCCAGTGTCATCTGGGCTGGGAGTTGCGCCTGCATGGCGCCGTGGCACGTGCCGACATCGATGCGGTATTCGACTGGCTCGATGGCGACTGCGAACTGACCATCGCGCCGCTGGCCGAAGTGGCCGTCGTCGGCGCCGCGGCGCCGGCGACGAGCGGATCGCCGCCAGCGGCAACGGGCACGCCGCGCCCGGTACGCGAGACGGCCGCCGCGACTGGCGCTGGAACATCCGGCGAGGGCAGCTCGATCCGCGTGGGCATCGACAAGGTCGACGCGCTGATCAACATGATGGGCGAGCTGGTGATCACCCAGTCGATGCTCAGCGACATCGGCGAGAAATTCGAGCTGTCGCAGCTGGGCCGGCTGCGCGACGGGCTGGTGCAGCTCGAACGCACCACGCGCGAGCTGCAGGAAAGCGTCATGCGCATCCGCATGCTGCCGATCGGCTCCGTGTTCAACCGCTTTCCGCGGCTGGTGCACGACCTGGAGCGCAAGCTCGACAAGCGGGTCAAGCTGGAGCTGCACGGCGAGCACACCGAACTGGACAAGACGGTGCTGGAGAAGATCGGCGACCCGCTGGTGCACCTGGTGCGCAACGCGATCGACCACGGTCTGGAGTCGCCGGCGCAACGCAAGGCCGCCGGCAAATCCGAAACCGGCACGCTCAAACTCAACGCGTACCACGAGGGCGGCAACATCGTGGTGCAGATCAGTGACGACGGCGCGGGCCTCAACCATGCCGCGATCGTGGCCAAGGCGCAGCAACGCGGCCTGATCGCCGCGGGGCAGGAACTCAGCGACGCCGAGGTGGCCGAGCTGATCTTCCAGCCGGGCTTTTCCACCGCCGCCCAGGCTACCGACCTATCCGGCCGTGGCGTGGGCATGGACGTCGTGCGCCGCAACGTGCGCGATCTGGGCGGCAGCGTCGGCGTGCGCAGCGTATCCGGCAAGGGCAGCACGTTCACGATCACCTTGCCGCTGACCCTGGCGATCATCGACGGCCTGGTCACGGCGGTGGGCAGCGAACGCTACATCGTGCCGCTGACCTCGATCGTCGAGTCGCTGCGGCTGCGCGCCGATGCGGTGCGCCGGATCGCCGGCGGTGGCGAGGTGTTCCATTTTCGCGACGAATACCTGCCGATCATGCGCCTGCACCGCGCCTTCGCCTGCAACGATGCGGTCACCGACATCGAGCACGGCATCGTGGTGGTGATCGAGGAGGACGGCCGGCGCGTGGGCCTGCTGGTCGACGACCTGCTCGGCCAGCAGCAGGCGGTCGTCAAATCGCTCGAAGCGCATTACCGGCGCGTGCAGGGCATCTCCGGCGCGACCATCCTCAGCGACGGCTCGGTCGCACTGATCGTCGATGTGGGTGGCGTGGTTCGGCTGGGTCAGCGCAGCAAGGCCGCCTGATCGAACGCAGGCGGGCACTCAAGTTACCGGCGCTCGCGCCGACACAGAAGGCAGCAGGACGCGCAGACGTCCGTCACGAGGTTATCGCCCCATGTACGAAGACCCCATGTACGAAGACAAACGGGCCACGGCGCCGCCGTTGCAGCAACTCACCTTCAGCCTGGCTGACGAAGAGTATGGCGTGGACATCCTGGCCGTACGCGAGATTCGCAGCTGGTCGCGCGTCACCCGTATTCCGCAGACGCCGGATTACGTGCTTGGCGTGCTGAACCTGCGGGGTGCGATCGTGCCGATCATGGATCTGCGCCTGCGCTTCGGCCTGCAGCGCGAAAGCTACGGCGACGACACCGTGGTGATCATCGTGGCCATTGCCGAGCGCCTGTTCGGCATTGTGGTGGACGCGGTTTCCGACGTGGTCGATATCGACCCGGCGGCGATCAAGCCGGTGCCGGACATGGGTGCGGTGGTCGATACGCGTTACCTGAAAGGGCTCGCGACGTACGCCGAACGCATGGTGATGCTGCTGGATGTGGAAAAGCTGATGCGTCCGGAGGACGTGGAAACGCTGGATGCCGCGCTGCCGGCCATCCAGGAAGTTGAAGTTGCGGCCTGACCCGGGAATCGAGATGAAGATGAAGAATCTGATGGCGCGCCTGGCCCGCCTGACCACATTGACCGTCAAGGCCCGTCTCATCGGCGTGCTTGGCCTGTTGTGCACCATGTTGCTGGTGGGCGCCTGGATCGGGCTTGGCGGCATGGCCCGGGCGAACGAGAGCGCGCGCCAGATCTACCAGGAAGAATTGATACCGCTGACCAGCATCAACGAAGTGGCGCGCGGCTCGCTGAACAACTTCATCTCGCTGAGCGAGGCGGCCTTCCACAAGGACGACAAGGCGATCGTCAAGCAGAAGCTCGACGAGGTCGCCAAGACCCAGGTCGCAGATGCTGCGCTGCTGAAGAAGCTGGCTGCGACTGCGATGTCGCCGGCGGTCAAGAAGCAATGGGCCGCATTCGAGAGCGCCCGCGGCGACGTGGCCTCGTCGATGACCGAGATCACCGATGCGCTGAACCAGGCCGACGACGGCGCGAATGCGTTGCTGTATTCGGACGTGCTGCCGAACGTGTCGATCATGGGTTCGGAGATGAACAAGCTGATCGCGATGCAGGTCGACGAAAGCCGCCAGCAGTACGAAGCCGCATTGGCCAGCTACCAGCGCATCCGCCTGATGACTTTCGCCGCACTCGGCGCCGGCATGCTGCTGGCCGTGCTGATGGCGTTCTTCCTGATCCGCTCCATCGTGGGCACGCTCAACCGGGCGGTGCGGGTGGCGAATGCCATCTCGCAGGGTCAGCTGGGTCACCACATCGTCACCCGTCGCAAGGACGAACTGGGGCGCCTGCTGGAAGCGTTCCGGATGATGGACGACCGGCTCACCCTCACCGTCGGCGAAGTTCGCCGCGGTTCCGATGCGGTCAGCACGGCGGCGCAGCAGATTGCGCACGGCAACGACGATCTCAGCCAGCGCACCCAGGAGCAGGCCTCCAGCCTGGAGGAGACGGCCTCGTCGATGGAGCAGATGACCTCGAC
Source organism: Rhodanobacter sp. UBA5168 (assembly GCA_002413455.1). GTDB lineage: Bacteria > Pseudomonadota > Gammaproteobacteria > Xanthomonadales > Rhodanobacteraceae > Rhodanobacter. The sequence goes on along the minus strand of DHXA01000095.1, from coordinate 23,559 downwards.
CGTCAAGCAGAATGCCGAGAACGCCAGCCACGCCAACCAGCTTGCCCGCGGTGCCCGCGAACAGGCCGAGCGCGGTGGCGAGGTGGCCGGCAGGGCGATCGTCGCGATGAGCGAGATCAACGCGTCCAGCGGCAAGATCGCCGACATCGTGGGGTTGATCCAGGAGATCGCTTTCCAGACCAACCTGCTGGCGCTGAACGCGGCCGTCGAGGCAGCTCGTGCCGGCGAACAGGGCCGCGGCTTTGCCGTGGTGGCCACCGAAGTGCGCAGCCTGGCCCAGCGCAGCGCCGGCGCGGCGAAGGAGATCAAGGGGCTGATCAACGACAGCGCGGAAAAAGTGCGCAGCGGCTCGGAGCTGGTGAACCAGTCGGGCAAGGCGCTGGCCGAGATCGTCGAGAGCGTGAAAAAGGTCACCGACATCGTGGCCGAGATCGCTGCAGCCAGCCAGGAACAGTCCGCCGGCATCGATCAGGTCAACAACGCCGTGATGCAGATGGACGAGATGACCCAGCAGAATGCCGCGCTGGTCGAAGAGGCCGCGGCCGCCGCCCGCGCCATGCATGAACAGGCGGGCGAGCTGACCCGTCAGGTCGGCTTCTTCCAGCTCAGCGACGACGGCGCCACCTCCGTGGCGGCAGCCGCGCCCACGCGGGCGCAGACCGTGGCGGCGGAGGCCGAAGCGGTATTCGCCGCCGTGCGCAACACCGCGCCGGCAGCCATCCGCCCGACGCGTGCGCCCGTCGAACCCGCCAGCGCAACCGGTGTGTGGAAGGAGTTCTGAAGTGAATGCGGTGTCCGGCGTGCTCGATGACAACACCACCGCGATGACCAGCGTCGGCCCGCTGTTGGGAAATGCCGAGTTCGAGTACCTGAGGGCCTTCGTGCTGGAGCATTGCGGCATCGCGCTGGGCGAGCACAAGCATCAGCTGGTGCAGGGACGGCTGCTGCGGCGACTGCGCGCGCTGGGCCTGTCGAACTTCGCCAGCTATTGCGAGTTGCTGCGGCGCGATCCGTACAGCGAGCTGGGCGAGCTGGCCAGCGCCATCAGCACCAACGTGACGGCATTCTTCCGCGAAGTTCACCACTACGACCTGCTGGTCAACGAGCTGCTGCCGCGCTGGCTGCACGAAAAGCGCCGCGAGGGCGATCGCCTGCGAATCTGGTCGGCAGGTTGCTCCACCGGCGAAGAGCCCTACGCGTTGGCGATGGTGCTGGCCGAGGCGATCGAGCAGAGTGGCAGCAAGGTGGACGCCAGAATCCTGGCCACCGACCTGTCGCCGCAGGCGCTGGAAACCGCACGCAAGGGCGTGTACTCACTGGAGCGTCTGGCCGGCATCAGCGCCGAGCGTTGCCGGCGCTGGATGCTGCGCGGGGAGGGCGAGTACGACGGGCTGGCCTGTGTGCATCCGCGCCTGCGCGAGCTGGTCACCATCGAGCCGCTGAACCTGCTGCATCCGTGGCCGATGCACGGTCCGTTCGACGCGATCTTCTGCCGCAACGTGGTGATCTATTTCGACCAGCCGACCAAGCAGCGGCTGTTTCGTCGCTACGCCGAGTTGCTGCCGGTAGGTGGCTATCTGTTTCTCGGCCACTCCGAATCGCTGCACGGCGTCAACGAGGAGTTCGAGCTCATCGGGCGCACGGTCCACCGGAAGGTCGGCGGATGACCTTGCTGGCCGATCGCCGCACCAGTGCGGCAAACCAGGCTTCGGTGCTGCCGGGCTTCGAGCATCTGCGGCGGTACTGGGATCCGGCACAGGCATGCATGACGGTGAAGGTGCTGCCTGGCGAGTTCTACGTCAGCACGCAGAATGAGCTGGTCACGACCGTGCTCGGATCGTGCGTATCGGCGTGCATCCACGACGCGCGCCGCGGCATCGGCGGCATGAACCATTTCATGTTGCCGGAGCCGCGCGGGGAGCGCGACAGCTGGACCGCTACCGTGGGCCGCGCGGCGCGCTACGGCAGCGACGCGATGGAACAGCTGATCAACGCGATCCTCATCGCCGGCGGCCAGCGCGCCGACCTGCAGGTCAAGATATTCGGCGGCGGCCGGGTGCTGGCGCAGCTGACCGATATCGGCCAGCGCAATATCGATTTCGTGCAGCACTACATCGCCACCGAAAGACTGAACCTGTGTGCGTCGGATCTCGGCGATGTGTATCCGCGGCAGGTGCAGTTCTTTCCCAGTAGCGGCCGGGCCCGCGTGCGGCTGCTGCGTCGCCACGACGACGTGCAGCTGGTGGCCGATGAGCCCGGCTACCTCAAGCGTTTGGCAAATGACCCGATAAAGGGTGAGGTCGAGCTTTTCTAGCGGCGGCTTCATCGCGGAAAACCGGCGAGGCCGCCGTCGATGGCGACGCGGCTCGAGCTTCATGGCAGTGAGATGGATGGCAATGGAAAGAGTGCGTGTTCTGGTGGTCGATGATTCGGCGTTGGTTCGCAAGCTGATGACGACGATGCTTGCCTGCGATCCGGCGATCGAGGTGGTCGGCACCGCTGCCGATCCGCTGATTGCCCGCGAAAAGATCAAGCTGCTCAATCCGGACGTATTGACGCTGGACGTCGAGATGCCGCACATGGACGGCCTGACATTTCTGGAAAACCTGATGCGGCTGCGGCCTATGCCGGTGGTGATGGTGTCGTCGCTGACGGTGCAGGGTGCCGAAGTGACGTTGCGCGCGCTGGAGCTTGGCGCGGTGGATTTTCTGGCCAAGCCCAGCAGCGACCTGGCCAACAGCTTTGGCCAGAGCGCGCAGGAGATCTGCGCCAAGGTGAAGCTGGCTGCCAAGGCCAGGCCGCGTGCACGTACGGCAGTGCGCAGGCTGGATGTGCCTCCGCGTCTGTCGGCGGATGCGGTGTTGCCGCGTGTGCAGACCTCGGGCACCCGCGGGGGCAGTCCGATCATCGTGATCGGTGCCTCGACCGGCGGTACCGAAGCGGTGCGCGTCGTGCTGGAATCGATGCCGCCCGATGCGCCGCCGATCCTGGTGACCCAGCACATTCCAGAGGCTTTCAGCGGTCCGTTTGCCGCGCGCATGGACCGCTGTTCGGCGATGCGGGTTTGCGAGGCCCAGGACGGACAGCCGATCCAGACCGGCCATGCCTACATCGCTCCGGGCAGCCACCATTTGCTGGTGATGTGGGATGGCGCCAAGTACGTCTGCCGGCTGCACGATGGCCCGCCGGTCAACCGGCACAAGCCCAGCGTGGATGTGCTGTTCCGCTCGATGGCGGCCAGCGCCGGCGTGGGCACCATCGCCGCGCTGCTGACCGGCATGGGCGACGACGGCGCGCGCGGCCTGCTCGAACTGAAGCAGGCCGGCGCCGCGACGCTGGTGCAGGACGAGGCCAGCTCGGTGGTATGGGGCATGCCCGGTGCTGCCTGGAAACTCGGTGCGGCCGCAGAGATGCTGCCGCTTGACCACATTGCCGCGCGCCTGCTTGCACTGGCGCGCCAACCCCACGACGGTGTTTCACGCACCTGACCTCGGATATCGGCTCATGGCTGTCCTATCTCACATTGCCCGGATCTTCGCCACTCGTCCGCTCTACGGCTGGATCGCCAGCACGCTTGCGCTGTTGCTGGCGCTGCTGTGGCATCCGACATGGCTGGCGCCGCTGCTGATCGTCGTGCTCACTGCGGTATGGATCGTCGAGAGCCGGCGTCGGCCGCCGATCGCTGCACCGGTGGCCTTGCCAGGCAACAACACTCCCGTGCGCGAGGCGCTGGAGGACGTGCGCGGCGCACTGGTCGACGAACTCGGCCACGCCACCCGCGAACTGCATCAGGGGCTCGACCTGCTGCGCGATGCGGTGTCCGAACTGGGCGGCGGTTTCGATGGCCTGTCGCACAAGACCGGGCTGCAGCAGTCGCTGCTGAAGCAGATCATCGACGCCCAGAACGGTGGCGTCTCGGTGCAGGATTTCGCGGCCCGCACCGGCGACCTGTTGCAGCACTTCGTCGGCATGATCGTGCAGATGTCGCGCGAAAGCCTGCGCATCGTCTATCGCATCGACGGCATGGCGAAGGAGATGGACGCCGTGTTCGGGCTGCTGAGGAACGTCAACACGATCGCCGAGGAAACCAACCTGCTGGCGCTCAACGCCGCGATCGAGGCGGCGCGCGCGGGCGAGTCCGGGCGCGGCTTTGCGGTGGTGGCCGGCGAGATCCGCAACCTGGCCAGCAACTCCAACCAGTTCAACGAGCAGATCGGCAGTCACGTCGAACGCGCCCGCACCGCGATGGAACAGCTGCGCGGGCTGGTCGGCACGATGGCTTCGCAGGATCTGAACGTGGCGTTGTCGGCCAAGGGCGGCATCGACGCGATGATGGCGCACGTCACCGAGAGCGATGCGCGTACCAGCGCGGTCGCCGACCAGGTGGTCGAGATCAACCGCGGCCTCGGCAGCGACGTATCCACCACGATCAGGTCTCTGCAGTTCGAGGACATCCTCAGCCAGCTGCTGCGGCAGACGCGCACCCGGCTGGTCGAGCTGCAGGAAGTGGTCGGCGAATGCACACGGGACATCGAGGAGCTGGCTTGTGCTCCGGTCGACGCCGACAACCTTGCCGAACATGCGCAACGGGTACGTGGCCGGCTGGCGATTCAGCGCGAAAAGGCGCGCCTGCGCTCCCGCGGCCCGGCATTGCAGAGCTCCATGGATGCCGGCGAGATCGAATTGTTTTGAGGAATACAGCATGATCGTCCACCACGACAGCGAACACGATTGCCTGACCCTGCAGCTGGGCGAGCGTTTCGATTTCAGCATCCATCGCGATTTTCACGAGGCCTGCCTCGGCAGCGGTGGTGCTGCGCGCAGCTACGTCATCGACCTGGGCGAGGTAACCAGCATGGACAGCTCGGCGCTGGGCATGCTGCTGCTGCTGCGCGAACACGCCGGCGCGGATCGTGCCGAGATCCGCATCGTCAACGCCGGCACCGAATTGCGCAGCACGCTGCGCGTGGCGGGTTTCGACAAGTTGTTCGTGCTGCACTGAGATTGCCGCGCGGCCAGCACGCGGCGGCCGCGCCAGCATTCAGGCAATCGCGCGATGCATTCAACGCGAGCCTTGTCATACAGGCGCAACGACGACCGAGGACTTGCAGACAGCAAAAAGGCCCCTTGCGGGGCCTCGTTTTTAGCGCGTGCCAGCGGGTTTACCAGGCGCGCACGGCAATCACGCTGACGGTATAGCTGGCCATGTCGGACTGGTAGCGGAAGCGCCGGCCCAGATCGAACTTGGCGGTGGCGCCGGGGGCGATGTTGGTGGTGCCGGCCGGCCAGCCTTCCTTGCTCTGGATCACTTTGCCGTCGCCATCCTTCGCGTCGATGCGGATCTGCGCGGCCGATGGATCGGTGCAATTGTTGACCAGTTCACCGGCGAGCATGAGGCGTGCGGCTCCACCCGCACCATTGATGGAAGTCTTGAAGTCCTTGACGACAAAATCGGTGGGCGCGCAGGCAGCGTGGGCGGCCACCGGAAGAAGCAGTAACGAGGCGATAAGGAGTGTGGTTTTCATGGGCGGATCCATCAATACGGGGGAAGCCAGAGGGAAAACGGGTCGGTGGGACAACACCGGCCTACACCCAGGAGATCGGCAGGAACGCCGAAACCTTTAGGCTGCTCGTGGAGACGAATGCGCCCGTGGCGATTCGGGCAATGTGGCCGGAGCTAGCTGTCGCCGTCCGTCGCCTGGGGCCGGTCGGCGTGCTCGATCAGCCACAGGCCCGCGAACAGCTTGGGGTCGATCGAATAACCCTCGGCAGCGCGGGCGAACAGCCAGGCGCCCGCTTCGCGGCGGGGTACTTCGTGCACCACGATGTTCTCGGTGTCGTCGCCGCCACCAGGGCCGACCCGCTCCAGCTCCCATGCGCGCACGAAGGTGATCATTTCCGTGCTCATGCCGGACGACGAGGGCCCGCAATGGACGAACTCGATGCGCTGGCAGCGATAGCCGGTTTCTTCCTCCAGTTCGCGCCGGGCGGCGAGCAGGGCGTTTTCGTCGACCTGGTCAGCGAGGTCACCGACCAGTCCGGCCGGCATCTCGATGGTGTTCTGCAGGATCGACACGCGGTACTGCTCGACAAACAGCACATGGTCGTCCGGCGTCACCGCCAGGATGATCACCGCACCGCCGGGGTTGTTGCGCTCGGCGTACTCCCAGCGACCGCGCTTGCGCAGGCTCAGCCAGCGGCCTTCATACAGGGTTTCCACCGGTGCGCTGGCGTCGGCGGGAATGCGGTTGGCGGAATCGTTCATCGGTGGTCGCGCGCGCGGGAAAATCAACAGACATGTTGGACCGTCCGGTCGATAGCGACAACCGGCGGTGGAATGACTCTACGGACGAACTCAGCGCAGCAGCGCGCGTAACCGGCTGCGGGTGAAGGCACCGAAACGCAGCTGTTCGCACAGGCTGTCGAGCTGGTCGGGATGTTGGCGACCGCGCAGCAGGGCCTCGATGGTGCTCGCGCCGGGAGCATCCAGCGCGATGCGGGTGAGCCGACGATAGAGTCGCGCCTGCTCCGCATGTTCACGCAGTTTCGCGGCGCAGGCGACGGCGCCGCGCAGGCGCAGGAACGCCACCTCGTCGATGCGGTCGAGCAGGACGTCCAGGCTGCCGAAGTGAGTGAGCAGAGCCGCGGCCGTTTTCGCGCCGATGCCGGGCACGCCGGGGATGTTGTCCACCGCATCGCCGCACAACGCGAGATAGTCGGCCACCTGGTGCGGATGCACGCCGAGCTTTTCGTGCACGCCGGCCGGGCCCCAGCGCAGGCCGCGGGCGTAATCCCACTGCTCGTCGTGTTCACCCAGCAGTTGGCCGAAATCCTTGTCGGCGGACACGATCACGCTGCGCCAGCCGTGCGCACGCAGGTTCCATACGGTGCTGCCGATGAGATCGTCGGCCTCGAAGCTGTGGTCGATCATCATGTGGATGCCGAGCGCCTCGGTGATCGCGCGGCATTGCACGAACTGCCGTTCCAGGTCGGGTGGCGGCAGCTCGCGGTTGGCCTTGTACGCCGGGTAGATCGCGTTGCGGAACGAGCTGGTCAGCGAGGCGTCGAACGCCACCGCGATGTGCTCGGGTTGCGCGCGTTCCAGCAGTTCGCACAGGAAGCGGGTGTAGCCGTGTACGGCGTTGATCGAATGGCCGTCCGCGTCGAAGAACTCGTCCGGCATCGAATGCCAGGCGCGGAATACATACAGGCTCCCGTCGACAAGATGGACAGCCGGACGTCCATCTGACGAGGTGCTCATGGCGTCCATGTAGTCAACAGGTCGGCCAGCGCTGGCCGGTCGCGGTCGGGCACCTCGATCTGCGGTGTGCCCAGGTGCACGAAGCCGACCACGTGTTCGTGTCCCGCCAGGCCGAGCATCGCCGCCACGTTGCGATCGTACGCGGCCCAGCCGGTCAGCCACTGCGCGCCGTAGCCCAGCGCGTACGCGCCGAGCAGCAGGTTGTAGGCCACGTTGCCGGCACAGAGCTTCTGCTCGATCTCCGGCACCTTGCTGTCGGCATGAAGGCAGGCGATGACCACCATCACCAACGGCGCAAAGGTATAGCGCAGGCGCTCCTTTTCGAGCTTCGCTTCGGACATCTCGGGGTCGTTGCGGATCGCGAGGGCGGCGAGCTGTTCGCCGAACCGCAGCTTTGCGTCGCCCCGCAGGCGGATCAGCCGGAACGGCACCAGCTTGCCGTGGTCGGGCACGCGGATCGCCGCTTCCAGCAGCGCCTGCAGCGTCGGCTCATCCGGCGCGGGCTCGCCAAGCTGGCGCGAGGGAGCGGAATGGCGTTGCTGGAGCAGGGACAGGGCAGCGGGCATGGATCAATTCTTTCGGTGCGGAGAGGCCCATGCTAGCTGGCGGGTCGACCGCGTGCGAACGCTCAAGCCGGCAGCGGCAGCTTGAACGAGCCCGGCAGCAGCGCCGCCACGGTGGTTTGCTGCGTATCGCCGCCGAGATTTGCCAGCAGCACCGGCATGGCGCCGTCGCACAGCTCGGACATCACCTGGCGGCACGCACCGCAGGGGCTGACCGGGTCGACGGTGTCGGCGATCACGACCATGGCGGTAAAGTCGCCGGGCCGGCAGCCAGCGGCTACCGCGTTGAGCAGCGACGTACCTGTCTCTTATACACAT
>DHXA01000095.1:450-15359 GCA_002413455.1 Rhodanobacter sp. UBA5168 | reverse complement strand
GTCGGCGATCACGACCATGGCGGTAAAGTCGCCGGGCCGGCAGCCAGCGGCTACCGCGTTGAACAGCGCCGTACGTTCGGCACACAGACACAGGCCGTAGGAGGCGTTCTCCACGTTGCAGCCACTGAACCGGCGGCCGTCGCGGGTCAGCAGTGCGGCACCGACCAGGAAGTTCGAGTACGGGGCATAGGCCTTCTCGCGTGCGCTGCGTGCGAGCATCAGCAAGTCATCAAAAGCGTTGGATGATGCGGACATCGGGATCTCCATCGATGACCCCGGGCGACGCAATCCGCGTGTGCCGGCGGGCCAGCTTACCCGTTTGGGCTGGCACGGATCAAAAGCCGCGAGTCCGCTAAGATGGCCCGACCATTCAAGGGGATTGCACCATGCCGATCACCGTAGCCGCATTGCGTGAAACCGCCGCCGGGGAGCGGCGCGTGGCGATCACGCCCGAGATGGCGAAGAAGCTGCGCGGCAAGGGCCTGCGCGTCATGCTCGAGCACGATGCGGGCCGCGCCGCCGGCTTTCCCGACAGCACTTATGTCGAGGTCGAATTTGCCGATGCTGCCGCGGTGCTGGCGCAGGCCGACCTGCTGGCCTGCGTGTTGCCGCCGGACAATGCGGTGTTGGCCCGGTTGCGCGAAGGCAGTGTGGTGGTGGGCCAATTGCGGCCCTACGGTGCCGCCGATCGGGCAGCCGCGTTGACCGCGCACAAGCTGACCGCGTTCTCGCTGGAGCTGCTGCCGCGCACCACCCGCGCGCAGGCGATGGATGTGCTGAGTTCGCAGGCGGCGGTGGCCGGTTACCGCGCCATGCTGATCGCGGCCGAGGCGTCGCCGAAATTCTTTCCCATGCTGACCACCGCCGCCGGCACGATCCGGCCGTCGAAGGTGCTGGTGATCGGCGCCGGCGTGGCCGGCCTGCAGGCGATCGCCACCGCACGCCGGCTCGGCGCGCAGATCGAAGGCTACGACGTGCGCCCGGAAACGCGCGAACAGGTCGAGTCGCTGGGGGCCAAGTTTCTTGAGCTGGGAGTCAGCGCGGCTGGCAGCGGCGGTTACGCGCGCGAGCTGTCGGCAGAAGAACGCGCCGCACAGCAACAGGCGCTGGGCGAACATCTCAAGTCGATCGACGTGATCGTGACTACCGCCGCCGTGCCGGGCCGGCCGGCGCCGAAGATCATCACTGCGGCGATGGTCGAGGGCATGAAGCCGGGTGCGCTGATCGTCGATCTGGCCGCCGAGAGTGGCGGCAACTGCGAGCTGACGAAACCGGGTGAGCGGGTCGAGCATGGCGGTGTGGTGATCCTGGGGCCGCTGAATCTGCCGGCCGGCGCGCCGCTGCATGCTTCGGAAATGTACGCGCGCAATGTCTTCAACTTCATCGAACTGCTGGTCCGCGATGGCGCGCTGCAGCCGGACTTCAACGACGAACTAGTAGCCAAGAGCTGCGTGAGCCACTCCGGCGAAAACCGCTTCACGGCGTGAGCAACCGCGTATCGCCCTGAAAGCGAGCCGCCCCGCACCAGGCGGGGCGGCTGATGTCATGGATGGTTCCGGTTGACCGATGGCGACTGTGGTGGGCGATCGCCGCCGTGCCGCTCATCCCAATGCAGGCGTTCCGCGGGAGGCAGCGCGTGCCATTCGCGTATGAGTTTTTCGCGCTGTGCCGGCGGCAACTGCTGGAAACGTTCGAAGGTGGCGTGCAATTGTTCGCGTTGCTGCGGCGGCAGTTGCTGAAACTTGCGCATGTTTTCGCGTGCCTGCCGACGCTCGTCCGGCGTCATCAGCTGCCAGCGTGCAATGTGCTGGCGAACTTCCTCGCGCTTTTGCGGCGGCAGGGTGACCCAGCGCTCGGCGCGCTTCAGCATGTGCGTCTGCTTGCGCGGCGACATGCTGTTCCATTCCGACTGCAACGGTGCCAGCACTTCACGCTGCGCCGGATCGAGACTGTTCCACGGGCGCGGCGAGGCATCCTGCGCATGTAACGGCGAGATGCTGCCGAGCAGGGCGGCCAGCAGCAGGAACAGGATCGGACGGAGGATTCGGGTCATGGCTCAGCGCGTTGCCGGACGACTGTTGTTGGCAGCCAGCCAGCCATAGAAGTCGAGGTTCTGATAGAGGTTCGGGTCAGTCTTGTCAGCGTCCGGCGGCAGCTCGTTGTCGAGCTCCGCACCGGGATCGGACGAGCCGATGGCCTGCATCGGCTTGGCTGCCTGATGCGGCGGCTGCCATACCATCATCGTGGCTAGCGCGATGACGGCGAAGGCACCGGCCGGAATCAACCAGCGGGCGGTGCGATGCGCGGGCGTCTGCGTCGAACGCAGCGCCTGCCGGCGGGCGGCGCGCAACCGCTCGACGGTGGCCGGGTCGATGCGCTGGGCAGCCTCGTGCCAGAGTTCGCGGGCGCGCTGCTCGACAGGTTTGCCGGGCCGATTGTCAGACGACTTCATCGCCAGTCCTCCAGTTGATCGCGCAGGTGATGCATTGCGCGTGACAGATGGGTTTTTACGCTGCCTTCGGAACAGCCCATGGCACGCGCGGTTTCCGCCACGTCCAGTCCTTCCAGCATGCGCAGCATGAATGCCTCGCGCTGGCGTTGCGGCAGCTGCCTCACCGCCGCAGCCATGTCCGCGTACGACTGCACGTCGCGCAGCCGGTCAAGCGGACCGGGGCCGTGGTCGACGGGCTCCCATGCGGGCAATTCTTCGCCATCGTCGTCACGGCCACCACCGAGCCAGCCGACCACGATCGAGCGTACCTTGCGGCGGCGCTGCAGATCGACGATGCGCCGGCGCAGGATGCCCCAGAAAAGCGGCGACCATTCCGCGGCGGGTTTGTCGCGGTAGTGCTTGACCAGCCGCAGCATGGCATCCTGCACGGCGTCCATCGCATCCTCGCGCTGGCGCAACTGCAGCTCGGCCATGCGGAACGCGCGCCGCTCGACCTGCGCCAGGAACGCGTCCAGCGTGGCCGGCGTTTCGCGGGCATCGCCAAACAGGTCGGTGCCGAACGTGCCGGCTACGCTGTTCATGGCGGCCTCGTCCGTATCGTCGGGTGGCGCATCCTCAGGCTCCAGCGATTCAATTCCCGTATTCAACGCGGCAGGCCCGCACGGGTTGACGCGCATCCATGGGCACGTGCCGCGCCGGGTCTCCCGCGGGCCGCAGCGGAGCCTCGAAGTTCTTCGGGGTTCCCGTATGATGCAGGTACAACTGAGTCCTGGCGGGGTGGGGTCATGATCGACGGTTTCCTGGCACTGTATATCTTCATGCTGGCCGCCTTTACCGGCTATGAAATCATCGCGCGAGTGCCGGTGATCCTGCACACGCCGCTGATGTCCGGCTCCAACTTCGTGCATGGCATTGTGCTGGTTGGCGCGATGATTGCGCTAGGTCACGCGCAGACGCCGTTCGAGATCGCGATCGGCTTCATCGGCGTGCTGCTCGGAGCCGGCAACGCCGCCGGCGGCTACGTGGTGACCGAGCGGATGCTGGAGATGTTCAAGTCCAGCAAGCCCGACGCCAGCAAGGGAGCCAAGTGATGAGCTGGATGCCGACGCTGATCAAGGCCTGTTATTTTCTTGCTGCCCTGCTGTTCATTCTCGGCCTGAAACGCATGAGTTCGCCGCGCACCGCGCGCGGCGGCATCGTGTGGGCAGGTTACGGCATGTTGCTGGCGGTGCTGGCCACGTTTTTTCTGCCAGACATGCACCATCGGGGCCTGATCATCGCCGCGGTGCTGATCGGCACGAGCGCCGCATGGTGGACCGGCAAGCGCGTGGCGATGACCGCCATGCCGCAGATGGTGGCGCTGTACAACGGCATGGGCGGTGGTGCGGCGGCAGCGATCGGTGCGGTCGAGTTGATCGGTCATGTGCGCACGCTGGCCCTGCTGCATTCGCCGGGCGTTCCGGATACCTATCCGTTGCGGCCGGAGAGCTGGGCGATCAATGCGCTGGCGCCGGTGCCGACGCTGGCCGCGCTGTCTCCGATCGAACTGGCGCTGGGTGTGCTCGGTGCGCTGATCGGCGCTGTGAGTTTCTCCGGTTCGCTGATCGCGTTCGCCAAGCTGCAGGGCTGGCTCGACAAGCGCTTCGTGTTCCCGGGTCAGCGTGCGGTCAATCTGTTGCTGCTGGCCGCGGCGGCGGTGATCGGCATCATGCTGGCCAGTGGTCATGCCAGTCTGCCGCTGATCGTGGCGTTCTTTGCGCTGGCGTTGCTGTTCGGGCTGATGATGACCTTGCCGATCGGCGGCGCCGACATGCCGGTGGTGATCTCCCTGTACAACGCGTTCACCGGACTGGCGGTGGCGTTCGAGGGTTTCGTGCTGGGCAACGAGGCGATGATCATTGCCGGCATGGTGGTCGGCGCGGCCGGCACACTGCTGACCCAGTTGATGGCCAAGGCGATGAACCGTTCGATCGGCAACGTGCTGTTCGGCAGCTTCGGCGCCGCTGGCGGCGAGGCGCAGGCGGTCGAAGGCGCGCAGAAGCCGATCGATGCTTCCGACGCGGCCGTGATGATGGCTTACGCCGAGCGTGTGGTGATCGTGCCCGGCTACGGCCTGGCGGTGGCGCAGGCGCAGCACAAAGTGTGGGAATTCGCCCAGCTGCTGATCAGGCGCGGCGTGAAGGTGAAATTCGCGATCCACCCGGTGGCCGGCCGCATGCCCGGTCACATGAACGTGCTGCTGGCCGAGGCCGGTGTGCCATACGACCTGATCGCGGACATGGACGACATCAACCCCGAATTTCCAGCCACCGACGTGGCGCTGGTGATCGGCGCGAACGATGTGGTGAATCCACTGGCGAAAACGGATCCGGCATCACCGATCTACGGCATGCCTATCCTCGATGTGGGCAACGCCAAGCACGTGATCGTGATCAAGCGCGGCAAGGGCACCGGTTTTGCCGGCATCGAGAATGCGCTGTTCTATGCCGACAACACGCGCATGCTGTACGGCGATGGTCAGGCGGCGGTGGGCGAACTGGTGACGGAGTTGAAGGCGATCGACGCCTGATTCGGTCTCAGTTTCGAGGGCATATCAGCGCTTGCGCGGCGCGCGCCAGGCCAGCCACGCCGCCAGCAACACGGCCAGCATGGTCCAACCCATGTCGGCCGGCGACAGTGCCATGCGGGTCAGTTGCCACAACATGCCGGCGCCAGCGGTGCGCAGCGCATCGATCAGCCCCAGGCCCATGTTGCCGGCTATCAGCACGCCGGCAATCAGCATGTTGACGTAGATCGCCGCCAGCGACGTGGCGAATGCGGCCAGGGCTGCTGCGCCGATCCCGGCAGGGCGTACGAGGCTGCGGATGGTCCAGGCCAGCAACGCGCCAAAGGGCAGTGCCAGCCACGGCAGCGGATGACGCAGATACAGTGTTACGACCATCCATACCGCGCCGGCGGCAAGCCCCAGCATCGCGGCGCTGAACAGGGCAAATGCAAACAGCAACGCGGCACGTGCGTTCATCGTCGACGACACGGCAGGTCAACCAGGGACATAGGCTCATCCATCGGGCAAAGCGGCCATCATAACGTGACGCTGGTGGCCCACGGCAGCGGGATATTGACGGTGTCTGCTTGAGTTCGGCGACTCCGCCCTGATCTGGGACAAGCGATTCAGCCGCGCGGGCGGCATAATGATCAACCTGGGTTCGACGCGTCGTCGCGCCTGCAGATACGGGATTGGCGAGTGGCATGAGTGGTTTCAGTCTGAGCAGCGAACCTTTCACCCTGATGCGCGATTGCAGTGCCGTGATGGTGCCGCAAGGCGACGTGGTGAGCTTGCCTGCCGGTCAGATCGGCTACATCACCCAGGCGTTGGGCGGCAGTTTCACCGTCTATGTCGAAGGCAATCTGTTCCGCATTGCCGGCAACGACGCCGACGCCCTGGGCAAGCCGCCGCCGGCACCGATCGAGGTGCCTGACGATGCCACCAACGCGGATGTGGAAAAGTTGGCGTGGGATCAGCTGCGCACCGTGTTCGATCCCGAAATCCCGGTTAACGTGGTCGAGCTGGGACTGGTCTACGACCTCAGTCTGGAACAGACCGAATCGGGCCAGCGCAAGGTCTACGTGAAACTCACCCTGACCGCGCCCGGTTGTGGCATGGGCGATATCCTGGTCGATGACGCGCGCACCAAGCTGGAGATGATTCCCACGGTGGCCGAGGCAGACGTTGACCTCGTGTTCGATCCGCCGTGGAGCCACTCGATGATGTCGGACGCCGCCAAGCTCGAAACCGGCATGCTCTGAAGTCTGCCGCGCGGGCGCGATAGCAACACCGATCCCGCAATTTTCTGCGCCGCCCTCTGCGGTGCAGTCACTCTGCGTCGCATGAGCGGCCGGATTTAAGACGCAAACGACGTGTACGCCGTGCAGCGCATTCGCTTGCTGCAATCGTGGCAACGCCTCGTGTTTGTTGGCGCGCAGATCCCAAGAGCTGTGACTGCCGTCACCCGGCGTAGGAAAAAATCAGATAGTCGCCATGGACCGCAAGGAATAACGTGTCGGAATCCGTCATCGGGGAGGTTGACGGATGATCCTTTAGCGGCGAGCTCGCCGTTTTGCGTTTACGCGTCCACGCGCTGCCCTTGCAAGGAATGCCAGGGGGAAGGCAGCCGAATCCGGACGTATTTTGGGATCGCTAGACAGCCAACCACACAGGGGCCGTGTCCTGCACGGCAATTCTTGCATGGGGTCTACGTGGCCGCATCGGGCCCGTTTGTCCCGAAATATTGTCTAGGAGTGTTTTTAAATGCCCAACCATTTTCGTCTGAAACTGCTGGTTGCCGCGATCGGCATCGCCACAGCATCGGCGGCAACTGCCGCCACCACCCAGACCCTGCACGCACAGAACCTCGGTGCGGTACCCGCCAGTTCGCTGGCCGCCCATCTGAACCTGGGCCAGAACATGTCGCTGGTGCCGAGCAGCTCGGTGGCCATCGCGGGGGGGCATCACGTAGTGCGGCAGCAGCAGATGTTCCGTGGCGTACCGGTTTACGGCCGCAGCATCGCCGTGGTCCAGGACGCACAGGGCAACGCGCTGCGCGCCACCGGCGAGCTGATGCAGGGTGCATCGCTCGATCTCGCCTCGGTTGCGCCGAAATTGACGCCCGCCAGGGCGCTGGCGGCACTGCAGGCGCACGCGCACACCGCGCTGGTCGGCGGCGCCAAGCTGAGCAACCAGAAAGCCGACTTGTTCGTGTACCCGCAGGACAACGGTCCGGCGCGTCTGGTCTATCGCACGTCGTATTTCGTCAACAGCACGAATCCGACCCGTCCGACCGCCATCATCGATGCCAACACCGGCGCAGTGATCAAGAGCTGGGATGGCTTGACCGACGCATCAGCCACGGGTCCCGGCGGCAACACCAAGACCGGCAAGTACATCTACGGCACCGACTACGCAGCGCTCGACGTAACCCAGTCGGGCAGCACCTGCACGCTGGTCAACACCAACGTCAAGACCTACAACCTCAATCACGGCACCAGCGGTGGTTCGGTGGTCAGCTTCACCTGCCCGAACAGCGACACCGATGCGATCAATGGCGCCTATTCGCCGGTCAATGACGCGCACCATTTCGGTGGCGTCGTGCATGACATGTACACGGCTTACACGGGCGCCGCTCCGCTGAGCATGCAGCTGCGCATGAACGTGCACTACAAGAGCAACTACGAGAATGCGTTCTGGGACGGCACCGCCATGAACTTCGGCGACGGTGCCAGCACGTTCTATCCACTGGTGTCGCTGGACGTGACCAGCCATGAGATCAGCCACGGCTACACCGAGCAGAACTCGGGCCTGGAGTACAGCGGCCAGTCGGGCGGCATGAACGAAGCGTATTCGGACATCGCCGGCGAAGCGGCCGAGTTCTACGATCGTGGCGCGGCCGATTTCCTGGTCGGTGCGGATATCGTCAAGACCAGCGCCGGCATCGGCGACGCATTGCGCTACATGTGCAACCCGCCGCAGGATGGCGGCTCGATCGACAACGCGGCCGACTACAACTCCAGCCTCGACGTGCATTACTCCAGCGGCGTGTACAACAAGTCGTTCTGCCTGCTGGCCAAGACCAGCGGCTGGGACGTCAAGAAGGCCTTCCAGGTCTATGCGCTGGCGAACAAGTCGTACTGGACGGCCACCTCGACCTTCAACTCCGGTGCCTGCGGCGTGGAATCGGCAGCGACCGATCTGGGCTACAACGCGAACGATGTCGTTTCGGCGTTCACCGGCGTGGGCGTGACCTGTCCGGGCGGTGGCGGCGGTGGCGGTACGACCACCGAGCTGCAGAACAATGTGGGTGTCACCGGCGTATCGGCAGCGACGGGTGCCGACAACGACTATTTCATCACGGTTCCCACGGGCGCCACCAACCTGGTGATGTCGATCTCCGGCGGTACCGGTGATGCCGATCTGTACACCAAGTTCGGCTCCGCACCGACCACCAGCAGCTACGATTGCCGTCCTTACAAGAGCGGCAATGCCGAGAGCTGCACCGTGGCGGCGCCAAGTGCCGGCAAGTACTACATCAAGGCGCACGCCTATGCCACGTACTCCGGTGTCACGGTCAAGGCTTCCTTCACGGTAGGCGGCGGTGGTGGCGGCGGCGGTTTGCAGAATGGTGTGCCGGTGACCGGTCAGGCCGGTGCTGCGGGCCAGGAGCTGAGCTACACCGTCGTCATTCCGGCCGGCCGCACCAAGCTGACCATCGCCACTTCGGGCGGCACGGGTGACGCGGATCTCTACGTCAAGAAGGGTTCCGCTCCCACCACCACCAGCTATGACTGCCGCCCGTACGTGAGCGGCAACACGGAAACCTGCACCTTCAACTCGCCGGCGGCGGCGACGTACTACATCAAGCTGCGCGGCTATACCGCGTTCTCCGGCGTGTCGCTGAAGGCCACCTGGTAAGCCCCAGCGGGTCAGGGATGACCCGCTGTTTCAACATCCTGTTGCAAAAGCGCAGGCCCGGTCGGATCGACCGGGCCTGTTCATTTGGCGCCAAACCGATGCTAGTGATGTGCGAAGAACAGCGGCGCCGGTGAGAGCCGGCTAGCCGGCTTCCTCGAACCGGTTGGCGTCACGATTCTTGCGTACCTTGGCCGGATCCCACACACGCCCGTTCATGGTGATGTAGACGCCGTCCGGCAGGGTCTGCACCGCGGCCACCGCGCAGCCGATGTTGAACACCGCATCCGAACCCTGGAAGCGCGCGGGGTTCAGCGCGCCGGTCAGTACGATGACCTTGCCTTCGATATGCGCCAGTTCGCGCGCGGTCTCGACCATGGTGTCGGTGCCGTGCGTCACCAGCACATGCCGATGCGGTTGTGCCTCGATCGTCGAGCGCACCAATGCGCGATCCTCGGCGCCCATGTGCAGGCTGTCCTTGCGCAGTATCGGAATCACATCGAACTGGAATGCCACGCCAAGCTGGCCCAGAATTTCGCCGATCTGCGGCGCACCGATCTTGTAATCCGACTTGTCGTCGAAGTAGATCTTGTCGATGGTGCCGCCGGTGGTGACGATGGTCAGATGCTGCATGCGGTTGGCCGAAGAGGGGGACGGGGCATTTTAGCCCGTGCCGGGAGAGAGCGGGTCGCTGCAGTTCTTGTTTGTGGGAGCGGCTTCAGCCGCGATGCTTTTCCAATTGCCTAAAGAGCATCGCGGCTGAAGCCGCTCCCACCGGGAAGTCGCTAGCCCAGCAGCAAGCTGGTGTTGCCGGCATCCGGCGACACCAGCCGGTCGAGGCCGTGGCCGACGAAGCGGTGCAGCGCCGCGGCCGGACGTAGGTCGCCTTGCCCATTCGACCAGGTGGCCTGGCGCGCCAGCAATGCCGCTGCGGCGCAACGCGCCAGCGTGATGGCGAGGCCTCGCGCACCGGCTTCCAGCGAATCGCGTGTGGCTGCGTGCAGGTCGAGCCAGCGTGCGGCAGCAGCCAGCGTCTGCCGGATCGCGCTGGCCGCATGCATGTCGTCGTTGTCGCCGAGCCAGTGATCGAGCGCCACGCGCAAAGCGGCGAAGCTGTCGCCGGCCAGCGCACGCAGGCTGTCCAGCGACAGCACATTGGTCGTGCCTTCCCATATCGCATAGACCTGCGCATCGCGCAGCAGCTGCGGCAGGCCGGTGTCCTCGATGTATCCGGCGCCACCGAAGCACTCCAGCGCCTCGGAGCAGATCGTCACCGCCAGCTTGCCGGTCCACAGCTTGGCCAGCGGCGTGAGCAGGCGCAGCAGCGCGGCCTCGTGCGGCGGTGCTGTGCCGTGCTCGACCCGGCCGAGCAGTTGCGCGATCTCGAATGCCAGTGCGAAGGCGCCTTCGAACTCGACCTGCATGTCGGCCAGCGTCTGTGCGTGCAACGGCTGCTCGATCAATGGACGGCCAAACGTTTGCCTGCGCCCGGCGAAATCGCGTGCCAGCCCGATCGCCCGGGCCATGCTGGCGACGGCGCAGATCGCGTTCCACGTGCGCGTGACGTTGAGCATCGGCGCCACCTGGCGCACGCCGTGGGCGAGCTCGCCCAGCGGCCACGCAGGCAGGCCGTCCAGATGGATTTCCGCGGTGGGCAATTCCTGCGTGCCGAGCTTGTCCTTCAGGCGATCGATGAGCAGCTCGGGCTTGCGCCGCGCGCCGTCCATCGTCTCGACGTAGAACAGCGCCAGCGCCGCGGTGCCGTTGCCGGCCGTGTCCGGCCGTGCCAGCGCCAACGCCGCTTCGCCGACCACCGCCGAGCTGAACCATTTGCGCCCGTACAAGCGCCATTGCCCATCGGCATCCTGCCGCGCGACCGTTTCGGTATTGCCCACATCGGAGCCCCCGCTGGTCTCGGTCATCCACTGGCCGCTAAGCCAGAACGTCGAAGCGTCGCGACTGAGGAACTGCGGCAAGGCGCGTTCGATCAGTTCGCGGTTTCCGGATGCCTTGATCGCCGTGGCCGCGCCGTCGGTCATCGCCAGAGGGCAGGTGTAGAACTCGCTGGCGAGGTGATACAGGTAGACGCGGGCGAACTCTTCCAGTCGCGCATGCTCGCTGTCGCCATGACCGGCGGCGAGTACCGCATGCCGCGTCGTCATCGCTGCACCTTCCTGCCATGCAGGCGTCAGCTCAATACGGTCGATGCGCTGCCCCCACGCATCCCATTGCGTCAGCACCGGCTTGCGTCGCGTCGTCGTGCACGCACGCCGCCATGCCATCTGCGCGTAATCGCCGAGCGCGTCGAGGTCGGCGTCCAGCGCTGCGCGGCGCGCGGCCGGCAGCACACGATCGAGCAAGGCAAGCAGCGAGCGATCGCTGCGATACGGATGCGGCAGTTGCGGTGAATCCTGCAGGAAGGCCATGGCGCGTTCCGTCCAGAGTCGAGGTGTCGAGTATAGGCATGCACGCGGGCGACTCGCCGCGCTGGCATCATCGGAGTTCCTTCCCTCAGCGCAAGACCCACCATGCAATTTTCCGAAGCGATGCGAAGCGTGACGCGCCACGGCGAGCACTGGCAGGCCACGGTCAGCGAGGACTGGCTGCAGGGGCGCAGCGCCTTCGGCGGGTTGCAGGCGGCACTCGCCCTCCGTGCGATGCGCGAACTGGTGCCGGCGGACATGCCGCTGCGCAGCCTGCAGACCACCTTCGTGGCGCCGGTGCCGGCCGGCAACGTGGACATCCGCGCGAGGCTATTGCGCGAAGGCCGCAGCGCGATCCAGGTCGAGGCCAGCCTGTGCGACGGCGAGCAGACCCTGTGCCGGCTGCTCGGCGTGTTCGGCAGCGCGCGTCCCTCGGTGCTGGACTTCCAGCCGGAACAGTCGCCCGTCACGGTCGCGACATCGAAAGAGCTGCGCTACGTCGAAGGCCAGATGCCCGCCTTCACCCAGCACTTCCGCGCACGCTGGCTGCGTGGCGACCTGCCATTCAGCGGCGGCCACCAGCGCGACAGCGTGCTGCAACTTTCCCTGCGCGACGACGGCCCCGTCGACGAAACCCACGTACTCGCCTTCGCCGATTTCATCCCGCCGATCGCCCTGTCGATGTTCGCCACGCCCACCCCCGGCAGCTCGCTCACCTGGATGCTCGAACTGCTGCGCGACCGCTACGACGACCTCGGCATGGACGACTGGCGCGTCGATGCGGAACTGATCGCCGCCCGCGACGGCTACACCCACCAGAGCGTGATGCTGTGGGGGCCGTGTGGGGAACCGGTGGCGTTGAGCCGGCAGAGTATGGTGGTGTTTGGGTGAGGGGCGGGGAGTGTCTGGTGTAAGGCGTTCGTGCCGTGATCATGCGTGTGGAAACACGGCGGGATTAGGCTGCACCAAAGCACAGCAACTTGTTGATCTGTGCAGGCTTGAAGCCTGTCGTGTACGGCGGCGAGCACGGGATAGGTTGCAGGGTTACACTTCATTTTGAAATCTACATAGCGTTATGCCTAAAACAGGGGAGACACATGCGATTCAGGAATTTCGCAATTTTGCTGTTTGTTCCGTTCTTGCTTAGCGCCTGCGCGACTGCGCGCATTGCGCAGTCAGCGCGAGTCAGTTATGGCGGACCACCGATACACACAATCGCGTTCGCTCCTGGTGGCGGAGCGCTCGCCGATGCGATTGGCGTCGAGCTTTTCAATGACGGCATCAACGTAGTCGACCCTAATCAAACAACCGCCATTCTTGGCCACGTCGGGATCTCGGAGATCCAAATCGCGAGCCCGGAAAGCTACGCTGCACTGAGCAAGGCTGGCGTCGATGCGGTGCTGGTAGTCAAGGGGGTCATGTCGCAAGACGGTACGCCTGAAAGCGCGAGCGTTCGTCTTACCAGTGTGTCGCGCGGCGAAGTGATTGCCGGACTTACGTGGCAAAATGGATGGGGCGGCATGCGTGGTTCTATGGCCGATCGCACTATGCGAAAGAACCTTTCGGATGCATCGTCAGAAATTAGTTCCGCTCTGTTGAAGCGCATAAGGTAGCGGCATAACAACTCGGTCAAGCGGACGCGCAAAAAGCGCGCACCGCTTACCTCAAGCGTTAGGCCACAGAGAGACTCATGGCAATCGTTGCTACTACAAGCAAAGTGCATTGGAACTACTTCCTCGCTTTAGAGCACGACTTGGAGCTGGCTGGTCGCTACGTTGAGTTCAGTCAACCCAATATGGAGACATATTCCGTAGAGTTCGCTCACTTGCTCTTGGCAGCATCTTCAGAGGTGGACGTTGTAGCAAAACTTTTGTGCAAGCGTCTGAATGTTGATGCGCCAAGGGGCAACATTGATCAGTACCGGACTGTGCTGACCCAGCATCTTCCAGAGCTGGTCAAAATGCAGGTCTTAGTCCCCCGCTACGGCCTAAACCTCACGCCTTGGGAAAATTGGTCATCTGACAATAACCCAGACTGGTGGCAGTGTCACAACAACGTGAAGCACGAGCGCGACTCGTTCTTCCATGAGGCCACACTCAAGAACTCGCTCAACGCATTAGGCGCGCTTCTTACGCTCATCTTTCACCACTACAGCTACGCCGAATCACAGACTAGCCAACCGTTGAGCGCCAAGGACACTACTCGCCTTCTGCTTCCGCAATCTTCACTAATGCAATTCAGCGATGACTATTACAATGCGATCCTCATTACTGAATAACGGCCAGCGGCCAAACAATTCGTTCGAGGCGGACGGCGCCGCCGCCGCTCAACTCCAGCGTTAGGCTTTACAATCAGGAGGGGGCAACATGGCTCTAATTAACTGTACAGAATGCAGCCGTGAAATTTCCGACAAAGCGATAGCCTGCCCGGGCTGTGGTGCGCCCATTGCATCGATGACTGACGAGCACCCGAAGTCCGCACAATCTTTGAACCACGTTACTTACTACGCACGAACTGAAAGGTTTTCTGGCACCATGTCGGCCGTGGTCAAGCTCGCTATGCGAGCGGTTCAGCAACTAGACTGGAAGTTAGATGACGCCAACGAAACGCTCGGGTTAGTTACTTTCCAGACGGGCATGAGTTTCGGCTCGTGGAGCGGAATATCGGGATCCCTCACCATCGAGGAGATCGAAGTTGGCCATTTCAAAGTCTCCGGCACGGGCAAACAGAATCTTCGTGGCGGCCAGTTAATCGCGTTAAATATTGGCGGTGAGGCGCAGGGCAAGGCCCGCAAAGCAATAGAGGTAATGAAGGAGCTTGCAACTGTCGTAGCGAGTGTGGAACCGCTATCCGAAAGCAGAGAAGACGCGAATAAAGAGCGTCATTTGCGCGCGCTTGAGCTATGTTCTGAGCTTAAACATAAGTCAATCGACTTGCGTTCATACATGTGGCTGGCAGAGGAGGCCGGCGGTCGTATTGAGGCAAGAGGACTATTTGTTGAAAATTATCTTTATATAAATAACGAAAAAGTTACAAAGCTAGGCAAGTTTCAAGAACTGAGGGCTTGGTTCGTTGAGAATATCGTTCCATCTATAGAGAATTGAACTTCTATTCAAAGCGTACTTCTTCGCGTTGTCCCATTGGCGCTAAGCGTAGAGAGGCTTCGATGAAACCACAGCCATTTCTTGGAACCGTGCCGAGCTTTCGCGAGGCTTATCCGGAGGTGAAGACTCTCCGCCTCGAAGGGGAGCAACGTGGTGAACTCGCCCGAGAATCGCAAAGCGCCGTGAATTACACCGAGTCTGACTTGCCTCAGATCATTCCGTGCGCCAACCCTCGCTGCCAGCAGGGAGGGTACGACTTATTCACCTCCTTAAGCACAGTTACCCAAAATCGGGGCACGTCTTATGAACGTGAGTTATTTTGCAACGGCCATGAGGGATCTCCCCAGGGGCGGCGTCGAGGTGATCCGTGTTGCAACGCTCTCAAGTTTTCCTTGGCACTTACTTACAATGAAAACTCCGGAGCCTAACAGTGCGTTCGAGGCGGACGGCTTCGCCGCCGCTTAACT
>DHXA01000095.1:0-197 GCA_002413455.1 Rhodanobacter sp. UBA5168 | reverse complement strand
ACGGCTTCGCCGCCGCTTAACTTCAGCGTTGAACGCTCACCTGACCAAACCGCCGGCAACAGCGCTACGCCTAC
This sequence comes from Rhodanobacter sp. UBA5168, assembly GCA_002413455.1. Classification (GTDB taxonomy): domain Bacteria; phylum Pseudomonadota; class Gammaproteobacteria; order Xanthomonadales; family Rhodanobacteraceae; genus Rhodanobacter. The sequence goes on along the minus strand of DHXA01000095.1, from coordinate 123 downwards.
ACCCCATCCTCCTCCCCCTACACCGCCCATCGCACCAACCCCACGCCACCTCATTGCTACGCTCCTCACGCCGCCGACTTGGCGGCTTTTTCTTGATGCAAGGGAGTGTTTCATGAGCAATGA
>DHXA01000106.1 GCA_002413455.1 Rhodanobacter sp. UBA5168 | reverse complement strand
CCGCGCCGGCGCTGGAGATCGATATCGACGCGATGGCGCACAAGGCTGGCATGAGCCGGCGAAGTTTCCCCCGCCTGTTTCGCCAGCAGACCGGCATGAGCTTCAGCGCGTGGCGCCAGCAGGCATGTCTGCTGACCGCACTGACCCGGCTGGGCGGCGGCGATTCGATCACCCAGGTGGCCGTCGATCTCGGCTACAGCAGCGCCAGCGCTTTCACCGCAGCGTTCCGGCGCGTGCTCGGTGCGGCGCCCAGCCGCTATCTGGCGCCGGACGAACGCGCCCCCCGTACGGCCGCCGATTCATGAGTGCAAGGTCGTCACACCGAAGCTGCGTGGCATGCGGTCACGTCACTTGCTTGTCAAAGAGCATCGGCAGACTGTTCGAGCCATGGCGAGTCCTGCCGCATCACCGCGGCTGCACCCGGCAGCGGGTTACCATGCTTATTGGACATGCGGTCGCTCAGACTTGCGGCCTGCCCGACCGGACCACGGATCTGTACCAATGAATAGCCGCATCATCCGCGAGACTTTGCCGCCCGACGCTTCCGCGCCGGCCGCCAACGATGCCGCGTCGGCGACGCCGGCCGTGGATCTTACCGACAACCGGCTGTACATCCATCGCGAGCTGTCGCAACTGCAGTTCAACATCCGCGTGCTGGATCAGGCGCTGGACGAGCGCACACCGCTGCTGGAGCGCCTGAAGTTCCTGCTGATCTTCTCCAGCAACATGGACGAGTTCTTCGAGATCCGGGTGGCCGGACTGAAGGGCCAGATCGCGCTGGATCACGAGATGATCGGGCCGGACGGCATCCCACCGAAGCGCGCGCTGGCCGAGATCAGCGAGATCGCACACCGGCAGATCGAGCGGCAGTACGCGATCCTCAACGAGCGCATCCTGCCGGAGCTGGTCGCGCACGGCATCCGCATCGTCCGCCGCACGCAGTGGACGCACAAGCAGAAGCTGTGGGTGCGCCGGTATTTCCGCGAAGAGGTGGCGCCGCTGGTGACGCCGATCGGGCTTGACCCGACCCATCCATTTCCGCTGCTGGTCAACAAGAGCCTCAATTTCATCGTGCGGCTGGAAGGCGTCGATGCGTTCGGGCGCGACTCCGGTCTGGCGATCGTGCCCGCGCCGCGCGTGCTGCCGCGGCTGATCCGCATGCCGCTGGAAATCTGCGAAGGCGGCGACAATTATGTGCTGCTGTCCTCGATCATCCATGCGCACGCGGAAGAATTGTTCCCGGGCATGCACGTGCTCGGTTGCTACCAGTTCCGGCTGACCCGCAACGCCGATCTCACACTCGACCCGGAAGACGTCGAGGATCTGGCGCTGGCGCTGCGCGGCGAGTTGTACTCGCGCCGCTTCGGGGACGCGGTACGGCTGGAGGTGGCCGACAACTGCCCAAAGGATCTGATCGACTACCTGCTCAAGCAGTTCGGGCTCACCGAGTCGGAACTGTACGAAGTGAACGGCCCGGTGAATCTGGCGCGGCTGTTCCGCATCGCCAACAACGTGAGCTATCCGCAGCTGCAGTACCTGCCGTTCACGCCGGCCCTGCCCAAGGCGCTCAAGCATGCCGAGGACCTGTTTCAGGTGATCGGCAAGCAGGACGTGCTGCTGTTGCATCCGTACGAATCGTTTTCGCCGGTGGTGGATCTGTTGCGCCAGGCGGCCAAGGATCCCCAGGTACTGGCGATCAAGCAGACGCTGTATCGCACCAACGCGAATTCGGAGATTGTCGATGCGCTGGTCGACGCCGCCCGAGCCGGCAAGGAAGTGACCGCGGTGGTCGAGCTGCGCGCGCGCTTTGACGAGGAGTCCAACCTCACGCTTGCCTCGCGCCTGCAGCAGGCCGGCGCGATGGTGATCTACGGCGTGGTCGGCATCAAGACGCACGCCAAGCTGATGCTGATCCAGCGCCGCGAGGGCAGCGAACTGGTGCGCTATGCGCATCTGGGCACCGGCAACTACCACACCGGCAATGCGCGGCTGTACACCGACTACAGCCTGCTTACTTCCGACGACGCGCTGTGCGAGGACGTGCACAAATTGTTCAGCCAGCTCACCGGCATGGGCAAGGTGCTGCACATGAAGAAGCTGCTGCATGCGCCGTTCACGCTGAAGAAGACCCTGCTGGAGCTGATTGCGCACGAGACCGCACACGCCGCGGCAGGCAGGCCGGCGCAGATCATCCTCAAGGTCAACGCGCTGACCGAGCCGAAAGTCATTCGTGCGCTATACAAGGCCAGCATCGCCGGCGTGCACATCGACCTGATCGTGCGTGGCGTCTGCTGCCTGCGTCCTGGCGTGGAAGGCGTCTCGGAGAACATCCAGGTACGCTCGATCATCGGTCGCTTCCTCGAACACAGCCGCGCCTACTGGTTCGCCAACGATGGCGAACCGCAGCTGTACCTCTCCAGCGCCGACCTGATGGAGCGCAACCTGGATCGTCGGGTCGAAACCGCGTTCCCCATCGAAGGAAAGAAGCTGCAGCAGCGCGTGCGCAACGCGCTGGAGCTCTACCTCACCGACAACACCAGCGCTTCACTGCTGCAGTCCGAGGGCCAGTACCTGCGCCCGGCCGTGCCAGGCGGCGAATCTCCGCGCGACGTGCAAACCGAATTGATGGAGAAGCTGTGCGGGGCCGGCAGCGCGCATTGACGCTGCCGGCACCTTTTTTGGGCCCGGGCGCGAAAAAGCCGGTGCGAGGCCGGGTTCTCGTTGATCTTCAAAATCAGTGGGCGGACGTCTATCTAAAACAATCGGGAGTTCCCC
>DHXA01000124.1:3982-7333 GCA_002413455.1 Rhodanobacter sp. UBA5168 | reverse complement strand
GCTGCGATTCATCGCCCGCTTGGCACCACGGTGCAGACCGGGCGTATCGACATACATGATCTGCCCGGCTTCGGTGGTATTGATGCCTAGGATGCGATGACGTGTCGTCTGCGGCCGCGGACTGATGATGGACAGGCGATAGCCGATCAGCGCATTGAGCAGGGTGGACTTGCCCACGTTGGGACGCCCGGCCAGCGCAACCGTGCCGCAGCGGAAATTCTCATGCGGCAGGGTGCCGGCGGCGGGATCCAGTTCGTGGTTCATGACGTGAGGTGCTCGGCAATTCGGAGGACAAGTGTAGTGCTTCGCCGGAAACGGGATGGAGCCGGCGGTTTCGCGCGCATGCCGTGGCCGGGCGGATACCCATGCCATAGCGGCCTTCGCGGGTAGTGACGGGCCCGGATCAGGGCTTGCGTTGTTGTTCCAGCAACTGGTTCAACACGATCTCGGCCGCATCCTGCTCGGCGGCGCGACGACTGTTGCCGCGGGACTCGGCGGTGAGCGGAAGCGGCTCGCCGATCGTGCAGCTGACATCGAAGGTCTTGGCGTGATCTTCGCCATGGCTGGCGGTCAGCTCGTAGATCGGCAGTGGCCAGCCGCCGGCCTGCAGGTGTTCCTGCAACCGCGTCTTGGCGTCCTTGGAGGATCGCCGCAACGCGGCGATACGCTCGCCGAACAGCCCGCGCACGACATCGCGGCAGGCGTCGAAACCGCCATCGAGGTACACCGCAGCCACCAGAGCCTCGAATGCGTCAGCCAGGATCGAGTCGCGCCGGAAACCACCGGTCTTCAGCTCGCCGGGGCCGAGTTTCAACTCATCGCCCAGTTCCAGCTCGCGCGCGATGACGGCCAATGCCTGGCCATTGACCAGTTGCGCGCGCAGCCGCGACAACTCGCCTTCGTTGGAGTGGGGATGCACCTCGAACAGCAACTCGGCGATGATCGCGCCCAGCAGCGCGTCGCCGAGAAATTCCAGCCGTTCGTTGTTCGGTTTGCCGATGCTGCGGTGGGTCAGCGCCAGCAGCGCCAGCGCCGGATCGCGAAAACGATATTTCAGCTTCAAAAGTTACTGGCCCACATTGCCCTGCAATGGCACGCTCTTGTTGAAGTGCAGCAGGAAGTCGATGTTGTACATGAACGGAACCTGCTTGTCGTAGACGACCTGCAGCTGATTGGCACCGCCGGAGTCACGTTTGATCGTGATGTTCGTGGGCTTGATGGTGGCGTCGTCGACGTACTGGAAATTCATCTTGAACATCAGTTCGCGACGGATGTCGTCCAGCGTCTTGCCATTGGTGCCTTCAGTGGCGATCTGGGTCATCGCCTTGCTCACTCCCATGTATTCGGAATACGACGGCAGCAATTTCATCGCCATGTAGGCGAGAAACGCCACGATGGCCATGATGATCAGGAATCCGATCAGGGTGACGCCCGACTGCTTCGATTTCATAGTCCCCTCGCTATGCCGCATGGTGCGGCGTGCCCAACGTCTGTGGATGACTGCCGATCGCCCGCTCGACCATCTGCCGTGGCGATTATGCCAGTGGATTCTCGCACTGTTGGCAACTTGGCGTGCGGGGACGTTTCGACCCCGTCACGCTTTGGTCTATCGACAGCTCAATGGATCACCGTGCCAATCCGCGAGAAGTCGACGCCGCCGGTGCCCCAACCCTTCCAGCTCATCCAGATCAGGAATGCCTTGCCGGCGAGATTCTGCTCCGGCATGCAGCCCCACCAGCGGCTGTCGAGGCTGTCGTTGCGGTTGTCGCCCATCACCAGGTAGCAGCCAGCCGGTACCTTCGACGGCACCCGATCGTTGGGGATCGAGTTGGGCACGTTGTAGGCAGGCATCCGCGCGATCGTGTGATTGACGGCACTGCCATCGTTGCGCAACAGGTGCTCGGTCCAGACCGTCGCGCCCATGTTCAACATGATCTGATCCACGCTGCGCTGCGGATTGCCCAGGTACGGGCCGACTTCGTCAGCCGCTACCGGCTGGCCGTTGACCAGCAGATCGGCGCCGTGCACCTCGATGCTGTCGCCGGGCAGGCCGATCACCCGCTTGATCCAGTTTTGCGATGGCACGGGCGCGTGCAGGTCGCTGCAGCTCATGTCGCCGCTGCGCACCAGCTTGCCGCCGTCTTCGCACAGATAGCCGGGAAAGCGGAACACCACCACGTCACCGCGCCGGGGCTCGCCGAGGCCGACGAACTTGTTGTTGAATGCCGGCAGGCGCAGGCCGTAGGCAAACTTGTTGACCAGGATGAAATCGCCCACGTCGAGCGTCGGCATCATCGAACCGGACGGAATGCGAAAGGGCTCGGCCACGAACGAGCGCAGCAGCAATACCACCAGCACCACCGGAAACAGCGAACGGGCCCAGTCCACCGGCACCGGATCGCGATACTCGTCGCCAGCGGCATCGAGACGCGCCTTGCGCTTCTTGTACAGGAACAGCCGATCCAGGCCCCACACCACGCCGAACAGCACGGTGAGACCAAGCAGAATTGCCGAAAAATCAAATTCCATGCCTTAACTCCAGGTTGCCTGGCGAATCATCGCTGACCGCACTTATTTGTCCACTCTCAGAACGGCGAGGAAGGCTTCCTGCGGGATCTCCACCCGGCCGACCTGTTTCATGCGCTTCTTGCCTTCCTTCTGCTTTTCCAGCAATTTCTTCTTGCGGCTGACGTCGCCGCCATAGCACTTGGCCAGCACATTCTTGCGCAGGGCTTTCACGGTGGAACGCGCGACGATCTGCGCGCCGATCGCCGCCTGGATCGCCACGTCGAACTGCTGGCGCGGAATCAGGTCCTTCATCCGCTCGACCAGCTCGCGTCCACGCCGTTCGGCATGGGTGCGGTGCATGATCAGGCTGAGCGCATCGACGCGATCGCCGTTGATCAGCACGTCGGTACGCACGAACGGGCCGGCCTCGAAGCGATCGAAGTGGTAGTCCATCGAGGCATAACCGCGCGAAACGGACTTGAGGCGATCGAAGAAGTCCATCACCACTTCGGCCAGCGGCATCTCATAGCTGATCTGCACCTGGGTCGCCAGATACTGGATCGAGCGCTGCACCCCACGCTTCTCCTCGCACAAGGTGATCACGTTGCCGATGTAGTCCGGCGGCGTGAGGATGTTGGCGATGATGATCGGCTCGCGGATCTCCTGTATCAGACTGGAGTTCGTCGGCAACTTGGCCGGGTTGTCCAGCAGCATGGTCGTGCCGTCGCTTTTCAGAACCTCGTAGACCACGGTCGGCGCAGTGGTGATCAGGTCCAGGTCGTATTCGCGCTCCAGTCGCTCCTGCACGATCTCCATGTGCAGCATGCCCAGGAAGCCGCAGCG
>DHXA01000124.1:0-3730 GCA_002413455.1 Rhodanobacter sp. UBA5168 | reverse complement strand
AAACCGAAACCCATCGCCTCCGACGACTCTGGCTCGAAGAACAGCGCCGCGTCGTTGAGGCGCAGTTTGTCCAGCGCCTCGCGCATCGCCGGATAGTCGTCCGAGGACACCGGAAACAGGCCAGCGAACACGCGCGGCTGCATGGTCTGGAAACCGGGCAGGGCCTTGTCGGCGGGCTTGCCGGCGTGGGTCAGCGTGTCGCCGACCGGCGCGCCGTGTACATCCTTGATCGAGGCATTGATCCAGCCCACCTCACCGGCGCCAAGCTTGTCCAGCTTCTTGCGCTTGGGCGTGAACACGCCGACGTCGCCCACTTCGTGGGTGCGGCCGGTGGACATCACCAGCAGCTTGTCGCCGGGCCTGATCTCGCCCTGCATGATGCGCACCAGCGACACCACGCCCAGATAGTTGTCGAACCAGGAGTCGATGATCAGCGCCTGCAACCGATCCGTGTCGCGCGGCTTCGGCGGGGGAATGCGCGCAATGATCGCTTCCAGCACCTCGATCACATTGAGCCCGGTCTTCGCACTGATGGCGACCGCGTCGGTGGCATCGACGCCGATCACCGCCTCGATCTCGAGCTTCACTTTTTCGATGTCGGCAGTCGGCAGGTCGATCTTGTTCAGTACCGGCACCACTTCCAGCCCCATCTCCACCGCGGTGTAGCAGTTCGCCACCGACTGCGCTTCGACGCCCTGCGCCGCGTCGACCACCAGCAGCGCGCCTTCACAGGCGGCCAGCGAGCGGCTGACCTCGTAGGAAAAGTCGACGTGACCGGGAGTGTCGATGAAGTTGAGCTGATAGGTCTTCCCGTTGCGCGCGGTGTACGGCAGCGACACCGATTGTGCCTTGATGGTGATGCCGCGCTCGCGTTCGATCGGATTGGTGTCCAGCACCTGCGCTTCCATCTCGCGATCGGCCAGGCCGCCACAGAGCTGGATGATGCGATCGGCCAGCGTGGATTTGCCGTGATCGATATGGGCAATGATGGAGAAGTTGCGGATCAATTCCATGGAGCGCTGGCGGCCTGTCGAACGTGGGTTTCACTGCCGCGCACCATGCGCAGCAAGGCATCACGAAGAAGTGATGCTAACCCGGCATTATCGCATGGAACCCGCCTGTCGCCGCGCCGCGCGCGCAGCACGGGCCGTCCGACGTGGACAGGCACCCGTGCTGACCTCGCGCCCTTTACCGGCCCGGTTACTTGTCGTCCGGTACCGTCAAGCCGATAAAGCTGCTTTGATCGCCGCGGCGCACCAGCAACAGCACCGTACCGCCAGCCTTCACGGCCTTGGTCGCTGCCTGAAACTCGGCCACGCTGCCGATCTTCTGCTGATTGATCATCAGGATCACGTCACCTGCCTGCAAACCGGCCTGTGCGGCCACCGGTCCGGTGATGTCGCCGATCACCACACCCTGCCCCGATTTCAGCCCCAGTTGCTTGCGCGTATCGCTGTCCAGCGACTGCACGGTGAAGCCCAGCGCAGCCGAGCCGCTTTGGCCCGGCGGGGTTGTCGCGCCCTGGTTGTCCACCGCACTCTGATCACGCGAGGCCTCGCTGATGGTGACATCGAGTGTCTGCTTCTTGCCGTTGCGCAGGATTTCCACGGGAACCTTGCTGCCCGGCTTGGTCATGCCGACCAGCGGCGGAAGGTCCGCGGCCTGCTGCAGCGCCTGGCCATCGTAGGACAGGATGATGTCGCCGGGCTGGATGCCGGCCTTGGCGGCACCGCTGCCCGGGCTGACGTCGACCACGGCGGCACCCGCACCGTTGTCGAGCTTGAATGCCTTGACGATGTCGTCGTCGACCGGCTGCATGGTGACGCCCAGCATGCCGCGCGACACATAGCCCTTGCTCTTGATCTGCTGCACGGCGCTCATCGCCACGTCGATCGGGATCGAGAACGACACGCCGAGATAATCGCCCGTGTTGGAATAGATCTGCGAATTGATACCGACGACACGGCCTTGCAGGTCGAACAGCGGGCCACCGGAATTGCCCCGGTTGATCGGCACGTCAGTCTGGATGAAGGAAGTGTAGGGTTGGTCGCGCTGGCCCAGGTTGCGCCCAACGGCGCTGACGATGCCCTGGGTCACGGTGTAGTCGAAACCAAACGGCGAGCCTATCGCCAACACCCATTGGCCCGGCTTCAGGCTGCGCGAATCGCCGATGCTGACCACCGGCAGGCTGCCGGCGGCATCGACTTTGAGCAGCGCAATGTCGTAGGTGGGATCGGTGCCAATCACCTTCGCCGTGAGCGTGCGCCTGTCCTGCAGCCGCACAGTCACCTTGTCCGCGTGGTCGACCACATGGTTATTGGTGAGGATGTAACCGTCGTGCGAAATGATGAAGCCAGAGCCGAGCGAAGTGTGTTTCTGCTCCTGCGGTGACGGCATCATCGGCATGCCGAAAAAGCGCCGCAGCATCTCGGCCTGCGGATCATCCGGCGTGTCCTGGCCCGGCATCGCCTGGTCGCGCATGCTGCGATTCGAGCCCTGCTTCTCGCCGGAGTATTTGGCTTCGACGTGAACCACGGCGGGTGCATTCTTCTGCACGATACCGGTGAAGTCGGGCAATGCCGCGGCAACGGGTGCCTGCGCCTGTGCATGTACTGCATCGCCGATACCGGCAAGACCCAACAGCGCGCAGCACGCCACGGTGCGCAAGATGGAATGTTTCATGACTCCTCCTCAGTGGACTTCAGCCGGGGAACCTGGGCTGATGGTTGACTTCAGTGGCCTTGCACCAGGACAACGCCAGGCGCGCGCATGCCATCGGCCTGTGCAACGAGTCGATGGCGGCGAAAACGAAGTGGCAGCGAGCCGCGGCAATCACACGCGAACCCGCCTTATTGCGCGGCGGCGGCCTGACGCGCAGTGCCCGGCGCCGTCTGTTGCTCCGGGTCGATCAGCAGCAGATAGCTGCCGTCGTTGTTGTCGAGCGTGCGGTAGCGAGGCATCGATGGATAGGTCGACAGACGCCGCGCATAGGAAGGCTGATTCGATCCGAACGGCGCACCCAGCGTCGCGGAGGCTTGCTGGCTGAGCAAACCGGCGGAATTGCCACTCAGCCATGGCGGCACGGCGGCCGGGGCGACCGGCTTGTTCGCTGGCGTGACCACGGCGACCGCGGTGCTCTGCTGCGCGGTCGGAGCCACCGTCATGCGCTCGGCGTCTCCCGTGGGCTGACCGATCATCAGTGCGGCAGCGGCCACGCTGGCGGCAATTACCCCACCGGTCGACCAGTGCAGCCAGTGACGACGCCGGGTTGCGACGGCCGGCATGGACTCCTGCCCGATCGCCAGCATCACTCGCTCGACAAAACCGGCTCCCGCCATCGGCGGCAACTGCTGACGCAGGCTGTCGCGGGCAATGTGATAACGCGTCCAGGTTTGCTGCAGTGCCGGGTCGTGATCGAGCCGGCGCAGCAGGAAACGCAGCTGCTCTTTCGACAACTCGCCATCGATGCCGGCGGAAAGGCTTTCCGGGACATTCTGATTGTCTGCTTGATTCATGCCTGCCTGTCTCATGTCTGATCCTCAGCGGTCCGACAACAGAGGCCGCAGCTTTTCGTCAATCGCCTCACGTGCCCTGAAGATGCGCGAACGCACCGTACCAATCGGGCAACCCATCGCCTCGGCGATTTCATCGTAACTGAGGCCATCCACCTCACGCAGCGTAATGGCTGTCCGCAGTTCTTCGGGCAAGGCTTGGACAGTGGAAAACACGG
>DHXA01000224.1:4145-4344 GCA_002413455.1 Rhodanobacter sp. UBA5168 | reverse complement strand
GCACTGCCGGCATCCCAGGCATTGGGCAGCCGCAGCGGCTGCGGGCCAGCGTGCAACTGGCGGAAGTTTGCTGCGTTCGTTGACATGTCGCTCTCCGATGCATCGCCGATGCGGATCGGTGCATTCTGCGCAAAGTTTCATCCCGGCAACAGGTGCACCGATTGCGGACCGGAATGGCCCGCCGCTCTACCCGGGGCCC
>DHXA01000224.1:3713-3851 GCA_002413455.1 Rhodanobacter sp. UBA5168 | reverse complement strand
CTGCCCTTCCACGAGCCGCCGGGCACCGGGAACAATGCGGAGTGGATGAACATGCCGAACTTGCGATCTTTCCACGCCGGCATGGTGGCGGCACCGGGTCGCGCGCTGCTCGGCGGCAGCGGCTGATCATTCGGCGAT
>DHXA01000224.1:1347-3461 GCA_002413455.1 Rhodanobacter sp. UBA5168 | reverse complement strand
GCGCCTGGATCAGGCGCAGGTGATCACGGGCGAGGACACCCGATTGCGCCGTGCGAGCCAACCATCCGTCAGTCGCTGGGACTGGTGCAGGCCGCGTAGCGCTGGCCTTCCACGCGCACGATCTCGCCGTGACCCTGCAGCGTGATGCTGGCGGTGTAGTGTTCGGCCGAATCGAAATCCACGCGGCCGCGACCGTTCGACGGCGGGGTTCCGCCGCAGTTGGCTGTCCACGCCAGTGCCGTGCTACCCCGGTGCTGGGCGCTGCGCTGGCACGGTGTGAAGGCGGGCACCGCGATGTTGGCGAAAGACGCCCATGGATCGGCACCTTCGTCCAGGCAGAACCACACCAGCGTGGATTTGCCCGGATGGCCATGGTCGACCGGGGTGGTCACGACCTTCCACAACCCCGGCATCGCACCGAAGTCGCCGGGATCGGCAAAGCTGGACTGGCTGGTGAAGGCAGTGGCGATGATCAGCGCAAGCGCGACGATGCGGCTGATGACGACATGGCTGCGGCGCTGGGAAAACGGAATGAAGGTGCTCATGGTAGCTGCATGCTCCAGTGCTTGGTCGTGCGGATGTGCGCACGGATCGGGATGACATCCGGACACGCGAACGCCTTGCCCGCAAGCGGGCAAGGCGTGATTCGCACGCTACTCAGTCCTTTGTTGCGGCTGTCGCATCCGACCAGCCGAAATGTCCGAAGTCGAACATGTCCATCAGGTTGCCGATGGCCGGTGCGTTGACCGGCACATAGGGATTGCGCTGCAGCGCGACGGGGTTCGGCAGGTTGTCGCGGCTGCGTGCCGAAATGGTAGCGCCCAGGCCCCAGTTGGCTTCGACGAATTTGTCGAACGACACATGGTCGTAGTACGTGTGGACCACGCGCCCGCCTTCGGAGTACCTGGAGATCACCAGCATCGGAATGCGCGTGCCGTCACCGAAGAAGTCGACCGGTTGCACATAGCCCGAATCGTAGTAGCCGCCGCCTTCGTCGAAGGTCACCATGATCACGGTGTCGTTCCATACCTTCGGGTTGGCCTTGGCCATGTCGACGATCTTCTTGACATAGCCCTCGAACAACTCGAGTTTCGACGAAGCAGGATGACCGTCGAGGATGGCGTCGGGCTTGGCGATCGAGACGGCCGGCAGCGTGCCGTTCTGGATATCGGTGTAGAGATCGTTGATGTCCTGGTTGTTGGCGCGCAGGGTCGGGTTGGTCATGACCTGCGTGGAGTACAGGAACGGGTTGCAGATATTGCAGTACGTGCCGGCTTCACCGTTTTCCTTGCCGCCGCCCCAGCCTTCGCCGTAGTACTTCCAGCTCACCTGGTGCTTGGCCAGCAACAGGGCGAGGTTGTCCTGTGTGGTCGGCGGAATGGTGAACTGTGTGCTGCCCAGTGGGGCCGGCGTGCCATCGCCCAGGTAACCCGGGTTGTAGTTGTTGACGAGGTAGTAGGCGTTCGGTTTGCAGTCGGTGCCCTTGAAGGTGCGGTACGGCAAGGACTTGAGATAGCCCTTCACCGATGCCACGCCGGGCTGCTTGTTGTCCGCGCAGTTGACGTAGGAACCGCCGCCGTAGCCGTCCTGCACCCACCAGTTGTTGGTGCCGGCCTGGGAGTCGGGATTTTCGATCTGGTTGGTCGGTGGCACGGTGGGATTTCCTTGCGCATCGGCATACCAGATCAGGTTGCCGTAACCGAGCATGATGTGGTTTGCACCGGTACCGCCCATCACGGACTGGTGGAAGTTGTCGCTGAGCGTGTACGTCTCCGCCAGTGTCTTGAAGTACGGTGCGTCACCCTTGGCAATGTTGAGGAACTGCATCGCGGTGGAGCCTTCACCGGTGCTCTGATCGGTGAAGTTGGCAGGCTGCGTCACGCCATTGTTGCCGGCACCCATGGTCGTCTCCACCCATGGGAAAAGGTCGGCGCGACAGCCGCTCGGGTTGCTTGCGCTGGCGGCGCTCACGCTGCAGTCCAGTTGCTGCCACATCTGGAAGAAACGATGCACCGGGCTGTTGGCGTAGTCGTTGCGGCTGATCGAGGCGCTCATGTCGACCGGCGCATTGGGCAGCGTTGCCGGGAAGCGGGTATCGACGACACCGTTCGGCA
>DHXA01000224.1:0-1153 GCA_002413455.1 Rhodanobacter sp. UBA5168 | reverse complement strand
GCTGAGGCGAAGAATGCCTGCGTCGGTGCGCCGCCCGTGTTCATGGCTGGCAGATTGGCGTAGACGCCGGTGCGGACAGGTGCGACGTTATAGGTACCGGTTTGCGTGGCCTGCCATTGCCGCGCCAGCGAGGCATGGGGACCCGGCGTGCCATCGGCCTTGATGATGCCTTCGGACAGCAGGTTGTTTACCGTCTGGCCCTTCGGCGGCTTATAGGTCGCATAGACATGGTCGAACGAGCGGTTCTCGCCGATCAGCAGGATCACGTGCTTGATCGGCGTGAGCGTGATGTCGCTGCGATCACCACCCTGGCCTGGTCGGTGCAGTGTGACGATGCCGCCGGCGAGGCCCGGCTGATGCTGACCGGCGGCAGCCGGCACGTGGGAACGGTACGCCGCATCCTTGTCGGGCGTGGTGGTCTGTGCGCTGACGACGCCTGCAAGCGCCGCAGTGAGCACACCGATGAGGAGCGGTTTGAAGCGCTCGCGGCCAAACACTGTTCGCATGATCTGGATCTCCTGCAGGCAGCGGCAAAGGCGGCCTTTGATTGATCCCCCTGATTGACCCGCGTGCTTGCGAAACCTGCGGGCCGGCGGCAGTGTGATCTGCGCAGATGACGATCCGTTGGCACGCAGACGACAACGATCGCCGCGAACATGACCATTCTGCGACCACGCGAAATCCTGTGCGCGCGCTCACAAAACATGCGCAGGAAATTGCGGCTTCGATCAGGCCGGCAGCAGCTCGTACGGACGCATCATTTCGTTGTCCTCGTGCTCGAGGTAGTGGCAATGCCACACGTAGCGACCGGGTTCGCCGTCGAAGTGCATCGCGATGCGCGTGACCATGCCGGGATCGGCGCGCACGGTGTCCTTCCATCCTGCTTCGTGCGGCGCGGGTGGCTGCGCGGGGCCGGTGTACTTGACCGTTCGGTTGGCATTCCACGCGAACAGGTCGAACGGCCTGCGGTCGATCACCTGGAAACGCACGAGATGCAGGTGGATCGGGTGCGCGTCACCGGTGATGTTGAGGAAGCTCCAGGTTTCGATCGTCCCCTGCTTCGGTTTTTCGCTGACCGGAGCGGACCACATCTTGCCGTCGAGCATCATCATCATCGGGTTGCCGCTCGCATCGTCCTGCTCGCCGACGGTCA
>DHXA01000187.1:1317-7724 GCA_002413455.1 Rhodanobacter sp. UBA5168 | reverse complement strand
GACCACGGCGGCATCTGCTACGGCTTCGCGCCGGATGGCAGCGTCTGCGACGACGACAAGTATTTCTGGGTGCAGGCCGAATCGCTGGCCGCCGCCGCGCTGTTGCACGCACGCACCGGTCTGGCCGTGTATGACGATTGGTACGGGAAACTGTGGACGTATGCATGGCAGCATTTCGTCGATCATCGGTACGGCGCGTGGTACCGCATCCTCACCCGTGACAACCGCAAAGTCGACGACGAGAAAAGCCCGGCCGGCAAGACCGACTACCACACCATGGGTGCCTGTTACGAAGTGCTGGCGCTGCTGCGCGCCGGCGGCCGCCCGTGATTTCCCACCTTTCCCAGCGTTGTCCATGAAGAATCCGCCGCCCATGAAAAATCTGATGCTTCCCCTCGCGGCCGCGGCCGCCGCGCTGCTGGCCATGCCCGCGTTCGCCGCCGACACCGCACCGGCGCGCTTCGATCCGCTGCAGACCTTCGCGCCGTACAACTATCCGCAACCGGCCACGGCGTATCGTTCTGCCAGCGGCAAGCCCGGCCCGCTGTTCTGGCAGAACCGCGCCGATTACCAGATCAAGGCCACGCTCGATCCGGCGACCCGCCTGCTCAGTGGCAGCGAGGTGATCAGCTACACCAACCATAGCCCCGACGCGCTCGATGTGCTGTGGCTGCAGCTGGACCAGAACCGCTATCGCAAGGAAGCCCGCGGCGCCTTCACCAGCAAGTTTCCCACTGAATTCACCGACGGCTACCGCATCGACTCGGTCGAGGTCGACGACGGTGCCGGCCACCTGCAGAAAGCCAGCTGGACCGTTTCGGATACACGCATGCAGGTGCAATTGCCGAGCGCGCTGAAGGCGAAGGACGGCCAGCTCCGCCTGCACATCCACTGGAGCTTCACCGTGCCCGGCGAATTCGGCGGACGCATGGACGTGAACCCCAGCAAGAACGGCGAGATCTTCGAGATCGCGCAGTGGTATCCGCGCATGGCCGTGTACGACGACCTGCGCGGATGGGACACCGCGCCCTACCTCAACAGCGAGTTCTATCTCGAGTACGGCGACTTCGATTATTCGGTCACCGTGCCGTGGGACATGATCGTGGCCGGCTCCGGCGAACTGCTGAATCCCGAAGACGTGCTGACCAAGACCGAACAGCAGCGGCTCGCGCAGGCAAGGCACAGCGACAAGACCGTGATGATCCGCAGCGCGGACGAAGTCGCCCAGCCATCCAGCCGTCCGAAGCAGGACGGCACGCTGACCTGGCACTTCCGCATGCACAACACCCGCGACGTCGCGTTCGGTGCGTCGAAGGCATTCGTGTGGGACGCGGCCCGGATCAACCTGCCCGAAGGGAAGACGGCGTTGGCGATGTCGGTCTATCCGGCCGAAAGCGGCGGCGATGCAGCGTGGGGCCGCGCCACCGAATACCTCAAGGCTTCCACCGAATACTTTTCGAAACAGTGGTCTCCCTATCCGTGGCCGGTGGCGATCAACGAGGCCGGCACCGCCGGTGGCATGGAATACCCGGGCATCACGTTCGACCACAAACTCGCCAAGGGCAAGAACCTGCACATGGTGATCGCGCACGAGATCGGGCACATCTGGTTCCCGATGATCGTGGGCAGCAACGAGCGCCGCGCCGCGTGGATGGACGAAGGCTTCAACACCTTCATCGACGTCTACGAGGACGACGTCTTCAACCACGGCGAATACGCACCCAAGCGTGACAGCGAATACGCGCCCGGCGGCGGCAACCCGGCCGACGAGATCGCCAAGGTCCTGATGGATCCGGACGCACCGCCGCTGCTGGTCGGCGCCGACATGGTGCCGGAGAAGTACCGTCACCCGACCACCTACTTCAAGGGCGCGTTCGGCCTGGTGCTGCTGCGCGAGCAGATCATCGGGCCGGAGCGGTTCGATCCGGCATTTCGTCGTTACATCGCCACCTGGGCGTACAAGCATCCCAGCCCGTCGGATTTCTTCCGCTTCATGGAAAGCGAAACCGGCGAGGATCTTGGCTGGTTCTGGCGCGGCTGGTACGAGCACAACTGGCAGCTCGACCTGGCCGTGCAGAAAGTCGCCTATAGCGATGGCGACTACCGCAAGGGTGCCGACGTCACCGTGACCAACCTCGACCAGCTGGTGCTGCCGGCCACGCTCGAAGCGGTCTACGACGATGGCAGCAAACAGGATGTGCGCGTGCCGTGGGAAACCTGGCAGCAGCACCGCAGCTACGTGATCCACGTGGACGGTACACGAAAGCTGAAATCCGTCAGCATCGATCCCGCACACGCATTGCCGGATGTCGATCGCAGCAACAACACCTTTGACGTGAAGTAACGGCGCCGTCGGATTGGCTCACGGCGCAGGCGGCGGCACGTTCGTGCTGCCGTCTGCGCCGCACAGGCATCAATGCAATGCCGCGCTGCATCCTTCGGCACGCAGGCGTCCCGGGCACACGCCGCTCACGCGCTTGAACAGGCGACGGAACGCCGCCTCGCTGCTGTAGCCCAGCTGCTCGGCGATACATGCCACCGACTGCCGCCGTTCGCGCAGCATCTGCCGGGCGATGCTCACTCGCCACTGGGTGACGTACTGCATCGGCGGCAGCTTCATCAACTGGGTGAAGCGTTCGGCAAAGGCCGAACGCGACATGCACGCATGTGCCGCCAGCGACTGCATGGTCCAGCCGTGTCCGGGGTTCTCATGCACCGCCTGCAACACCCTGGAAATGCGTGTATCGGCCAGGGCCGCAAACACACCGCGCTGCTCGGTTGCGCGCTTGGCGTAGTCGCATACAGCGAGAGCGAACAAGGTATCGGCCAGCTTGTTCAACAGCACCCGGCGTCCGACCAGGCCGGTACCGACCACCCCGACCATCATGTCGGACAACTGCCGGAACAGGTCGCCGGCCTCTTTTGCGCGCACCACGAAGCAGGTCGGCAGGGCATGACTGAGCGGATGCTGGGCGTTGCCGGAGAAGTGCAGCTCGCCACAGATCAGGCTGGTACGACAGCTGACTTCCTGGCGGCCATCGCCATCGCCATCCTCGACGCTGAGGCGATGGGCGTCGCCATGCGGCAGGATGACCAGGTCGCCCACCTCCAGATCCAGCGCCTCGTCCAACCCGCTGCAGTGCACCCGGCACCTGCCCGTGCCGATGAGGTGGAACAGTCCGCAGTGGTAGCGCGGTTGTTCCTGGAACCACGAGCCACAGCGGTGCAGTTCGGCGATCACTTCCACCCGCAGCATCGACTGGGTCAGCAACGATTCCAATGCCGGCTCCACCAGCGTGGGACGTGGCGCCGCGGACAACAGGGAATTGTGTTCGATATACACGGGCGATCCTTCCATTGGGTAGCTCTGTCGCTACCTTCGCCAGAACAACGCCCCGGGTTACATCGTCGCTTCAGCGCCCACCGGAAAGGCGTTGGTTCAGTGCAGCGACCAGCGCGCGAGCAGTCCGCCGTCGAGCCATTGATGCAGAAGCGTCGCCATGCGCGGCATCGCCCCGGCCGGACTGTGGCGGCCGGCGAGGCGTTCGCACAGCGTGGCGAAGGACTCGCCGTGGAGGGCGCCGAGCAGGGCCGCGCGTTCGTCGGCCTCGATGCGTCGGTAGCGCACGCTCATGTCCTGTCGCCATACCAGCAGATGGCGCGTCTTGCGGTAGCGGCGCAGCCGCGGTCGTGCCGCATCGTTGTCGGCGGCGGCACGGAACGCCTCGACGTTGTGGCGCGTCTCCAGCATTTGCAGGCACGACTGCGGATGCAGGCACAGGTTCGCCCAGGCTTCGGCAGGCACGCCCGCCATGTCGGCCGGACCGATCGCCGGCTCGTCGGCGGCATCGAAGGTGGTGGAGATCGCCCAGTCCAGCGCCGCCATCTCGGCCAGCTCCGGCCTGTCGCCCCAGCGCAGGCCGTAATCCAGAAATGCCGCCAGCCCGGCGCCGTGCCAGCGGATGTTGTAGTGGCCGGACGGATGCGCGCCGATGTAGCTTCCCAGCAAGTGGTTGAAGCCTCGTCCGGCCAGCATGGCCAACCCCGGATATTCGGTGGCCAATGCATCGCGCAGGCGGATGCGGTAGCCGTTCTGATAGATGGCCAGACGCGTGGCGACGCTGGCGCGCTCATCGGCGCGCAGTTCGCGCGTACGCGCTGCGCCGCCGGCCAGCACGGCCTGCAGCAATTGTTGTTGCAGCGCCTGCAGGTTGCTCATGCCGCTTCCAGCAGCAGTGGCGTGGCGAGACGCCGCGCGTATTCGAGTTCGGCCAGCAGTTCGGCCAGCGGCGGCATGTGGTCGTCGCGCTCGATCATGGTCGAGACGCGGCCATAACGGCGGATGGCTTGCAGATAAAGCTCCCACACGACATCGACCACTGGTGCGTCGTGCGTATCGATCAGCAGCTGCTCGCCGTGTTCGTGGCCGGCCAGATGGAACTGCTGCACGCGGGCGGCCGGGATGCCGTCGAGATAGTCCAGCGGCGAGAACCCGTGGTTGTGCGCGCTGACGTGGATGTTGTTGATGTCGAGCAGGACCAGGCAATCGGCGCGCTCGGCCACGGCGGCGAGAAACTGCCATTCGGTGAGCTGCGAATCGGCGAAGCTGATATAGCTGGAGACGTTTTCCAGCAGGATCCGCCGGCCCAGCACGTCCTGCACGCGGCGCACCCGATCCACCACGTGGGAGAGTGCTTCCTCGGTATACGGCAGCGGCATCAGGTCATGCAGGTTCACGCCCTGCACGCCGGTCCAGCACAGGTGATCGGAGATCCACATCGGCTCGACCCGCCGCGCCAGCGCCGAAAGCCGCGACAGATAACCCTCGTCCAGCGGATCGGTGCTGCCGATCGACAGCGATACGCCATGCATCACCAGCGGAAAGCGCTCGCGGAAGCGATCCAGCCACATCAGCGGACGGCCGCCGGGAATCATGTAATTCTCGGAAACGACCTCCAGCCATTCCACGCCAGCCGGTTGCTCAAGCAGCGACTCGTAATATTCGACACGCAGGCCCAGGCCAAATCCCAGATAAGGCCGCGGGGAAGATGTTGTCTCGATAGTCATCACACCAGCGACCTCGGCAGGACTGCGAAGGGCGGGACTTTCCAGCGCGAGCCGCAAAGCCCCGCCGGCACGTCACGCAGCCTTGTTGGCCGCCTGGGCGGCATCGCAGGCAGCCTGGGTCTTCTGCATGGTGAAGCCCTGGCCCTTGCACGAGTTCTGGCCCTTGCACGAGTTGCTGGCCTGCTTGCATGCACCCTGGCCCTTGCAGGACGACGAGTTCATGCACTTGACCTTGGCCGTGTCGGCATGGCTCGCGGCGGGAGCAGCCGAGGCCGACATCGACGTCACGGCGAACAGGCCGGCAACCATCATCGCCATCGCGGCGCCGTTGAGTTTGTTGTTCTTCATAAGTCACTCCTGGTGAGTCGTGTAAACCGCAACAGTGCGGTGTGGGAATGTGTCGCCGGGTTGCCGGAACGATGTCCGCAGCGGACCCGACGATCGCATTCTCGACAGTGCGGCGCGCGCCGACTGTTCCCGTGCATCCCGTTTTTGTAGCCGATCGTCCGGCGTTGCATCCACCGGCGCACGACCGGACGCGCGGCTAGAAAGCGTGGACGCACGAACATGGTGTGCCGCGCAGCGCTGCATCCATGATGCAGCCACTTCAATATCCACGGGACATCCACGATGCGCCAGTTCATCGCCGACAAGGCCTCGCGCCTGCTCGACCTGCTTCACGCCAGCCGCTGGCTCGGCCCACTCGTGCTGCGCCTGGTGTTCGGCTATTTCTGGCTGGAGACCGGCATCGCCAAAGTGCAGAACCTGGACGGTTTCACCCAGCGCTTCGTCGGCTGGCACATCCCCTACCCGGCTTTCAGCGCCGGCCTTTCGGCATGGACCGAACTGCTCGGCGGGCTGCTGATCCTGCTCGGCCTGTTCACCCGCCTGGTCTGCATTCCGATGATCATCAACATGATCGTCGCGGTGACCCTGGTGGTGTCGAGCAACCTGATGGGACTGGACGACTACGTCGAAGCGGACGAAGTGGTCTACAGCCTGATCTTCTTCTGGCTGCTGATGGCCGGCCCCGGCAAGGCCAGCCTCGACACGCTGGTGGCGCGCTGGCTGGGCATCCGCACGCACGACTGAGCGCCCGCGCCATCCCATCGATCAACTGCACAGGTGACAACATGAAAACACGCACGACTTCGTATCTTTGCGGCGCACTCGCCCTGCTGCTGGCCAGCTCCGCCATGGCGGCGAGGTTGCCGTTCAACCAGGCGCAGTACGACCAGGCCGTCGCGGCCGGCAAACCGGTGGTGGTGTATTTCCACGCCGACTGGTGCCCGACCTGCCGCGCGCAGCAACCGATCGTCGACAAGCTGCTCGGCGAGCCG
>DHXA01000187.1:0-1064 GCA_002413455.1 Rhodanobacter sp. UBA5168 | reverse complement strand
CAGGGCCACGAAGCCACCCGTTCCACCGGCCAGACGCAGGAGCCGGCGATCCGCGCCGTGCTGCAGCAAGCGCTGTAATGGATTTCGGTATCGGCACCTATGTGGTGAGTTTCCTGGCCGGCATGGCCTCGATCCTGTCGCCCTGCGTGCTGCCGATCCTGCCGATCCTGATCGCCTCGGCGCTGTCGCGGCATCGGCTCGGCACGGCGGCGCTGGCACTCGGGCTGGCGCTGTCGTTCACCGTGGTCGGCATCTTCCTCGCCACGCTGGGCGCCTCGATCGGCCTCGGCCCGGAGACGATGCGCAAGGTGGCCGCCGCGCTGATGGTGGTGTTCGGCGTGGTGATGCTGTCGTCGCGACTGCAGGAAGGCTTTGCGCGCATCAGCTCACGGCTCGGTTCGGGTGGCCAGCGTGCACTCGGCGCGATCAGGGGCGAAGGCCCGCTCAGCCAGTTCCTGATCGGCCTGCTGCTCGGCGTGGTGTGGAGTCCGTGCGTCGGCCCCACCCTGGGCGCAGCAAGCTCGCTCGCCGCGCAAGGCCAGCATCTGGCGCAGATCGCGCTGCTGATGCTGGTGTTCGGGCTGGGCGCCGGCTTTCCGCTGCTGGTGTTGGGCGGGCTGTCGCATGCCACGATGATGCGCGTGCGCGGCTCGCTCGCTTCATTCGGACATGCAGCCAAGGCGGCGATGGGTGGCCTGTTCGTGCTGTTCGGCGTGCTGATCCTGACTGGCCTCGATCATCGGGTCGAAGCCTTCCTGCTGGCGATCAGTCCCGACTGGCTGACCCGCTTCACGACGTCGCTGTGATGGTGTCCGCAGCGCACTGCCTGTTCGCGCATCCACGCCACCCAAGAAAAAGCCCGCTCGAAAGCGGGCTTTTCGTCTTGTTGCAGCATCAACCGATCAGAACGGAATCTCGTCATCCGCGAAGCCGCTATCGGCCGGTGCCGGCGACTGTCGCGACGGAGCGCCGTGGTCATCGCTGCCGCGCGAGGGGTTGCCGTAATTGCCGCCGCTCTGGCGCTGGCCACCGCTGCTCTGCGGGCGCTCGCGCTGGCCGCCACC
>DHXA01000119.1 GCA_002413455.1 Rhodanobacter sp. UBA5168 | reverse complement strand
ACTTTTGCAACAATATCGGCACAAATGCGAAGTGCCACGATGTCCGCTGTACTTCCGTTCTTTGGGGATAAGCGGAAGTGACGCGGACGGCCTAGTTCGGTCGAAAATGACCCGGGGTTCTAGATGCATTCTGTCTATGGCGGACCGGCAGGATCTGCTGATGTAGGATCGAAACTCGCGCGCAAAGCTGATGGCTGGCTGGACGGGTGCGAATGAGCGGACCGGACCGGACAGGTCCTTACACCTTGGGGGTTCTTCCTGGGCACAAATATTGGAATATCTATTTGATTTTGGGGTAGATTGAGCCATGAGACGACGCGACTTTATCACCGTTCTTGGCGGTGTTGCGGCTACCTGGCCACTTACGGCGCATGCGCAACAGCCGGACCGGCCCCGTAGACTCGGCATCGTTATTGCGGTCGGAAAGACTCCCGAGTATGTCGCTGCGCTTGCAGCGTTCGAAGAGGTGCTGGGATCGCTGGGCTGGAAGCAAGGTGTCAATCTTCGGATCGATTACCACTGGTCCGCGGGGGGTCAAGAAAGCGCGCGGTCAGCCGCTCAAGGCATCGAAGCCTTCAAACCGGACGTCGTTCTTGCACAATCGCAGGCGGTGGTCGAAGCCCTCATTTCAACCACGCGCTCGATCCCGATCGTCTTCGTGCACATCGCCGACCCGGTCGCGAGCGGCATCGTGTCCAGCCTGGCGCGACCCGGAGGAAATGTCACAGGGATCACCAACATCGAGCCCTCGATCGGCGGCAAGTGGCTCCAACTGCTTAAGGAGATAGCGCCCACCGCCACTCGGGCCGCGATGCTTATCAATCGCGACACAGCGCCGGATCTCGCCGCGATCTTCCTCGATCCGTTCGAGGCTGCCGCCCGTTCGCTCGGAATGACGTCTGAAAAGGGGGACGTGCACGATCTCGGGGATATCGAGGCTGTTATGACCGGCCTAGCGACGGTGCCACGTGGTGGCATCGTCATGAGCCCGGATGCTTTTTTTGCGAGTCACAGCACCGAGATCATTGCCCTCGCAGCGCACTTCCAACTGCCCGCTGTTTATCCCTATCGATACTACGTCGCGGAAGGAGGGCTCCTCAGCTACGGCGTAAACAACGTTGATTTGTTCCGGCAGGCCGCACCCTACGTCGATCGCATACTGCGAGGGACGAAACCGGCCGATTTGCCAGTGCAGCAGCCCACGCGCTTCGAACTGGTCATCAACACAAGAACAGCCACGCTTCTTAACTTGATCATCCCGCCGGCGTTGTCTGCCGGCGCGAGCGAGGTGATCGAATAGAGAACTTTATCTGCTGCGGTGCAGGGTCTGTTGGGCACCTTGGAGACGTGCTGGCGGTCCCTGAAAAGATCTGCTTAGTCGTCCGTGAACAACGGTTAAGGCGTTGACGGAGAGTCTATTTCCGGCGGATGGGCGGTTTTGAGATTGCAGGGTTTTGTGGTCTTCGGGCGCAGAACCTTGCGATTTGATTTTGGAGATTCCCCTTTTTGGCGAAGCATGATTCTGTTGCCGCATCGGAGGAGAACGATGCGACCGAAGAAGCCCGAGACAACGAGATCAGGCGATCTGTTCCGAGCGCGGCTGGACCAGATCATCAACCTCAGGCACGAACTGGCGCAGCTCGCCGGCCAGATCGACTGGGATTTTATCGACGGTGAGATCGCCCCGCTCTACAGCGACAAGGGCCGGCCCGGGATCCCGACGCGGTTTGCGATTGGTCTGCTGTTGCTCAAGCATATTTACGGGCTGTCCGACGAAGCCGTGTGCGAACGCTGGGTCTATGACCCCTATTTCCAGTTCTTCACCGGGGAGGAGTTTTTCCAGCATGAGTTCCCACATGAACGCTCCGACCTGAGCCATTGGCGGAAGCGGCTCGGCGACAAGTTGGAACTGCTTCTGGCCGAGAGCCTGCGGGTGGCACACGCGAGCGGGGCGCTGCGCAGCAAGGACCTCAAGCGGGTCACGATCGACACCACGGTGCAGCCCAAGAACATCAGCTTCCCGACCGACGCCAAGCTGCTGCACGCGGCGATCAAAGGCCTCAACCGCCTGGCCACCAGGCAAGGCGTGCAGCTGCGGCAATCCTACCTCCGCATCGCCAAGCGCGCGGCGATGATGGCGGGACGCTACGCCCATGCCAAGCAGTTCAACCGCCACCGTCGCGAGTTACGCATCCTGCGCACAAGGCTTGGCCGGCTGATCCGTGACATCGGCCGCAAGATCGCCGGCCATGAGGACATCGAGGCGGCGTTTGCGCTCCCGCTGGCGAACGCCTCCCAGATCAGAGGCCAACAACAGCGCCAGCGCGGCTGGAAGCTCTATTCCTTCCATGCCCCGGAGACCGAGTGCATCGGCAAGGGCAAGGCCAGCGCGCCTTACGAGTTCGGCGTCAAGGTCTCCATCGTCACCACCAACGCCCGCGCCCCCGGCGGTCAGTTCGTGCTGCACGCCAAGGCGCTGCCCGGCAACCCATACGATGGACATACCCTCAAGGCCGTCATCGAAGACACCCAAAAACTCACCGGCTGCGAGATCGAACGCGGCTACGTCGACAAGGGTTACCGCGGTCACGATACGGAAAACCCGCGCCGCATCTTCATCTCTGGCCAGAAGCGCGGCGTGTTCGGCGTCATCAAGCGCGAGTTGCGGCGTCGCTCCGCCATCGAGCCGGTGATCGGCCACCTCAAGGCGGAAGGTCACCTCGGCCGCAGCTATCTTAAAGGTCGCGCCGGCGACGCCGCCAACGCCATCCTCTCCGCCGTCGGCCACAACTTCCGGCGTATCCTCGCATGGCTGAGGGATCTTTTCTGCCTCTTCCTGATCGAGGTCTTGCGCCTCTTGATCAGCCGATCAGCGCTCAATCCGGCTTGTTAACGGACGACT
>DHXA01000220.1:2678-3524 GCA_002413455.1 Rhodanobacter sp. UBA5168 | reverse complement strand
CAGGGCATGTGCCTGTTCAGCAAACGACTTGAGAGGGGTCACTTCGTGTGGCCGGCGACCAACACCGGGCGGGTGTCGCTGAGCCCGGCACAGGTGTCGATGCTGCTGGAAGGGATTGACTGGCGGATGCCGCAGCGGGTGCACCGCCCGCAACTGGCGGGCTGAGGGCGGAATGCTCACGCAAGATTCATTGGCACCGATTCGCAACGATAATCCAGCGTCCCGGTGTGTTCACCGCCCCCACCGACCTGCCCGACGATCCGGCCACGTTGCAGTTGATCCTGCGCGCGGCGCTGGCCGAGATCGAGCGGCTGCAACTGCTGATCGCCGGGCTGCAGCGCAATCGGTTTGGCCGCCGGTCCGAGCGGCTCGACGACGAAGTCCTGCAGCAAGGGGTCGAGGATCTGGAGCAATCGGTGGCCGAACAGATGGCCGGGTTGGAGGCGACGTCGCCGCCGACGCCCGGGGCGAACGCCGAGGCGCATCGTGCCGAGCCGGTAAGGCGCAACCGTGGCGCGTTGCCGGCGCATCTGCCGCGGGCCGAGGTCGTCGTCGATGTTGACGACAAAGCCTGTCCTTGCTGCGGTGGCGGACTGCATCAGATCGGCGAAGACAGTGCCGAGATGCTCGACTACGTCCCCGCTCAACTGCGGGTGCGCGTGATCCGCCGGCCGCGCTATGGCTGCCGGGCTTGTGAGGGGGCTGTCGTCCAGGCGCCAGCACCAGAGCGTCCGATCGATGGCGGCATGGCCACCGAGGCTCTGCTGGCACAAGTGTTGATCGGCAAATACAGTGACCATCTGCCGCTGTATCGCCAATCGCAAATCTTCGCCCGCCAGGGTGTGA
>DHXA01000220.1:0-2445 GCA_002413455.1 Rhodanobacter sp. UBA5168 | reverse complement strand
GTTGGATCGTTCCACATTGTGCAACTGGGTCGGCCGCGCCTGCTGGTGGCTGGCCCCGTTGCACGAATTGATGCTGAGCACGGTGCTGGCCTCACCCAAGGTGTTTGCCGACGATACTACTCTGCCGGTGCTCGATCCCGGCCGGGGACGCACCAAGACCGGACGGCTGTGGTGCTACGCCGTTGATAATCGCCCCTGGCAGGGGCCGGGCCACCCAGCCGCGGCCTACCTCTACAGTGAGGACCGCAAGGCGGACCACCCGATGATGCATCTGAAGGGGTTCCGCGGTCTGCTCCAGGTCGATGGCTATGCCGGCTTCGGCCGTCTGGTCACCGCCGCGGACGGCGCGACGGGACTGGCCTTTTGCTGGGCTCATACCAGGCGGAAATTCTACGACATCCATGCCGCCACCAAGTCGCCGTTGGCCGAGGAAGCGTTACGGCGGATCGCCGCACTCTATGCGATCGAGTCCGACATCCGCGGCCAATCCGCCGACCAACGCCGCCAGGCGCGTCAGCAGCGCAGCCGCCCGCTCGTCGAGGCAATGCATGTATGGCTGACCGGGCAGCTTGGCCGCATCTCCGGTCGCTCCGCGTTGGCACAAGCGATCCGTTATGCCTTCAACCACTGGGAGGGATTGATCCGGTATCTTGATGACGGCCGTCTGGAGCTGGACACCAATACGGTCGAGCGCGCCATGCGAGCGGTTGCCCTCGGACGGAAGAACGCCCTCTTTGCCGGGGCCGACAGCGGAGGTCATCACTGGGCCATCGTCGCGACGCTGATCCAAACGGCAAAACTGAACGAGGTCGACCCGCTGGCCTGGTTGACCGATGTCCTTGAACGTATCGTGTCCGGCCGAACCAAGCACAACGAACTATCTGCACTGCTGCCGTGGACTTGGAAAAATAACAATCCGGTCGTCGTCAATACCGGGTAGCGTCAAAACAGGCGTGCCGCTGGCGCTACGCTCTGATGTCCGTTTTCAAGAGCCAAAGTCGCACGTTTCCATCCCCCGCTTCACGTTGGCAAATGATCTGTAAAATCGTGCAAGGCAGGAGACGGGCCCGCTGGACGTCGGTTGACATGCTCTGATGCGCGGGTTGGTTACCGCCTGTCCGATTACCGTCCGGGGCTGGTCCCTGTCTTACGGCGGGCATCAGCACGCAGCTGGCCTCCAAGCGTTGCTCGGGCGTTCCCCACCGTGGGCCCGTCCCCAGCCTTGCACGACAGCGGATCGTCTACGCGGGTCCTTCTTCTGTTACGCGGCCTACTTGCATCACCATGCGGTCACACGGTCACTGCCGGCGCCGGCAGCGGCGCAACCTGGTGCGCGATCGCCCAAAGGAAGGCGGCAATCTCACGTGCGATCGCCACGACAACGACCGTCGCGCGTTTGCCTTTGGCGATGAGGCGACGATACCGTGCGCACAAGCGTGTTTGCGCCTTCCATGCGATGTCACGCACTGGCTCGGGGAGAGCCGATTGTCGCTGCTGATGTTGGACACCGGTGCCCGCCGCATGACGGTAGGTCCACGCCGCCTCGACAAGCGCCTTGCGCGCATGACTATTGCCCGTCTTGGTCATCCCACCTTGGCGTTTCGTCTCTCCCGTCGAGCGCTCCGATGGCACCAGGCCAAGAAATGCCATCAGTTGTCGCGGATGGTCAAAACGGCGCAGATCGCCCGCCTCGGATACCATCGTCACCGCAGTCATGAATTGGATCCCACGCATCGCTTGGAATGCCAAAACCACCGGCGCCATCGTCCACTGCGGAACGATCTCGATCAGTGCCGCCTCCAGCCGATCCATGCGTTCCACGGTCGCTTGCACCGCGTTGAGCATCTCTTGAAACGCCAGCCGCTGCGCGGGATGGGTGAAGGTCTGCCCATCGAGCCAACGCTTATGCCTGCCTCGCCAACTGGTCTTGCCATCGTAGCTGCGCCCATGTCGCAGCAGGAACGAGGTGACGTGTTGGCGTTTCCGCCTGTAGTCCTCGACTGCAATTGCGCGGGTGCGGACCAGATCTCGCACCGCCTCGTGCGTCTCATCGGGAACCCAAACCGCCGTCAGTTCGCCCGCTCGCAGCAGGCGCGCCAGAGACAGCGCATCGCGTCGGTTGGTCTTCACCCGATCGCCCGACCGACGCGGGATCAGCGACGGCGCAACCACCACGCACGCATGCCCGAGGGTAAGGATCTGACGATACAACCCATAGCCGGTGGGACCCGCCTCATAACAGAAATGCAGCGTCTCGTAGCGGTCAGCCAGCTTGCGCACTAGCTTCGCGACGGCTTCCGGCGTGTTGTCGAACTCTCCCAGATAACGCACTTCGCCGTTCCGGTTTCCGTCCGCCACGGCAATCGCATTCCGTGCCTTGGCGGTATCGATTCCGATGAAAACCTCACCATTCTTCTTCATGGCTCGTCCTCTGTGCGTCGAGGC
>DHXA01000054.1:2362-3470 GCA_002413455.1 Rhodanobacter sp. UBA5168 | reverse complement strand
GTGCAGTTGATCGGCGGCAGCATCGCCAAGGCCGCGGTGTGGTCGGGCGCGTTCGGCGCGCTGTTCATGCTGATGCAGTTCGTGTTCTCGCCAGTGCAGGGCGCGTTGTCCGATCGCTTCGGGCGGCGCACGGTGATCCTGATCTCCAGCTTGGGCCTGGGCATCGATTTCATCGTGATGGCGCTGGCGCCCGTGCTGTGGCTGCTCTTCATCGGCCGCGCCGTGTCCGGCGTGTGCGCGGCAAGCTTCTCCACCGCCAATGCGTACATTGCCGACATCGTGCCGAAGGAGAAGCGCGCCGCCGCGTTCGGCACGCTCGGCGCCGCGTTCGGCATCGGCTTCATCGTCGGACCCGCATTGGGCGGCTTTCTCGGCGACCTGCACATCCGGCTGCCGTTCTGGATCGCGGCCGGCCTGTCGCTGGTCAACTTCGGCTACGGCTATTTCGTGTTGCCCGAATCGCTGCCGAAGGAACGGCGCAGCGCGCGCTTCGATTGGCGCCATGCGAATCCGTTCGGCGCGGTGGTGCTGCTGCGCCGCTATCCGCAGGTGTTCGGGCTGGCGGCGGTGTATTTCCTGATCAGCCTGGCGCAGTTCTCGCTGAATTCCACCTACGTGCTTTACACCGACTACCGCTACGGCTGGGGCCCGCAGATCGTCGGCTACACACTGGGGCTGGTCGGCCTGTGCAGCGGGCTGGTGCAGGCCGTGCTGGTGCGCCGGCTGATGCCGAAGCTGGGCGAGCGGCGCCTGATCCTGGCCGGACTGGCGTTGTGCATCGTGGGCTATGCGTTCTTCGGTTTCGCCTCGGTGTCGTGGCTGTTCGTGCTCGGCATTCCGTTCCTGTGTCTCGGCGGGTTGGCCGGGCCGCCGGCGCAGGCGCTGATGACGCACCAGGTCGACCCGCATGAACAGGGCCGTCTGCAGGGTGCGCTGACCAGCCTGGCCAGCCTCGCCGGCATCTTCGGTCCGGCACTGTTTGCCGACACCTTCGCGTTGTTCATCAGCGACCATGCGCCGGTGCGGCATCTGCCCGGCGTGGCGTTCGTGCTGGCTGCCCTGCTGCTGTTCGTCGCCGCGGTGATTGCCGCGCGCTTCACCCGCGATG
>DHXA01000054.1:0-2081 GCA_002413455.1 Rhodanobacter sp. UBA5168 | reverse complement strand
CCCACGACCAATCGGAACCATCACCATGACATTGTCCATGTATCAGGCTGCTGTCCCCGTTTTCGTTCGCGCGCTCGGCAATCTTGCCCACGTGCTCAGGAAAGGCGAGGAGCATGCCAGGTCGAAAGACGTCACTGACGAAACACTGCTGCAAACGCGGCTGATTCCCGACATGCTGCCGCTGATCAGGCAGGTGCAGATCGCCTGCGACATGGCCACCCGCGGCACCGCCCGTCTGGCCGGGGTCGAGCCGATGTCGTTCGAGGACAACGAGACCACGCTGGCGCAGGTGCAATCGCGCATCGAGCGCGCGATCGAATACATCAACTCGTTCAAGCCCGAGCAGATCGACGGCAGCGAAGCCCGCTCGATCGTTCTCAAGATGCGTACCGGTGAGATGACGTTCGAAGGCCAGGCCTACCTGCTGGGCTTCGTGATCCCGAACCTGTTCTTCCACTGCACCACCGCGTACAACATCCTGCGCGAGGCCGGCACCGGCATCGGCAAGAACGACTTCATCGGCGGCGCCTGAGCAGCCACGCTGGCGGCCGCGAAACCGGCGGCCGCCAGCGCTCGAAGTTCGGGAACGCGGTGCCGCCGCGCGTGAATTTCCCGAATTGTGATAGACAACACCTTTGCCCGATTTGGTTGGCCCGTGCCCTGCTTGATGAAACTCGACTCCACCATTCTCAACCATCGAGTGAATTCCCATGGCACCCATCTTTGAATGCATCATCGCCGGCGGCCCCCAGCATGGCCTGGTCTGCCGCCGTCACTGGGACAGCCGGCACAATGCGCCACTGGCAGTGACCGGTGAAGACGGCCAGCTGTGTCCTGCAGCGGCACGCAAGCACACCGACGCCACCCACACCCAGTTCATCCTGCTGCACCCGCACGCCACCGGCGAGCAGTTTCTGACGTTGCTGGCGGCCTGAACTGCCGCGCTGCGTCAGCTGTCAACACGCTGGCGTGCGCTGAACGACCGACGCTGCGGGTGGCGACGCACCGCCATCTCCTTGTCGCGCTGCGCGATCGCCTCGACAATGAACGGCCAGGCCGCGTGGCAACGTGCCTCGATGGCCTCCACCAAGTCGATGGACTCCCGGACCCCGCATGTTGCGATTGACCGACCTCAAGCTGCCGCTGGACCACAGCGAAGCTGCGCTGACTGCCGCGATCCTTGCACGGCTGCAGATCGAGGCCGCCGCACTGACCGGTTACACCGTCGCCAAACGCAGCTACGACGCGCGCAAGCGCGGCGCGATCGTGCTGATCTATGCACTGGATATCGACACGCCGCGCGAAGCCGAGCTGCTCCTGCGCCACGTCGACGATCCGCACATCCAGCCCACTCCCGATACCGGTTACCACTTCGTGGCGAAGGCGCCGGCGCGGATGGAACATCGCCCGCTGGTGATCGGTTTCGGCCCCTGCGGCCTGTTCGCGGGGCTGCTCCTGGCGCAGATGGGTTTTCGCCCGATCATCCTCGACCGCGGCAAGGAAGTACGCGAGCGCACCAGGGACACCTGGGACCTGTGGCGCAAGCGCCAGCTGCACCCCGAATCGAACGTGCAGTTCGGCGAGGGCGGCGCCGGCACGTTTTCCGACGGCAAGCTGCACAGCCAGATCCGCGATCCGCTGCATCATGGCCGCAAGGTGCTCACCGAATTCGTCAAGGCCGGTGCGCCGGAGGAAATCCTCTACGTCAGCAAGCCGCACATCGGCACGTTCCGGCTGGTGACAATGGTGGAAAACATGCGCGCCACGATCGAGTCGCTGGGCGGCGAGATCCGTTTCAGCCAGCGCGTCGACGACCTGCTGCTGGAGCCGTGCGCGGATGGTCAGCGGATCCGCGGCGTGACCCTGGCCAGCGGCGAGCAGCTCCGCGCCGATCAGGTGGTGCTGGCGGTGGGCCATAGCGCCCGCGACACCTTCGAAATGCTGCACCGAAACGGCGTATACCTGGAAGCCAAACCGTTCTCGATCGGCTTCCGTATCGAGCATCCGCAGTCGGTGATAGATCGCGCCCGCTTCGGCCCGCAGGCCGGCCACCCGGTGCTTGGTGCCGCCGACTACAAGCT
>DHXA01000064.1:6547-6684 GCA_002413455.1 Rhodanobacter sp. UBA5168 | reverse complement strand
TCGCGGTACAGCAGGTTGTAGTGCGGCTGCATGGAGACGAACTTCGCCCAGCCATGCTGCTGGGACGTATAGAGCGCCTTGGAGAACTGCCATGCATACATGCTGGAAGCCCCGATATAGCGGACCTTGCCGGCCTT
>DHXA01000064.1:1668-6310 GCA_002413455.1 Rhodanobacter sp. UBA5168 | reverse complement strand
TAATGCGGCTGCATCGAGACGAAACGCGTCCAGCCATGCAGGTCGGCGGTATACAGCGCCTTGGCGAATTGCCAGGCCATCATCGACGAGGCGCCGATGTAGCGCGCCTTGCCCGCCTTCACCACGTCATGCAGCGCCTCCATCGTCTCCTCGATCGGCGTGGCGTCGTCCCAGCGGTGGATCTGATAGAGGTCGACATGATCGGTGCCGAGCCGGCGCAGGCTGGCGTCGATCTCGGTCATGATCGACTTGCGCGACAGGCCGCCGCCATTCGCGTCGGCACGCATCGGATAGAACACTTTCGTGGCGATGACGACCTCCTCGCGCCGGGCGAAATCGCGCAACGCGCGCCCCAGCACCTGCTCGCTGTCGCCCTTGGAGTACATGTTTGCCGTGTCGAAATAGTTGATGCCCAGTTCGAGCGCCCGCCGGATGAACGGCCGGCCGTGCTCCTCGTCCAGCGTCCATGGCCTCTCGTCGGTGGGTGTTGCCGAATAGCTCATGCATCCGAGGCAGATGCGCGAGACCTTGAGGCCTGACTTGCCCAGATTGATGTAGTCCATCGCGAATCCTCCCGTTGGTTTCTCAAAAACAATGCAGGCTGCTCATCGGCGGCTTACCCGGTGCAGTTTGACCCCGACGATGACCAGCGCAATGCCGGCCATCTCGATGGCACCTGGTATCTGATGCAGCACCACGATGCCGATCACGCTCGCCGTGGCGGGCAACAGCGCCAGCAGCAGCGCGAACGTGGCGCGCGGCAGCCGCGCCATCGCGAGCTGGTCGCAGACATAGGGAATCACCGACGACGAAATGCCGATGCCGACGCCGGCGGCGAGCAGCCCGGGGCTGGCCAGCGCCACCGCGGCATCGTGCAGGCCGAACGGCATCACCACCAGCAAGGCCACCAGCATTGCTGCGGCAAGCCGATCGATGCCCTCGCCACCGCCATCCTTCGCGGCGCGATGTCCGAGCACGATGTACAGCATGAACAGTGCGCAGTTGGCGAAGGCGTAGACGAAACCCGTCGGCGCACCGGCAAGCCGCACGTGGGTCAGCATCCACACCCCAGCCACCGCGACGGCCAACGCCACCACGTTGCGCTGGGTGCGCATGCCGGCCAGCGCCAGCGCGATCGGCCCGAGAAACTCGATCGCACCGACGGTGCCCAGCGGCAGACGGTCGATCGCCAGATAGAAACAGAGGTTCATGCAGCCGAGCACCACGCCCAGCGCCACGATGTTCCAGCGCGCCGCGGCGCCCTGCTGCAGAAAATAACGCCATGGCCTCCGCCACACGGCGAAGATCAACGCGGCGCTGGCAATCCGCAGCCAGGCGACGCCGAGTGGTTCGACGCGGGCAAACAGCAATACGGCGAAGGCCGGGCCGAGGTAATGAAAGACCGCGCTGACGATGAAGTACAGATGCGGCGGCAGCCGGTCGCCGAGCGTGATCTGCGTCGACGCCAGCCGATGTATCGCCGGGATATCCTGTTCGTCGTTCATGGCTCTACTTTTACAAAGTATCGGCGCATGATCCATGCAGAAAGAAAGGATCGGTCGACCGATGTTTCTTGTATTGAAGGTGGAACGTCTCATATGCCTCAGATTTCAAATCTCGTGACCGACCCCCGCAATGTGGCCCTGCTGCAGGCGCTGCAGGAAGACCCGCGCCAGCCCGTCACCAAGCTGGCCGCCAGCGTCGGCATGTCCGCGCCGGCGGTGAAGGAGCGCCTGAGCCGGCTGGAGGAAACCGGCGTGATCCGCGGCTATCGGCTCGATCTGGATCCGAAAGCGCTGGGCTGGCCGATCACGGCGTATGTGCGCGTGCGTCCGGTACCCGGGCAGCTGCCGAAGATCGCCGAGCTCGCGCAGAAGATGCCGCAGGTCGTCGAGTGCCACCGGGTTACCGGCGAAGACTGCTTCATCATCAAGGTGCACTTGGACGCGCTGGAAAATCTCGACCTGATCCTCGACCGTTTCCTGCGCTACGGCCAGACCACCACCTCGATCGTGCAGTCCACGCCGGTCCCGCTGCGCGCGCCACCCTTGCCCGCGATCAAGGGCAAGACCCGGTGAACCCCGGCGATCGTTGCGGCACAACGGCCACAGTCCCGCAAGCTGTCACGGGTCGGCGCGTTCTGGCACCATCGACCGGCTATCCGCGCGTTGCGCGCTACTCGACAGACGTCCCCGCATGAACCTGCAAGCCAATTACGAACAGATCCCGCTGAAGGAATACGCCGAGCGGGCCTATCTCGACTACTCGATGTATGTGGTGCTGGACCGCGCGCTGCCGTTCGTCGGCGACGGCCTGAAGCCGGTGCAGCGGCGCATCATCTACGCGATGAGCGAGCTGGGCCTGGCCGCCACCGCCAAGCCGAAGAAATCCGCGCGCACCATCGGCGACGTGATCGGCAAGTTCCATCCGCACGGCGATTCGTCGTGCTACGAAGCGATGGTGCTGATGGCGCAGCCGTTCTCGTACCGCTATCCGCTGGTCGACGGCCAGGGCAACTTCGGTTCGCCGGACGACCCGAAGAGCTTCGCCGCGATGCGCTACACCGAGTCGAAACTCAGCCCGATCGCCGAAGCGTTGCTGGGCGAGCTGGGCCAGGGCACGGTCGACTGGGTACCGAATTTCGACGGCACCATGGACGAGCCGAGCTGGCTGCCGGCGCGCGTGCCGCATGTGCTGCTGAACGGCTCGATGGGCATCGCGGTGGGCATGGCCACCGATATCCCGCCGCACAACCTGCGCGAACTGATCAGCGCGTGCATCCGCCTGCTGGACGATCCGGACGCCAGCGTCGCCGATCTTTGCGAGCACGTGCGCGGGCCGGACTATCCGACCGAGGCGGAGATCATCACCCCGCGCGCCGACCTGCTGGCGATGTACGAGAGCGGCATGGGTTCGGTGCGCGCCCGCGCCGTGTACCAGCGCGAGGAAGGCAACATCGTGATCACCGCGCTGCCGCACCAGGTCAGCCCGTCGAAAATCCTCGAACAGATCGCCGCGCAGATGCGCGCGAAGAAACTGCCGATGATCGAGGACCTGCGCGACGAGTCCGATCACGAGAACCCGATCCGGCTGGTGCTGGTGCCGCGTTCCAGCCGCGTCGACGCGGACGAGCTGATGCCGCACCTGTTCGCCACCACCGATCTGGAAAAGAGCTTCCGCATCAATCTCAACATGATCGGCCTGGACGGCCGGCCGCAGGTGAAGAACCTCAAGCGCATCCTCAGCGAGTGGCTGACGTTCCGCACCAGCACGGTGACCAAGCGTCTGGAACACCGGCTGGCGAAAGTCGAGCGCCGCCTGCACCTGCTCGAGGCGTTGCGCATTGCCTACCTCAATCTCGATGAGGTGATCCGCATCGTGCGCAGCGAGGACGAGCCCAAGCCCGTGCTGATGGCGCGCTTCAAGCTCAGCGAGGAACAGGCCGACTACATCCTCGAAACCCGCCTGCGCCAGCTGGCGCGGCTGGAGGAGATGAAGATCAACGCCGAGCGCGACCAGCTCGAAGAAGAACGCGCAAAGATCAGCGTGCTGCTGAAATCGCCGGCCAAGTTGAAAGGCCTGATCAAGGAAGAGCTGCGCGCCGACGCCGCCAAGTTCGGCGACGATCGCCGCTCGCCGCTGGTGCAGCGTGAAGCGGCGCAGGCGCTGGACGAAAGCGCGCTGGTGGCCAGCGAGCCGGTCACCGTGGTGCTGAGCCAGAAGGGTTGGGCGCGCGCGGCGAAAGGCCACGACATCGACGCCGAGGGCCTGAACTATCGCGAAGGCGACGGCCTGCTCGCCGCGGTGAAGGCGCGCACTACGCAGCAGGTGGCGTTCATCGACTCCACCGGCCGCGCCTATTCCACCCCGGCGCATACGCTGCCCTCGGCGCGTGGCAACGGCGAGCCGCTGACCGGCCGCTTCAGCCCGGTGGCGGGCGCCAGCTTCGACGCGGTGATCGCCGGCGATAACGATACCCGGCTGATCCTGGCCACCGACTTCGGCTACGGCTTCGTCACCCGCTTCGAATCACTCACCGGCCGCAACAAGGCCGGCAAGCAGATCATCAGCCTCAGCGACAAGGCGAAGGTGCTGGCGCCGCAGATCAGCGCCGATCCGGCACGTGATCGCATCGTGGTGGTCACCACCGAAGGCCATCTGTTGATGTTCTCGGTGGCCGAGCTGCCCGAACTCGACAAGGGCAAGGGCAACAAGCTGATCGAGATCCCCAAGGCCAAACTCGTCAGTGGCGACGAGCGCGTGGCCGGCGTGGCGGTGGTCGGCGAGGGCAAGGGCGAAGTCACCCTGTACGCCGGCCAGCGCAAACTCACGCTCAAATGGGCCGATCTGGTCGAATACGGCGGCAACCGCGCTACCCGCGGCGGTGTGCTGCCGCGTGGCCTGCGCCGGGTGGAGCGGATCGAGACCACCGGCTGAGGGGCGCGGCAGGAACTTCCTGCCGCCGCGCGCTTCGAAGGTGGAGGTGCACGCCAACGCGCGTGGCGCGTTGAGCACGTCATACCCCGGAGTCAAGCATGAACCTCAAACGGCACCTCACCGCCCTCGCGACCACCTTGCTGGTCGCCTCGGCTTGGGCACAGACGCCCGGCAAACCGTTGAACCTCAAGCTGCCGCCCAGCGA
>DHXA01000064.1:0-1400 GCA_002413455.1 Rhodanobacter sp. UBA5168 | reverse complement strand
GGCCAAACCCGCCAAAAGCGCACCCGGCGTGTACTACGGCGATACCAGCGGACGCATGGGCAACGACGACAGCACCGCTGCCGCGACATCCACAGACTGCGACGACTACAGTTACAACCAGCCGCAGGTCCACGGCAGCGTCGGCATGGGTGTGGTCGGCGGCAACCATTTCGGCGGCAGTTACCAGACCGGAACGGTCAACGTCACCAAGGCATTCGGCAGTTGCGATCACCCCACCGGCGGCGTCAGCATCTCGATCGGTGGCGGCAACGGCAACTTCCACGGCCGCGGCCACTGATCGACAGCGCAACGCAGACGGGAACCGCCCATGCACGGCGAATACAAGATGCCCGGCGGGAAGCTGGTGGTGATCGACCTCGATCTGCGCAACGGCCGGCTCGCCGATGTGCACCTGAGCGGCGACTTCTTCCTCGAGCCGGACAGCGCGCTGCACACGATCAACGCCGCGCTGGAGGGTCAGCCGGAACATGCCGATGAGACAGAGCTCGCAGACGCCGTGCGCGATGCGCTGTCGCCCGACGTGATGATGTATGGTCTTTCGCCGGAAGCCATCGCGGTCGCCGTGCGCCGCGCCTTGCACTGGGAATCCGAGGCATGATGCGTACCGATTGGCGCGATCACGACTGGCAGCTGCTTCACACCACCCCGCAATCACCGACGCTGCACATGGCACTCGACGATGTGCTGACCCACGAGGTCGGTGCCGGTCGGCGCAAGGCAACCCTGCGCATCTGGGAGTGGGCTGCTCCGGCCGTTGTGATCGGCCGTTTCCAGTCATTGCGCAACGAAGTGGATGCCGATGCAGCTCGGCGCCACGGCATCGAAATCGTGCGCCGGGTCTCGGGTGGCGGCGCGATGTTCATCGAGCCGGGCAACACGATCACCTATTCGATCTACGCGCCGCAATCGCTGGTCAAGGGACTGTCATTCCAGGAGGCGTATGCGTTTCTGGACGCCTGGGTGCTGCAGGCGCTGGCCGAGCTGGGCATCCAGGCCTGGTACCAGCCGCTCAACGACATCACCTCCGAGGGCGGCAAGATCGCCGGCGCCGCCCAGGTGCATCGCGGCGGTGCCGTGCTGCATCACGTCACGATGGCCTACGACATCGACGCCACCAAGATGCTCGAGGTGCTGCGCATCGGCCGCGAGAAACTGTCCGACAAAGGCACCGTCAGCGCGGCCAAGCGGGTCGACCCACTGCGCAGCCAGACCGGCCTGCCACGCGAAGCGGTGATCGAGCGGATGATCGCCACCTTCCGCCGATTGCACGGCCTCAGTGAGGACGATCTGCATGCCCGTGAACTTGGCCAGGCCAAAAAGCTCGCGCAGACCAAGTTCAGCAGCGCGGCCTGGATTGCCGACGTCGCCTGAGCGGGCGG
>DHXA01000010.1 GCA_002413455.1 Rhodanobacter sp. UBA5168 | reverse complement strand
CGCGACAGCAAAGTTGGCCGGTCAGCGACACGGAGGATGGCCGGTTTGGTCGGCTTCAGAGTGGGCATAGCCCAGTCGTAGGTGGGCCAAACCGGGCGGCACGGATTTCCGTGGTCTCTGGTCGCTGCGTGTGTGCGGGCAGTGTCGGGTCCTCGATTTCCAAACGAGGCCCGACGTGCCCGGACGCCCCGCCACCGACCAGCAGATGAGAATGTATATGAAGCTCCGTTGCCACCATCCCCAGCATGCCGCTGCCGCCAAGGCCGGCTTCAGCGAGCGCACTGGCCGCCGGATCGAGGGCGATCCGCGGCTGCCGTCCCAGAAGAGTGCTGAGCGACCCTTGCGGCGGAAGGTCGCCGACCCGCTCGGCAGCTTGTGGGAGAGCGACATCCTGCCGCTACTGGTCACCCGTCCCGGCATGCGGCCGGTGATGCTGCTGGACGAGATGCAACGGCGTCATCCCGAGCGCGATTGGGATCGGCTCCGCCGCACCTTGGAACGTCGTGTCCGCGCATGGTGTGCCGAACACGGAGCTGCGCGCGAGGTGATCTTCCGTCAGGACCACCCGCCGGGCCAGCAAGGCCTGTCGGACTTCACCGACATGGCCGAGCTTGGCATCCGTATCGCCGGTGAGCCGCTGGCGCACCGTCTCTATCACTTCGTTTTGGCGTATTCCGCCTGGGAGCACGCCGAGGTGGTGCTCGGCGGCGAGAGCTACACTGCGTTGGCTTGCGGCCTGCAGAACGCGCTGTGGTCGCTCGGTGGCGCCCCGGCCGAGCATCGCTCCGACAGTCTTTCAGCGGCGTTCCGCAACCTCGAGCGAGACGCCGTCGAAGACCAGACCCGCCGCTACGAAGCGCTGTGCGCTCACTATGGTATGCAGCCGACCCGCAACAACCGCGGGGTCGCGCACGAGAACGGCGCGATCGAGAGCCAGCACGGTCACCTCAAGCGTGCCGCTGCTCAAGCCTTGCTGCTGCGCGGCAGCACTGACTTCGACAGCCTCGAGCTCTATCGCGATTGGATCGCCGACCTCATTGGCCGCCGCAACGCCAGGCGCGAGAAGCTGGTCGCGCTGGAGCGCGCCGAACTGGGCAGATTGCCGCCACGGCGTACCTCCGATCATGACGAGGTCAGCGTTCGGGTGACCTCCAGCAGCGGCTTCATTCTGCGCAAAGTGTTCTACACGGTGCCATCTCGCCTGATCGGCTATCGGCTGAACCTGCGGATCTACGATGACCGTCTGGAATGCTTCGTCGGTCAAAGCCTGGTGCTGCGCCTGCCACGTCGTCGTGCGCCCAGCGATGGCCGCCGCATCCAGGTGGTGGACTATCGGCATATTATTCACAGCCTGCGCTGCAAGCCGATGGCGCTGCTGCATCTTGTCTACCGCGACGCGCTGTTCCCACGGCCGGCTTACCGTGCCGCCTGGGAACGTCTGCTCGACGCGTGCGATGCACGGGTCGCCTGCCGAACCATGGTGGAGCTGCTGGCGCTCGCTCACGAACGTGGCTGCGAAGCCGACCTTGCCGCCGCGTTGTCGCAGCAATTGCTCGAGGATGGCATGCCCGACCTGGCAATATTGCGCGCCCGGTTCGCCCCGAGCATCGCTTGCCTGCCCGTCGTTGCGGTGAACCTGCCGTCGATTGCCAGTTACGACGTGCTGCTGCCCGCAATGGCGGCGACAGCCGGGGCAGCGACACCATGAGCGACAGTATCACCATCGACACTGCGCGCCTGCCGCTGCTGCTGGGGGAATTGCGTCTGCCGACCATCGGCAAGCTGTGGCAGTCGTTTACCGCGCGCGCCGATCGTGAGGGCTGGCCCTCCGCGCGCTTACTGGCAACCCTCGCCGAACTCGAACTCGCTGAGCGTGCGCAGCGACGTACCCAGCGACACCTGCTGGCAGCGCGACTGCCGCCGGGCAAGACGCTCGGCAGCTTCGACTTCGCCAGCGTGCCGATGATCAGCCACGCTCATGTCACAGCACTTGCCAGCGGTGACGCCTGGCTGAAGAAGGGCGTCAACATCCTGCTGTTCGGGCCCAGTGGGTCCGGCAAGTCGCATCTCGGTGCAGCGCTCGGTCATGCTCTTGTCGAGAACGGCTATCGCGTGTTGTTCACTCGCACGACCGACCTCGTGCAGCGTCTGCAGACTGCTCGACAATCGTTGTTCTTGGAGAGCGCGATCGAGAAGCTCGACAAGTATCACCTGATCATTCTCGATGATCTGTGCTACGTGAATCGTGATCAGGCAGAGACTAGCGCACTGTTCGAGTTGATCGCTTCTCGCTACGAACGGCGCAGCTTGTTGGTAACGTCTAATCGACCCTTCGGCGAATGGACAACCGTCTTCCCGGATGCCGCCATGACGCTCGCCGCAGTTGATCGCCTCGTCCATCATGCCGTCATTCTCGAGATGAACGTTCAGAGCTATCGCCAACGCTCCGCAGCAATCCGTCAGAAGCAGCGCCCTTCCAGCGACGGCAAGGGCGACACCAAGCAGAAGGAGATCATCACCGCTTCGTCCGCGTGACATCCCAACGCGACCCTTGTCGCGAAGCTCCCGTCACGCCATCTTCCACACACGCAGCGACCGGACATCCTTGCTGTCGCTCACCGGACATCCGAACTGTCGCGC
>DHXA01000026.1:11709-13132 GCA_002413455.1 Rhodanobacter sp. UBA5168 | reverse complement strand
GGAGCCGGCTCAAGTGGAGCCGGGCGAAAGCCATATCAACGCCGTGCAGCGCGTATTCGGCATGACCCTGTGCAGCTGGCCGTTGTGGCTGCTGTTCGGGCTGCTCGCCTGGTTCACGATCGGGCCGCCGACGCTGCGCGAAGCGCTGCTGGCCGGCGGGGTGGCGTTGTCCTCGGGGACCATCGCCACAGTCATGTTTTTTCGTGCCACCGACATGGTGCGACGCGAGCCGACCGCGCTGGCCGCGGTCGAGGCGATGCAGGCAGCCGAGCTGTTGTTTGCCACCTTGCTTGGCGTGCTGTTTCTCGGCGAGGCATGGCCGCACGGCTACGCCTTGTTCGGCGCGCTGGCGATCGTCATCGGCATCGCGCTGTTCGGCTGGGTCAGCGGGCGTGGCGCCGCGGGCGATGATGCCGCGGTGAGCGCCCTGCGCAGCGACCGCAGCGCCTGACGCGCGCTGGCGTGACTGTTGGCACATGCTGGTGCGGCAGTCGCGGCGTATTCCGATGAATCCGATTTCGACGGGAAAAACCGATGACGGGCACGCGCACCTCCCCGTGGGTGGCCATCCTCTATGGCGGCATGTTCGCCGGCACGATGGATGTATTCGCCGCCTCGCTGATCAACATGGTCAGCCCGCTGATCATCCTGCGCGCGATCGCCAGTGGCCTGCTGGGGCGCACGGCATTCCAGGGCGGCATGCCGGTTTCGCTGCTGGGGCTCGGCCTGCAATGGGCGATGTCGCTGCTGATCGCGGCGATCTTCGTCATTGCCACGCGACGACTGGTCTGGATGCGCGAACGGTGGGCGGCGGCCGGCCTGGCCTATGGAGTGATGATCTTCGCGGTAATGGAGTACGTCGTGGTGCCGCTGTCGGCGGCAGCGAAGCCGCACTTCACCGCCCTGTCGCTGGCCGGGAACGTGCTGGCGATGCTGCTGTTCGGCCTTGTCGTCTCGTTCTTTGCGCGTGATACCGGCGGCGCCCCGGAAGTCCGGGCGTGATGTGCGCGCCTCGCGGATGTCCGGAAATCGTTCCGGCCCTTGCAACTCGCTGATGCGGGAAGCCCGCGGACTCAAGCTCGGCAGCGCGACGCTGAAGGCGCCGTCGGTTGCGGGCTTCCCGCCGGCTGCCGAATTCAAGCCGGACGAGGCGATTCCGGTGGCGCCGGGCAACAGTGGGTTGCTGCTACTGACTTAGCGACACAACTGCCCCTCGGCAGCATCCGGCTCCGGCTTGCGCCGGCGGATGACGAGGAACGCAACCAGCGTGGTGGAGAGCGCAAGCGAGATGCCGAACTCACCGGCAAACCACGCCGCTTTCCCATGGCCGTCGGTCATGGCGTCCAGAACCCATTGCACGACGGCATTGTGTGTCGCATGCAGGGCGATCGCCGGCCAGACCGAGCCGGAGCGAAGCCGCAAC
>DHXA01000026.1:5625-11502 GCA_002413455.1 Rhodanobacter sp. UBA5168 | reverse complement strand
CGAAGCCGCAACCATGCCGCGATGGCCCCGGACGCAATCACCATGAGGGTGAAGCACAGCAGCGAATAGATCTTCGGAGCCTCGCCGTTGTAGTCGGCGAAGAGGATGAGCGGCATGTGCCAGCAGGCCCAGATGATGCCGCTGATAAACACGGTAGCGCCGAAGCCGTAGTGTTGCCTTTGCGCCGGTACAAGATAGCCGCGCC
Organism: Rhodanobacter sp. UBA5168; assembly: GCA_002413455.1. Taxonomy (GTDB): domain Bacteria; phylum Pseudomonadota; class Gammaproteobacteria; order Xanthomonadales; family Rhodanobacteraceae; genus Rhodanobacter. The sequence continues at coordinate 11,297 of DHXA01000026.1, read as the reverse complement.
AGCCGATTTCCTCGCCGGCGGCGGAAGCGGCGCTTTGAATGACGCCAAAGGTCATCGTGAGGAAAACCTGCAGCAACGCCGGAATGGCGCAGGACGACGTCGTCAGCGCCAGTCCCTTCGCGGCCTGTTCCGCGAAGCTGCCGAACATCGCCGGTGCCAGGCCCGACAACCAGAGAGGCAGGTAGGCGAGGACACTGTAGGCGATCGGAATGAGATACCGGCAGCCACATGACGTGCGGCCCCAATGCCAGCCGAGTCCGGACACGGAGCGGTTGAGCAGCCATGAGGCTATCAGCGCGGCGGCCGCGGGCGCCCACATCTGGGAATGGATGACAAACCCGCGCGCGAGTTCCAGCGAGCCCGCGTGGATCATCAAGAGCCAGTACGGTGTGCTGATGGCAAGCACCAGCAACAGGTAAAGCGCGACAGATTTCCGGCCGGGTACGTCCGCCATGGTTCATGACCTCCTGCAATCGCGGGATATATTCGTCTGCGTGGGTGCAGCAGCGCCCGGTCAGATGCCGACGTCGTCGATTGCGTTTAGTCGAGGCCGATCTGTGAAGCAGGGAGGTCAATTTCTGCGCTGTCGATCACTTTTTTGCATCACTGTATTCTCGCAAAACTGAAATATCCGAAACAGGCAGGCGAGATGATGGACGGTTTGGAACGAGATGCCGCAGAGTCCTTGGACCCTGCGCCGGCGGCGTATATCCGCCACGGAACAAAGGCCTTCCGCCGCACCAACCTTGCGCTGTTCGCCGCCGGTTTCGCCACGTTCGGACTGCTGTATTGCGTGCAGCCGTTGATGCCGGAATTCAGTCACGACTATGGCGTCAGTGCGGCAGGCGCGGCGATGTCGTTGTCGCTGACCACCGGCGTCCTGGCGTTCGCGATGTTGTTTGCCGGTGCGCTGTCGGATACGTGGGGACGCAAATCGGTGATGGTGGTGTCGCTGCTGTCGTCGGCGGTGCTGGTGCTGTTGACGGCGCTGATGCCGAACTGGCCGGCGCTGCTGTTGGTGCGTACGCTGATGGGGCTGACCCTGAGTGGACTGCCGGCGGTGGCGATGACGTATCTGGGCGAGGAGATGGACGTCGACTCGATCGGCCTGGGCATGGGTCTGTATATCAGCGGCAGCGCAGTCGGCGGCATGGGCGGGCGATTGATCACCGGCGTGCTTACCGATTTCTTCGGCTGGCGATTCGGGGTGGGCGTGGTCGGGCTGATCGGCGTGCTGGCCGGGCTGATCTTCTGGCGTGCGCTGCCGCCGTCGCGGCATTTCGTGGCGCAGCCGTTGCGCTGGCGCACGGTGCTGGGGCGCTTCACCGGCATGTTCCGCGACCGTGGCCTGCCGTGGTTGTTCGTCGAGGGTTTCCTGCTGCTCGGCGCGTTCGTCACCGTCTACAACTATCTCGGTTACCGCCTGCTGGCGCCACCGTACAACCTCAGCCAGGCGGTGGTCGGGCTGATCTTCGGCATCTACCTGGTCGGCACCTTCAGCTCGGCGTGGATGGGCCACCTGGCCGGCCAGCTTGGGCGGCGCAAGGTGCTGTGGACGGCGTTCGCGTTGATGCTGGTCGGCGTGGCGCTGACGATGACGCAGCCGTTGCCGCTGATCATGCTCGGCATCGTGGCGGTGACGTTCGGTTTCTTCGGCGGTCACTCGATCGTCAGCAGCTGGGTCGGGCGCCGCGCCGGCATGGCGAAGGCGCAGGCCTCGTCGGTGTACCTGTTCTGCTACTACATGGGCTCGAGCATCGCCGGCGCCAGCGGCGGGCTGTTCTATGCCTCGCACGGCTGGAATGGTGTGGCGCTGTTTGTCGGCGCGCTGGTGCTGGCCGGTCTGCTGATCGCGTGGCGGTTGTTCCACCTGCCGCCGCTGGTGAATGTGGCGACGCCGCCGACGCCGATGAGCAAGGGCGCGATGCCGTAAGCCAACCAACCGACTCGCTTCCCCCGCGCTGCGCACGGGGAAGCGAGCTGCGAGCTCAGCGATCGGCAGGCTTCAGCATGTCCTTCACCGCGTCGTAGTCGCCATCGTTCGCGGCAGCGGGCAGGCCGAGCAGGTGGGTCATCAGCGGATAGACGTCCACATTCGGAAACGCCGGCACTTTGGCGCCGACCCGGAACGCCGGGCCGTGCGCCACGAACAGCGCCTGCATCAGCGGATCGGCGTTGTCGAAGCCGTGATCGCCCAGGCTCGGCTTGCCCTTGTGGCGGGCCAGGTAATCCGTGGTGGTGATGCGCCAGTGGATATTGGCCAGGCACAGCAGCTGCGGAACGCGGGGGTTGCTGCCGTACGCCAGCCGCGCTGGTACGCGGGTCTTGTCCCAGCACCGCATGTGCGCCTGCGGCTGCTCCAGTTTTTTCTCGATGCGCGCGAAATCGGCACGTGCGGCTGCGGAGTCCGATTTCGGGTTGAAGCCCGCGAGGATGCCCATGCTGATCACCTGCACCTTGTCGAGCGGAATCAGCCGATCGATCACCACACTGTTCTGTGCGGGCACCGCCGCCATGCCGTGGTCGGCCAGCACGATCAGGTTGATCCGCTCGAACAGGCCACGTTGCTGCAAGCCTTGTACCAGCCGGGCCATCGCCGCATCGGTCTCGCGCAGCTTGTCGTTCACCTGGGGCGTATCCGGCCCGTACAGGTGGCCGGCATGGTCGACCGCATCGAAATACAGGGTGAGAAACGTGGGCCGCTGTGCGGCCGGCAGATCCAGCCACGCCAGCACCTGGTCCACGCGCTGGTCCGGTGTCACCCGGGCGTCGAAAAGTTTCCACTCGTCCGGATGATGGCCGCGGATGGCCGCCTCCGAACCGGGCCAGAACATCGTCGCCGAGCGCAGGCCATGCTGCCTGGCGGTTTCCCACAGCGGCACGCCGGCGGCCCACCAGCGGCCGTCGCCAACGGCCTCGCGGTTGTTCAGCGAGAACTTGCCCAGCTGCGGATCGACCATCGTGTTGTTGACGATGCCGTGGTGATCCGGGCGCAGGCCGGTGACGATCGTGTAGTGGTTCGGAAACGTCAGCGACGGGAACGACGGCTGCATCGACGCGGCCTGCACACCGTTCTTCGCCAGCATCGCCAGGGTCGGGCTGAGTCCGCGTTCGATGTAATCGTGGCGATAGCCGTCGATCGAGATCAGCAGCAGCGGCAGCGGGTGCGTGGCGGCGACCTTTGCGGCCGGGGCGGCCACTGGTCGCAGCGCTGGCGGCGCGGTGCAGCCGAAGTTGAATGCCGCCACCGAGCACAGCAGCAGGCGAAACAGTAATTTCATATGTGCAGCCCTACGATGCGGATGTCATCCCTTCATGATCGCGCACAGACATGACCATTACACGCAACGTCTTGCATCGCCCCATGACACGCGCACTGTTGACCGGCGCACTGGCGCTGGCACCGCTCGGTGCGGCCTGCGCCTGGCAAGCCGCCACTCCACCGTCAAACCTGCAGTACCAGCAGACGGTGCAGCAACAGCAGACGCGCGACCAGCTGCAGAAGAGCCAGCTCTCGCAACAGCTGCATCAGGACGTGGCAGACAACGCCAGGCGGCCGACCGCAAACAATGCGCGCGCCCAGCAGCAGCTCGACGCAGCCGAGCGCGCGCAGCGCGCCCGCGACCGCGCGAACCAGCAGGATCTGCTGGACCGCGACCGCGCTGCCACGGCGTTGCCGCGGGTCGTGCCGAAGGACCTGCCGGCACCCCCGCACAGCGGCTGATCATTCGTTTCGGCGGTGAAACGGACGCAAGGACAGGCCCAGCAACACGACCAGGCCAGCCAGTCCAGCCACGCGAACCAATCGCCCCATTGCGCATACAGCGTATGGGTCTCGCGTAGCGGCAGCTCACCCACCAGCTCGGCGTCGTGTTTTTCGCTGGACGCCTCGGCCAGCACGCGGCCGCGGTCGTCGCTCAGCGTGAGGCGGCCGGAATGGGCGGCACGCGCGATGGCGAAACCGCTTTCCACGCCGCGCATGATCGCCATGCGGCTGTGCAGCCAGCCATCGACGGTGAAATCCGAGGCGGGCACCAGCAGCAGTTGCGCGTGGCGTGCTGCATAGGCGTGGCCGATGTCGTGGAAATCCATGTCCTTGCAGATCGCCAGTCCGATCCGTGGCGCACCCTCGAGCATGGTGTAGCTGTCGCCCGGTGTGTACTGTTCAAAGCCGACCAGCAGATGATGCTTGTTATAGGTGGCCGGTGACGTGGCGCCCGGCTGGAACACCATCAGCATGTTGCGCTCGGCGTGGGGATCGCCCTTGAAATCGACACCGATGCCCACGGTCAGGTCGTGCTGATTCGCCAGCTCCGCGAAGGCAAGTGGGCTGGCATCGCCGGTGCTGAAGGATGTTTCCGGGGCCAGCGCGATGCGGGCACCGGCACCCGCGAGGCGTTTGATCGCGTCCACGTAATGCGCTTCCCGCGCCTGCATGTCTGCGGCAGACCGTACCGGCTCCTGCAACGACACCAGGCCGACGCGGATCGTCGCCGTGGCCGGGGCCTGCAATCGCCAGCTGCCATAGGCGAACGCGATCGCGAGCAGCACGGCGACACCCACGGCGGCTGTCATGCGGCTACGTTTCGGCGACTGGTACGCGGTCTGCACGGCGATCGCAGCCGGCAACAGCAACACCAGAAAACCGATGCCCCAGATGCCCGTGACCGCGGCGATCTGGATGATCGGTAGAGCATCCATCTGGGTGTAACTGATGTTGAAGAACGTGCCGTGCGGCGAGATCAGGTTGTTGACGTATTCGGTTGCGACCCACATCACCGGCAGGGCCAAGGTCGCCGCGAGCACGCGGCCGCGCAGCAACAGTCGCCGGAACAGCAGTACGCACAACGCGAGCATGAGGGCAGGTGTGCCGACGGCCTGGATGATCGCCACCACCGGCAGGCCGATGTACCCGTGCAGGTAGTTCCATTCATTCATCCCGCCGATCGCGTACGCGACGAACGCCGCCAGCGCTGCCCAGCGGGCGCGAACCCTTGGCGCCAGCCACAGCACCGGCAGCGGCGCCAGCCAGGTCAGCCACCACAACGGTTGCACGCCGCTGCCAAACCACCAGCCCAGCGCGGCCAGTGCGGTCGCCGTCAGCCACGCCGGCAGCATGTAACGATCAAGCCTTGATGCCATCTATCAGTCTCCCTATCGATGCGAAGTAGAACTTGCGGAACTGCGTCTCGTCGTCACTGAAGCGGCCGGCGCGATACAGCGCGACCAAACCGTGCGCATGCGCCCACAGCGACATCGCCACGTCCCACGGATCGTCCTGTTTCAGCGCGCCGAGCCGCATGCCCTCGGCGACCGCATCGGCAACGACGTTGAGCGTGGGCGACTGGCGCGCACGGAAGTCCTCGGGAAAGCGCCGCGCATCGTCACGGCGCACCGAGAACGCGTGGTCGAACAGATGCGGATGCTCCAGCGCGTAATTCAGGTACGACTCCAGCAGCGCGAGCAGGTGCTTGACGATGTCCGGGTGCGTCGCGCGCGCTTCCCATTCATGCGCGACCGTGTCGAAGCTGTCGTCGGACAGCCTCCTCAGCAGCGCCTCGCGATTGGGGAAGTGCCGGTAGATCGCCATCGGCGTGATGCCGACCGCCTCGGCGACGCGGCGCATGCTGACGGCGTCGGCGCCCTCGCGATCGAACACCTTGTGCGCGGCG
>DHXA01000026.1:0-5340 GCA_002413455.1 Rhodanobacter sp. UBA5168 | reverse complement strand
TGAAATTTCCGCGGCGTCAATTATCGAAGCATCGGGCGATCGTCCAGCACCAGACCGTCATTTCGGCCCAGGCCGGAATGACCGCGAGGGGCCGGACATCGAGAGGCGAATCAGCGAACTACCGTAGGCCACCGAACAGGTCGCCACGCGCCACGCTGTCTTCCATCGCCAGCAGATAACGTTTGGTCGGCAGGCCGCCGCCGAAGCCGGTGAGGCTGCCGTCGGCGCCGATCACCCGATGGCACGGCAACACGATCGGCAGCGGGTTGCGTCCGTTCGCGGCCCCGACCGCGCGCACCGCCAGCGGTTGCTCGATGCGGCGCGCCAGCTCGCCGTAGCTGATCGTGACGCCGTAGGGAATGCGCCCAAGCGCCTCCCACACGGCGAGCTGAAACGGCGTGCCCACCGGATGCAGCGGCAGTTCGAAGTGCTGGCGTTCGCCAGCGAAATATTCCTCCAATTGCACGCGCGCGAACGCCAGCGGCGCGGCCGCGCGGACCCAGCCCGGGTGTGCCTTTTTCGGATGGCGTTCCCGTTCGAACCAGATCTCGCGCAAGCCGTGGCTGTCCGCGACCAGCCGCAGCGTGCCGACCGGGCTGTCCATCTCGTCGTAGTGAATGATGTCCGGCATGGTGGTCATGCGAGGGCCTCCGTTTTCTTTTTGCGTGGTGGCGGCAGCGCATCCGAGGCGCCGCGCCACAAGTGGATCACGGCGTACGCACGCCAGGGTCGCCATGCGTTTGCGCGTCCGGTCAACAGCTTCGTGCTGAGCGGCGTGGCGTCCGTCGTGGCTTCGCGGCGCAGGATCAGGTCCGCCGCGGGGAACGCATCCGGATCGCTCAGCGCGCGCATCGCCATGTAGTGCGCCGTCCATTCGCCGATGCCGGGCAGCGCGATCCAGCGCGCCACGAATTCGTCCAGCGACTGTTCCGCGCGAAAATTCACGCGGCCATCCAGCAGTGCCTGCGCCATGCCGCTGATCGTCGCGGCACGGGTCGTGGTCAGGCCGATCTCGCGCAGGTCCGCGTGCGCCAGCGCGGCCGGTGTCGGAAACAGTCGCTCGAGCCCCGGCATCGGTGCGGCCGGCAACGGTTCGCCCCAGCGCTGCACGATCCGCGTGGCCAGCGTGCGCGCCGCCGCCACGCTGATCTGCTGGCCGAGGATTGCGCGCACTGCGATTTCGAAGCCGTCCCAGCCACCGGGCAGGCGCAGGCCGGGGCGACGCGCCAACAGCGGGCCGAGGATCGCGTCATGACGAAACGTATCGGCGATCGCCTGCGGGTTTGCGTCCAGGTCGAACATCCGCCGCAATGTCGTCACCACGCCGAGCAGTTGCGTCGGCTGCGGACAATGCAGCTGCAGTTGCAGCGCGTGCTCGCCGCCAGGCCATGCACTCAGGCGCAGCCAGCCCGGTGCATCGGCCGGCCCGAACACGCGCGCATAACTGTATTCGTCGACCCGCTCCACTCCCGGCAACGCGCGCGTACGCAGGAACGCGAGCAGCCCCTCGAAGTCATACGGTGGCCGGTAGCCGAGCCGCAACTCCAGTGCGGCACCGGCTACCGCGCGCGGATGCCGGCGCAGTTCGCGCGGTGCGATGCGGTTCGCCTGCGCGAACGCCGCATTGAACCGGCGCAGGCTGCGAAAGCCCGATGCCAGCGCCACCTCCGTCACCGGCAGCGCCGTCTCCGTCAGCAACTGTTTCGCGAACAGCAGCCGGCGCGTCGTATGCACGCTGATCGGTGGCGCACCGACGCGCTCCACGAACAACCGGCGCAACTGGCGCGCGCCGATGCCGACGCGCGCAGCCAGTTCGTCCAGCGATTGCTCCGCCAGCATGCCGGCCTCGATCAGCTTCAGCGCGCGTGCCACTACATGATCGCCGCGCTGCCACTGGTCGCTGCCCGGCGCCAGCTCCGGCCGGCAGCGCAGGCAGGGCCGGAACCCGGCTGCTTCCGCCGCGGCGGCGTTCGCGTAATAGCGCACGTTCTCGCGCTTCGGCCGTGGCGCCGGACATACCGGCCGGCAGTAGATGCCGGTGCTGCTCACGGCCGTGAAAAACAGCCCGTCGAAGCGCGCGTCGCGGCTCAGTCGGGCCTGTTCGCAGATGTGCGGATCGGGCAGGGCGGAGAACTCGTTCATGCCAGCAGGCTAGCACCGCCCGGTCCGACAAACTCGCCGTTTTCGGACATCAATGCTGCGGCCCCGCGGTTGCGTGGATTCGATCGCGGCAAGGTGACGAAGATGCGCGACGGACCGGTCGGGGGTGGTGCTTTCGACCGGTCCGTAGCTTCACTTCGCGTGATCGTTCCACGCCGCCCGCGTGCGTGTCGCGGATCGACGCATCACTTGACTGGCGCCATCAGGTGTTCGTACGGCGTGCCGGCCCACATCACGTACGGCATGCCCGTGTCCGGATCCGCCGATTTCGGATAGCTCGCATAGAACGCAGGATCCGCGCCGACGATCATCAGATGCGGCCCGGTCTTGATCCAGTGGTTGCCGCTGTCCGGTTTCTGCGCATAGGGATCCGTATTGCTCGCGTCGGTGCCGCCGGCGAGCATGTACATCATGCCGAGCTTGCCGGCCGGTGGATGCTCGTGCGCCATCCACGCGTTCGCCCATGCCAGCGCATTCTGGTCCATGCACATCGGGTCCGGCCCCGGTGTTGTCGGGTTGTCCGGCATGCAGGTGAACGCGTTGCTGCCCTGGCGCAGCGTGCGCATCTTTCCATCCGCGCCCATCGCGATGATGGTCGCGTCCTTCGCAACGCGCGCGGGCGCCGCATGCATCGCGCTAGCGATCATTTGCGCATCGCTCGGTGTCTTGGCGTCCGCCGCCTGCGCGCTGCCGATGGCAACGAGTATCGCGGCGGCGATCGTGAGCCGGTTTTTCAGGCCTGGTGTTTGCATGGCAACCTCCACAATGACTTGCGATGGTCGCTCCGGGGTTCCCCTGGACAGTCTCTGCCGCTGCCGGGGCCCGGTCAATCGTCGAAACGCGCCGGTTTGGCCTCGCCGTTTTCCGACATCAATGCCGGATCGTGGGCAGCCCGGCACCCGTCACGCCGGGGCAGCGTTCCTGCCGTCTCGCGCGGAACGCGGCGGCGTCCGCATCGCTCGCCGGCCGGCCGCTGTCGCCACCGTCGAACACGACACGCCACACGCGGTCGCTGCCGCGCTGCCACACGGTGGAGAACTGGCCGATCGTGTAACGCGGTTTCGCGGCCGGTGCCGGATCCTCCAGCAGATAAGTGCCGCTGGAATAGGCGAGCGTGCCGTCTGCGCTCGCCACCACCTGTTGCGGATACCAGCTCAGGTGCACGGTCTTGCCGTCGATGATCGCGGCCCAGTCCCGGGCAATCGCATCCGCGCCGCGGGTCGGCCTGGCCGTGTTCGCATCGAAGATCGCGTCACGCCGTATGTGGCCGGCGAATGCCGCCGTGTCGTGCTGCTGCACGCTGCGCGCAAACGACAGCTCGCGCTGCCACACCTCGCATGCCGCCTTCTCCGGGGACTGCGCCGGCGTCGCCGCCAGCGCGCCCGACGAGATCATCAGCAACAGCGCAAAACACAGGATGCGTGACATCGGCCAACTCCATTTGCGGGATTGCCGGACAGCTTCCACCCAGCCATGCCGGCCTGCCAGTGCCGGAATGCACGAAGCCGCCGCAGGCGCCGCCCGTTAGCCGGCCTGCTGCGCCCGCGTCGGGGTGGACGGACTTCCATATCAGTTGGTAATCGCTGCGAATAATAGTTCGCGAACGTTTTCGATCGCCCGCTATCGGCAACTCAAGTTGCCCACGGTGAATTCAAAATGATGCTGCACATGTCCACTCGCCGGAAACCCGTGTCCTTGAATGCAAGGAAGTCGTCATTGAACGTGCCAAAGGTAGTGGCAGGACGATCCTTCAAGGCCTCGTAGAAAGTGTCGATGATGTCGCGCTTGAATGCCGTTTCACGTGGATAGGCCGCGACCACCGCCTCACGCTCCTCGGCCGTGAACTGGTCATACGAGCGTCCCGCCACATCCATGCCTGCGCCGACATGAAGCAGTGCGGCCTCCGGATGCAGGAACTCGGGGATGCCCGGCGTCGTGTGGAGTGCGATGGCGGTCCACACTTTATGGACGTCCGTTTCGGGGATGCCATGGCTTTTCAGGAAGTCGCGTGCGGCATTCGCGCCATCCACTTCAAAACGCAGCGCGCTTGCGTGGAAGCGTGCGGTGAGGCCGAGGTCGTGGAACATCGCCCCGGCGTACAGCAGTTCCGGGTCGAAGGCGAGGCTCCTGTGCTTAGCGGTCAGGGCAGCCCAGCAATAGACCCGCATCGAGTGCTGGAACAGGAGCTCGCTCCCCGTGTCGCGAAGGAGCTGCGTCGCCTCGCGGGCGATCGTGCTGTCGGGTATGCGCACCCCGAGGATGTTGTTGGAAGGCATGCTCGTTCCTCCTCGATCAAGCGTTTGCCAGACGGGCGGCTTCGGGCGGCCGGCGAAAGCTGATGGCGAGCCGGTTGTAGGCATTCATCAGGCCGATGGCGATGGTCAGGTCGACCAGTTCCTTCTCGCTGAATACTTCGGCCGCCTGCTGGAAATCGTCGTCGGGCACGCCGGTTTGCGCCACTTGCGTGACCGACTCGGCCCAGGCGAGGGCGGCCCTTTCTTTCGCGTCGAACAGCTTGCCGGCCTCGCGCCATGCCTGGAGCAAGGCAAGCTTCTCGATGGGAGCTCCTTCCTTGATCAAGGCCCCGGTGTGCATGTCCAGGCAGTACGCGCAGCCATTGATCTGGCTTACCCGCAGGTAGACCAGGTCGACCAGCCGCGTATCCAGGCCGGACTGCGCGACATAACCGTAAACACCGCCGAGCGCTTTGATGCCGGCCGGGGAAACCTTCGTGTAATCGATGCGTTGTGACATGGGACTACCTATTTCTGCGGGGTTGTGAGGGGCATGTCGCCGGTGTCGACGACGAACACGGCGAGCAACGTCGCCGGGGCGGTCTTGCTCGCATTGCGGCTGACCCGATGATGGGCGCCGGGCTCTTCGTAGAAGGACTGGCCCGCCGTGTAGATCCGTGCGGGCCCATGGTCGACCTGGCTTTCGATCGCGCCCGATACGACATAGGCGTAGATGAAAGCCGACTTCGCATGGGTGTGCGGCCGCGAGGCGCCGCCCGGCGGGTAGCGCACTTCGGCGGCGACGAGGGACTTGCCCGGGATATTGGAGATCGCGTGCGAAAAGTTCGGTGCGACGGTTTCGCGCGGCGCGCGGGCACCCGCCGCGGCCGTGAACGACAGCGCGGCGGTGGCGAGCAGGGCGGCGAAAATGGCCTTGGTTTTCATG
>DHXA01000155.1:2372-2554 GCA_002413455.1 Rhodanobacter sp. UBA5168 | reverse complement strand
TGCCGCAACCGCGGCATGACCTATGGTGCGCCGCTGCGTACCACCGTGCGCCTGGTCATCTATGACAAGGACAGCCCGGCGTCGAAGAAGGTGGTCAAGTACATCAAGGAGCAGGAAGTCTACATGGGCGAGATTCCGCTCATGACCGACACCGGCACCTTCATCATCAACGGCACCGAGCG
>DHXA01000155.1:832-2088 GCA_002413455.1 Rhodanobacter sp. UBA5168 | reverse complement strand
TCGCAGCTGCATCGTTCGCCGGGTGTGTTCTTCGATCACGACCGCGGCAAGACGCACAGCTCGGGCAAGCTGCTGTTCTCAGCGCGCGTGATTCCTTATCGCGGTTCCTGGCTGGACTTCGAGTTCGACCCGAAGGACGCGCTGTTCACCCGTATCGACCGTCGCCGCAAATTGCCGGTGACGGTGCTGCTGCGCGCGCTCGGTTACAACAACGAGGAGATGCTGGGCATCTTCTTCGAGCACAACGTGTTCCATCTCGGCAAGAAGGGTGGCACCACACTGGAGCTCGTTGCCGAGCGTCTGCGTGGCGAGACGCTGAGCTTCGATCTGGCGATCGGTGGCACGGTGCTGGTGGAAGCCGGCAAGCGCATCACCGCGCGCCACGTGCGTCAGCTGGCCGCGGAGAACATCACCGCGCTGGAAGTACCGGACGACTATCCGATCGGCCGCATCCTGGCCACGGACATTGTCGACAGCAAGACCGGCGAGTTGCTGGCTTCGGCGAACGACGAGATCACGGCCGAGCAGCTGGAGAACTTCCGCAAGGCTGGTATCGAGGTGGTGCCGACGCTGTATGTCAACGATCTCGATCGTGGCGCCTACATCTCACATACCCTGCGCATCGACAACACCAAGACGCCGCTGGAGGCGCTGGTGGAAATCTATCGCATGATGCGTCCGGGCGAGCCGCCGACCAAGGATGCCGCGCAGAACCTGTTCTTCAACCTGTTCTTCACCTTCGACCGCTACGACCTGTCGGGCGTGGGCCGGATGAAGTTCAACCGCCGCGTGGGCCGCAAGGAAATCCTCGGTCCGGGCGTGTTGTACGACCACAAGTACTTCAGCGAGCGCAAGGAAGAAGCCTCGCAAGTTCTGGTCAAGGAGCAGGGCGAGACGTCCGACATCCTCGACGTGCTGAAAGTGCTGATCGACATCAAGAACGGTCATGGCACCGTCGATGACATCGATCACCTGGGCAACCGTCGCGTGCGTTCGGTCGGCGAAATGGCCGAGAACACCTTCCGCATCGGTCTGGTGCGCGTCGAACGTGCGGTGCGCGAGCGCCTGTCGCTGGCCGAGGCCGATGGCCTGACCCCGCAGGATCTGATCAACGCCAAGCCGGTGGCGGCGGCGGTGAAGGAGTTCTTCGGTTCGTCGCAGCTGTCCCAGTTCATGGATCAGAACAACCCGCTGTCCGAAGTGACGCACAAGCGCCGCGTCTCGGCGCTTGGGCCGGGCGGTCTGACCCGCGAGCG
>DHXA01000155.1:0-541 GCA_002413455.1 Rhodanobacter sp. UBA5168 | reverse complement strand
AACATCGGCCTGATCAACTCGCTGGCCGTGTACGCCCGCACCAACTCGTACGGCTTCCTTGAGACGCCGTATCGCAAGGTGGCGCATAGCAAGGTGACCGACAAGGTCGATTACCTGTCGGCGATCGAGGAAGGCGATCACGTGATCGCGCAGGCGAACTCCCCGCTCGACAAGCATGGCGGTTTCGTCGAGGACTTCGTGTCCTGCCGTTTCCGTGGCGAATCCGAGCTGCGTCCGGCAGCCGAAGTCGACTACATGGACGTCTCGCCGATGCAGACCGTGTCGGTCGCGGCGGCGCTGGTGCCGTTCCTCGAGCACGACGATGCGAACCGCGCACTGATGGGCGCGAACATGCAGCGTCAGGCCGTGCCGACCCTGCGTTCGCAGACACCGCTGGTGGGTACCGGCATCGAGCGCGCCGTGGCGCGCGACTCGGGCGTCATTGTCTCTGCCAAGCGCGGCGGCGTGATCGACCAGGTCGACGCGGCCCGTATCGTGGTGCGCGTCAATGAAGAGGAGGTCGGCGACAACGATGCCGGCG
>DHXA01000153.1 GCA_002413455.1 Rhodanobacter sp. UBA5168 | reverse complement strand
ACGAAAGCCTTTTGCTTAAGAGAAAAGAACGAGAGAAGCATCGCGGCTAAAGCCGCTCTCACAGAAAAGCTCAGCGCGCGCCGATCACCACTGGTTCCGGCTCAAGCGTTACGCCGAACTTGTCGTGCACGCCCAACATCACCCGCTGCGCCAGTGCCCACAGTTGCGGCCCCGTAGCCTTGCCATGATTCACCAGCACCAGCGCATGCCGGTTGGAAATGCCGGCATCGCCTTCGCGGATACCCTTGAAACCAGCGGCCTCGATCATCCACGCGGCAGACAGCTTGCAGCGTCCGTCCGGCTGCGGCCATGTCGCAAGGCCAGGATGCTCACGCTTGAGCGCATCAACCAGCGCAGCGTCCACGATCGGATTCTTGAAGAAGCTGCCGGCGTTGCCGATCACCGACGGGTCGGGCAGCTTGCGCGTGCGCAGATGCACCACCGCCTCCGCGACGTGAAACGGCGCGGGCTTGTCCACGCCCATCCGCACCAGCTCCTCGTCGATGCCGGCGTAATCGGTGCGCAGCGGACGGCTGCGCGGCAGCACGAAGCGCACGGCGGTGACGATGTAGCGACCGGGCTCGTGCTTGAACAGCGAGTCGCGATAGGCAAACGCGCAAGTGGCGTGATCGAGCGTCACCACCCGTCGCTCGCGGGTGTCCCATGCCTCCACACTCTCGACGAACTCGGCCACCTCGCAGCCGTAGGCGCCGATGTTCTGGATCGGCGCGGCACCGACGGTGCCGGGAATCAGGATCAGGTTTTCCAGGCCGGCATAACCGTGGCCCAGCGTCCAGCGCACGAAGTCGTCCCAGCACTCGCCGGCGGCAACGGCGATGCGCGCGCTGTCGCCGTCGCTTTCCACCTGCACGCCGCGGGTCGCCATCACCAGCACGGTGCCGTCGAAGTCGCCGGTGAACAGCACATTGCTGCCCTCGCCCAGCACCAGCAGACGGCCGTTGCGGATGGCCGGGAAATCGAGCAATTCGGGCAGCTTGGCAGCATCGCGGATTTCGGCCAGCAACGTCGCCCGCGCATTCACGCGCAACGTGTTGCGGGTTGCCAGCGAGGCATTTTCGGTGAGCAGGTAGCCACCCATGTCTATCCGCGCCGCTGGCATGTCGATGCGTTCAGACGGCATCGCTGGCCTCGCGCTGGCGGCGTATTTCGTTGACACACTCACCGACCAGAAGCGGGCCGCGATAGATCAACCCCGTGTAGACCTGCACCAGCGACGCACCGACGTCGAGCTTCTCCGCCGCGTCGCTGCCGTCGAGGATGCCGCCCACGCCGATCAGCGGGATGCGCCCCTGCAGGCGCTTGTGCATGCCGGCCAGCACCGCGGTGGAACGTTCGAACAACGGCTTGCCGGACAACCCACCCACTTCGCCGCCGCGCGGATCGTCGGCTACCGAGGCGTGATCGATCGTGGTGTTGCTGCAGATCACGCCATCGATGCCGGTGCGCAGCAGCACCTCGGCGAGCGCGTCGAGTTCGGTTTCGCTGAGATCCGGCGCGATCTTCAGCAGCATCGGCTTGCGCCGGCCTTGCTGCGAACCGAGTCGCTCCTGCGCCGCGCGCAGCAGCGAGATGAACTTGTACAGCGTGGCTTCCTGCTGCAGGTCGCGCAGCCCCTGCGTGTTCGGCGAGGAAATGTTCACCGTGATGTAGCTGGCGTGCTCGTAGACCTTGTGCAGGCAGGTCAGGTAGTCGTTGACCGCCTTCTCGTTCGGCGTGTCCTTGTTCTTGCCGATGTTGATGCCGAGCACGCCGTGATAGCTGGACCGCTGCACGTTGCGCACCAGCGCATCGACGCCGCCGTTGTTGAAGCCGAGCCGGTTGATGATCGCCTCGTGTTGCGGCAGCCGGAACATGCGCGGCTTGTCGTTGCCCGGCTGCGGCAGCGGCGTCACCGTGCCGACCTCGATGAAGCCGAAGCCAAGTGCGTTCAGCGCATCGAGGTGTTCGGCATTCTTGTCCAGACCGGCGGCAAGGCCCACCGGGTTGGGGAACGTGATGCCGAATGCCGTGGTCGGCAGATCCGCGGGTGGCGTGGCGATCCACTGCGCGAAGTTGCTGCGCTGGGCCACACCGAGCGCATACAGGGTCAGTCGATGCGCGGTCTCGGGATCAAGCTTGAACAGCAGCGGGCGCAGTAGGTCGTACATGGTTCAGGCCAGTTGGCCCGCAAAAATGCGGGTGTCGTAATCGAAGCTTATCCTGCCGTCTGCGGCGCAGGCGTCGAAGAGTTCTCGCAGTGCACGCAGCATCGGCTCGTGCTGCGGGTGCCCCACCTGCGACGCATACGAAGACGACATCAGGCGGCCCCGCAATGCTTCAAAATCCAGTCGCTGGGCGTGTTCGAAGCGAGCGCTACCGCGGAAACCGGTGCCGAACCACTCACGCATCCGCGCATCATCGGTATAGCGCTCGGCCACGCTGGTGTAGTCGGTGCCGAATGTCTGCAACAACGCTTCGTAACCTTCGAGGAAGCGTGTGCCGGTGAGCCGGCGCGAATTCCACCAGATCGCGACCAGGCCGCGCGGACGCAGGATGCGTGCAAACTCGCGCCGCGTGGCTTCTTCGTCGAACCAGTGAAACGCCTGCGCCACCGTGATCAGATCGACGCTGGCATCGGCCAGCCCGGTAGCGTCGGCGCGGCCGTCGAGGGCCTCGAAATGCTCGTATGCTTTCAGCCAGCGCTCGGCCGCCGCGCGCATCGGCGCATTCGGTTCCACCGCCGTCACACGGTAACCCGCATCGAGAAACAGCTTCGACGAGATGCCGGTGCCGGCGCCCACATCGGCCACCCGCCAATCAGCATCGACACCCTGCTCGCGCTGCAGCCAGTCGAGCAGGGCCGGCGGATAGTCCGGCCGATAGCGTACGTAGTCGTCGACGCGGTCGCTGAAGCGCGCAGTAGAGTGCAGCTCATTCATGTCATCGACCTCATGGGACTTCTCAGCCATTGAGCATCTGGCCGCCATCGACCACCAGGGTTTGCCCGGTGATCCAGCCGGCGAACGGCGAGGCGAGAAACAACGCGGCGTGCGCGATTTCCTCCGGCCTGCCGAAACGGCCGAACGGAATCTTCGCCAGCGTCGCCTCATAAAGCTCCGGCTGTTCGAGCTTGCGGCGTTCCCACAGGCCGTCGGCAAACGCGATCGAACCCGGCGCGATTGCGTTGACGCGGATGCGGTGTTCGGCCAGCGCCAGCGCCTGCGAGGTGGTGTATTGACTCAGCGCCGCCTTCACCGCCGCATACGGCGCACCGCTGGCACGTGGACGGAATGCAGCAATCGAACTGGTATGCAGGATGCACGGCCGGGGTGATGCCTTGAGATGCGGCAGGGCTGCGCGCGAGGCGCGCACAGCGGCCATCAGATCCACGTTGAAGCCCGCGATCCAGCCCCCGTCGCTCTCGTCGAAACCGTACCCGCTGGCGTTATTGACCAGCACGTCGATGCCACCGAGCGTGATGGCGACGTTCGCGATATAGGCTTCGATGGCGTTGGCGTCGGCCAGATCGCAACTCTGCGCATGCGCCACCGCGCCGTGAGCGGCCAGCGCCTGGCGAGTTTCCTCCAACGCTACAGCGCCGCGTGCGCAGATCGACACGTCCGCGCCGGCCTCGGCAAAGCCCAGCGCGATGCTGCGGCCGATGCCGCGGCTGCCGCCAGCGACGACGACGCGATATCCGGTGAAGTCGAAAGGCACGCGCGGCATCAATGCCAGTTCGAGAAGGCGAAACCGAAAATCAATGCAGCGATGACCAGGAACGCCGCCAGCACGCAAAACACCAGTTGCACGTAACCGAGAACCAGCCCGGCCACCGCCATGCCGTCGCCTTCGACGCGGGCATCGGCCGGACTGCGGCGGATCTCGCTGCGCGCCAGATGGCCGCAGATGATCGCCACGATCGCGCCGATGAACGGCAATATGCACCAGGCCAGGATGCCGAAGACCAGGCTCACCACCGCCAGTGAACTGGTGCCGGTGCCCGGTCGATAGGAAGGTTGATAGCTCATCGGGTCGCTCACTCGGGAAAGAGATGGAACAGCGCCGTCATGCATCGTCACCGGTCAGGGGCGGCGAACCGCCCGCGACCGGTTCCAGCCATTACACCGTGAACTTGATGCCCTGCGCCAGCGGTAAAGCATCCGAATAGTTGATCGTGTTGGTCTGGCGGCGCATATAGACCTTCCATGCGTCCGAACCCGACTCGCGACCGCCGCCGGTTTCCTTCTCGCCGCCGAACGCGCCGCCGATCTCCGCACCCGAGGTGCCGATGTTGACGTTGGCGATGCCGCAATCGGACCCGGCCGCCGACAGGAACTGCTCGGCACCGCGCAGGTTGTTGGTGAAGATCGACGAGGACAGGCCCTGCGGCACGTCGTTCTGCATGTCGATCGCTTCGTCCAGCGTCTTGAACGGCATCACGTAGAGAATCGGCGCGAA
>DHXA01000101.1:13905-49597 GCA_002413455.1 Rhodanobacter sp. UBA5168 | reverse complement strand
TGTGTATAAGAGACAGGCTTCAGCGAAGCCTTCAGCAAGGGCAGCTTGTCCGGTTCGTCCATCGAGCCGGAAGCGTCGATCAGGAAAACGAGGTTGGATGCAGGAATCTCCGAGGCCGGCACGCGGTAGCCCTGGATGCCGATCAGCAGCAGCTGGCGCTTCGCATTCCATGGCGCCGGCGCCAGCTCGGTGGTCACGCTGAACGGCTGTTCGCGATTCGTCGGCGGTGTGTAACCGTAGTCGAAGTAGTTGATGAACTCCTCCGCACGCACCGCATCGGTCGGCGGCAGCTGGCCTGCGCTCAGCATGCGCCGTACGTTGGTGTACGAACCGGTGTCGACGTCGATGCTGAAAGTGGACACCGGCTGCTCGGTGACCAGTTGCACCGGATTGGTCTCGCGATGGGTGTAGTTCTCGGTGTTGATGTCGCCGGGCATCGGCTGCATGGGCGGCATTACCATCGGCGTCGCCCTGTATCCGCCCGCGACCATGCCTTTGCTCATGGCCGAGCGCTGCATCGCAGGTGGCGGCTGCCTGGGCGGCTCCGGCGAAGGCATGCTCATCGGCATCGGTGCAGCCACCTCGTTCGAGGTCTTGTCGGCTGGCTTTGCCGGCTCGGATGGTGCCGGCGTGGTTGCTGGCGGCGGTGCGAGCGGCGTCTGGTCAGTTGTCGCGGGCGTGTTCGCGACGGGCTTGGATACGCTGCAAGCGGCCAGAAATACGAGCAGGGCAAGCAGCAGCGTGCGCAGCAGGGCTTTCACGTTCATGGGGCGGCTCTCCTCCGGCGGCGGTCTCCTCCGGTTCTTGCAAGATGAAACGCGGGAATGAGGCGAACGGGGTTAATCGTCGCGCGGTAACATGGCGCCCTCAGCGAGATCCATCGGAGCGACATGATCAACAACGACGTACTGCGTGCCATCCGCTACATGCTCGACCTCAGCGACGGCAAGGTGGTGGAGATCACCCACCTGGCCGACGCGAATTTTCCGATCGCGAAGGAGGACGTGCAGGCGTTTCTGAAAAAGGACGAGGAGCCGGGCTACGTCGAATGCAGCAACGCCACGTTGGCGCATTTCCTGGACGGCCTGGTGTTTCACCGCCGCGGCCGCGACGAAAGTCTGCCGCCACGCCCTGTCGAGAAACGCGTTACCAACAATGTGGTGCTGAAGAAGCTGCGCGTGGCGTTCGAGCTGAAGGACGTCGACATGCACCAGATTCTCGAAGCCGCCGGCTTTCCGATCTCCAAGCCCGAACTCAGCGCATTGTTCCGTCAGCCCGGGCACAAGAATTTCCGCCTGTGCGGCGATCAGCTGCTGCGGAATTTCCTGAAGGGGCTGACGATGCGGGTGCGTCGCGAAGGCTGATCGATTTTTGCCGGACGCCCTTCACTTGGCGCGAAGCATGCACTGGCAAGCCGGTCGATTGACGCTTGTAAATACTGAGCGTAGCGTCCGTTGGCGCTGCATATCCATGCAGTATTTTCAAGGAGATAGGCTGTGAAACGTATCACGATGCTTCTGGTGTCAGTGTTGATGTTCGCAGTGGTGGGGTCGGTACTTGCGCAGGACGCGAAGCCCTACAAGGAAGGAAAGGTCTTGCAAGTCAGCTTCATCAAGATCAAGCCCGGACAGTTCAACAATTACATGAAATACCTGGACGGGCCTTACAAGGCCAACATGGAAGCGATGAAGAAAGCGGGCCTGATCACCGGCTACGCCGTCTACCGTTCGCAACCGCGCACGCCACAGGATGCCGACCTGATCCTGACGATCGCCTTCCCGAATATGGCTGCGCTCGACCGGACGGACGAGGCCGATGCCATCTCGACCAAGGTGATGGGCCCCATGGCCAGTCGGGACAAGGCCAGCATGGATCGGGAATCGATGCGCGAACTGCTGGGTAGCGAGCTGACGCGGGAACTGATCCTGAACTAAGTGCGTGCGACAGGATGCGCGTTCGCTCGCATTCTGCGTTGATCCATTTAGCGTCGCCCGAGACGCATTCACGGTGACGCCTTCTCGGGTTTTGAGCGGTGACGGATTGCGGAGTTTTTGCAGGGGTCAGCAATGGGGAATCGCGTTGAAGAGGCTCTTGGCCGACAAGAGCCTTTTTTTGTGCGGGCAGGCGTACGCCTTAGGCTGCACGGCGATCGAGGTCACCATGCAGGCCTGCTGAAAATTGAGCGTCACTGGTCTTCGACCGACGTATTGTCAACTTCCCTGCTGGTTAGAGAGAGGAGCAGTCGCCTGGCGCTGGCCCGACGCAGTCGATGCAGAACCAGCAGGCGGAACGCGGCGGGGATGACCAGCATGGAAAGCAGTGGCGCCGTTAGCATGCCGCCGATCATCGGCGCGGCGATGCGCTGCATGACTTCCGAGCCGGCGCCGTGGCCGAGCAGGATCGGAAACAGTCCGGCGAGGATCACCGCGACGGTCATCGCCTTGGGCCGCACACGTTGCACGGCGCCTTCGCGAATGGCCCCATCCAGTTCGTCGATGTCGGCGTGCGGATTCAAGGCGAGTTGGTGATCCCAGGCCTGGCGCAGATACAACAGCATCACCACGCCGAACTCGGCGGCGACGCCGGCCAGTGCGATGAAGCCGATGATCGTGGCGACCGACACCGCGTGGCCGAGCAGCCAGATCAGCCACAGGCCGCCCACCAGCGCCAGCGGGACGCTGGCCATGATCAGCGTCGCCTCGCTCACGCGCCGGAACACCGTGTAGATCAGCAGAAAGATGATCACCAACGCGATCGGTACCACCCACTTGAGACGTTGCATGGCGCTGGCCAGATACTCGAACTGGCCTGACCATGCCACCGTGGTGCCCGGCGGCAAGGTGATCTGCTGCGCCACCGCATGCTGCAGGTTGACTACCACCGTGCCCAGATCGCTGCCGGCGGTGTCGACGTAGACATAGGTGGCCAGCTGGCCGTCCTCGCTCTTCAGCATCGACGGTCCTGCTTCGACGGCAATGTCGGCGACCTGACCAAGCGTGATCTGTGCACCGCTGGCGGCAACGATCGGCAACCGCCGCAGCGCCTCGATCGAATCACGCGCGGCGCGCGGGTAACGCACCACGATGGGATAACGCTCGCGTCCCTCGACGGTCTGACCGATCGGATCGCCGCCGACCACGGTCGCGATCAATTGCTGCACGCGCTGCTGGGTCAGTCCGTAGCGCGCCGCATCATCGCGGCGAATATGCACATCGACGTAGCGGCCGCTGGTCGGGCGCTCGGCAATCGCCGAGCTGACACCGGGCACGGTCTTTGCCACCGTTTCGATGCGGTCGGCCACAGCCTGCATCGTGGTCAGGTCGGTGCCCAGCACCTTGATGCCGATGGGACTCTTGATGCCGGTGGAGAGCATGTCGATGCGGTTGCGGATCGGCGGCACGAACAGGTTCGTCAGCCCCGGCACATGCACGGCCTGGTCCAGTTCGACCTTGATCTTCGCCATCGTCATGCCGGGACGCCATTGGCCCTTCGGCTTGAACGTGATGGTGGTCTCGAACATCTCCAGCGGCGCCGGGTCGGTGGCGGTGTCGGCGCGGCCCGCCTTGCCGAACACATGCGCGACCTCGGGCACGGTCTTGATCATGCGATCGGTCAGCTGCAGCAACTGCGCAGCCTTGCCCGCCGACAAGCCCGGCAGCGCGGTGGGCATGTACAACAGCGTGCCTTCGTCCATCGCGGGCATGAACTCGCTGCCGAGTCGGCTCAGCGGAATGAGTGCGGTAAGCAGCAGCATGCCCGCCAGCAGCAGCACCATCTTCGGATGGCGCAGCGCGGCTTCGAGGATCGGCCGATAGCCGCGGATCATGCCGCGATTGAGCGGATTGTCACGCCCGGCACGAATGCGGCCGCGCACCAGGTAGCCCATCAACACCGGCACCAGCGTCACCGCCAGTCCCGCCGCGGCCGCCATCGCATAGGTCTTGGTGAAGGCCAGCGGCTTGAACAGCTTGCCTTCCTGTCCTTGCAGCGCAAACACCGGTACGAACGACAGCGCGATGATCAACAGGCTCACGAACAGAGCCGGTCCGACCTCGATGGCGGACTCGGCGATCAGCGACCAGCGTGCGTTGCCCTGCGGCTCCTCACCAGCGTGCGTCTCCCGCCAGTGCTCCAGATGCTTGTGTGTGTTCTCGATCATCACGATCGCCGCATCGACCATCGCGCCGATCGCGATGGCGATGCCGCCCAGCGACATCAGGTTCGCCGACACGCCCTGCAGGTTCATCACGATGAAGGCCGCCAGCACACCCAGCGGCAACGTGATCACCGCCACCAGCGCCGAGCGCAGATGGCCCAGGAACAGCAAGCAGACCAGCGCGACGACGAGAAACTCCTCCAGCAGCTTGCCCCAGACGTTCTCCACCGCGGCATCGATCAGTTGCGAGCGATCGTAAGTGGGCACGATCTCGACGCCGGGCGGCAGGCTGCGCTTGAGCTCGGTCAGCCTGGCCTTCACCGCGGCAATGGCGGCCTTCGCGTTCTTGCCGGTGCGCAGGACGATCACGCCACCGGCGACTTCGCCCTGGCCGTCCAGTTCGGCGACGCCACGACGGAAGGTGGGACCACGGCGTACCGTGGCCACATCGCGCAGCAGCACCGGCACGCCGCTGGCGTTGGTGGTGATCGGCACGTCTTCGAAGCCTTCGCGGCTTTTCAGATAGCCCTCGCTGCGCACCATCAGTTCCGCCTCGCCTTGCTCGATCACCGATCCGCCGTTGGCGCCGTTGGCGGAGCGGATCGCCTCGACCAACTGCTCCACGGTGATGCCACGAGCGGCCAGCGCCTGCGGATCCGGCACGATCTGCCACGCGCGTTCCATGCCGCCGATGCTGGCCACCTCCGCAACATCCGGCACGGTCTTCAGCTGAAAGCGCAGGAACCAGTCCTGCAGCGCGCGCAGCTGGCCGAGGTCATGCTGGCCGGTGCGATCGACCAGCGCGTATTCGTAGATCCAGCCCAGTCCGGTGGCATCGGGACCGAGTGCAGGCGTGACATCGGCGGGCAGACTGCCACGCACCTGGCTCAGATATTCCAGCACGCGCGAGCGCGCCCAATACAGATCGGTGCTGTCGTCGAACAGCACGTAGACGTAGGAGTCGCCGAAGAACGAATAACCACGAACGACCTTGGCGCCGGGTACCGACAGCATGGTGGTCGCCAGCGGATAGGTGACCTGATCCTCGACGACTTGTGGCGACTGGCCCGGGTAGCTGGTGCGGATGATTACCTGGGTGTCCGACAGATCCGGCAGCGCGTCGACCGGCGTGTGCAACGCCGCGAACACACCGGCCAGTGCGAGCGCCAGCGCGGCCAGCAACACGAAGACACGATGCGCGATCGCGGCACGGATCAGGGCGCCGATCATCGCCCGTCTCCCATGGGCATGCCGGACATCGGCGCACTCGCGGCGGGCGCCGGTGCGGCGGTGTGATCATTCAAGCGTTCCAGCGCACCTGACAGGCTGGCTTCGGAATCGATCAGGAACTGGCCCGAGACCACGACCTGTTCGCCGCCCGTGAGGCCGTTGCGTACTTCGGTATAGCCGCCGGCCGAACGCCCGGTATGCACGGCGATGGCCCGGAAGTGTCCACCATCTTCGGCGACGATCACCCGCGTCTGGCTGCCGGTGGCGATCAGCGCGTCATCGGGCACCACCGGCACGGCCTCGCCCCGGGCCGGGTTGAGCTGCACGCTGACGAACATGCCGGGACTCAAGGCGTCGTCGGAATTGTCGAGCACGATGCGCGCACGCTGCGTGCGCGTCATCGCATCGATCTCCGGCAGCAGGGTTTCCACGCTGCCGCGAAACGCTCGTCCCGCCAGCGCATCGACCGTGACGGTGACTGGCGTGCCACTTCGCACCGTACTGGCTGCGGTTTGCGGCAGTGCCGCTTCGACCCACACCGTGGACAGACCGTTCAAGGTCATCAGGGTCTGGCCTGCGGTAACCCGCTGGCCCTCACGCACGTCCAGTGTCGTGACGACACCTGCCTGCGGTGTATGCAGGGTGATCGATGCACCTGAGCCATGACGCGACGACTGGATATCTGCCGGCGTCAGGCCCAGCACCCGCAGACGTTCCCGCGCGGCAGCGCGCAGGTCTTTCGCGTCGGCCGACTGTGCGTGTTGGAGCGCGTCGTATTCGGCCAGCGCGCTGTTCCATTGCGGAGCAAGCAGCTCGGCCAGCGGCGCACCGGCAGCGACCTTCGTGTACGGCGCACGCACATCGAGCTTGTCAATGACGGCGTCGACCCGCGCACTGATCGTGGTGGCCTGCCGCAGATCCCACGTGACCGTGCCTGGTACCCGAATCGCGGAGGCCAGTACGCGACGCTCGACCGATACGGTACGTACACCCAGGTTCTGCACCGTCGCCGAATCGATCCGGACCACATCCTTGGCGGCGCCTTCGTCGGCCAGCCGCTTATCAGCATATTTGGGCACCATCTGCATGCCCATCGGCGACAGGCCCGGCTTGTCGAAGTGCTGCTGGGGCGCCATCGTGTCGTACCAGTACAGGACTTTTTTATCGCCGCTTTCCGGCGGGGAAGCGGCGGTGCCGGCCGGCAAAGGAGGCGGCGAATGATGGCGACCGCCGAAGTAACCAATCAGCAGCAGCATGACCACCAGAAATGCGGTGGTGAGCATCATCAATGCGCGCTTCATGGCGTCGTCTCCGAAGTTGGCAACAGATAGGCCAGTGCCGCCCAGGCACGGCCGTATTCCGCCTGCATGCGGACGTAATCGGTGTGGTGGGCAATCTCGTCGCGACGGGCCTCCAGCAAGGGCTGGATGTCACCGCCGCCG
This sequence comes from Rhodanobacter sp. UBA5168, assembly GCA_002413455.1. Classification (GTDB taxonomy): domain Bacteria; phylum Pseudomonadota; class Gammaproteobacteria; order Xanthomonadales; family Rhodanobacteraceae; genus Rhodanobacter. The sequence continues at coordinate 42,769 of DHXA01000101.1, read as the reverse complement.
CGGTACGCGGCGAGTGCCAGGGCCACGCGGTCGTTGGCCAGCGGAAGCAATTCGTCGCGATGCCGGCGCACTTGCTGGCCGAGTGACTGCCATTGCGCCCAAGCGGACTGGATGGCCCCGGTCTGCTGGCGGCGTGCGTCATCGTGTTCGGCATGCACGGCATCGAGGTCAGCCGCCCGCGCGGAAATGCCCCGATCCTGCCGGTTTCGGGTGAACAGCGGCAGGCTCACGCCGACCTGCAACGACACCATGTCGGACAAGCCCTGCACGCGGGAGCCGTAGCTCATGCCCACATTCCATTGGGGATGCTTGTCGGCGCGTGCCGCGGCAAGAGCCGCCTCGGCAGCCTGTTCCCGGGCAGGCCATCCCAGCAGGTTGCCCTGACGATCGAGACTGGCCAGCAAGGACACCTTGTCATGCGGCAGCGCGGCGAAGTCCGGTGCGCCGGCCAGCGGCTGATCGGCTGGCGAACCCAGCCAGCGCGCAAGGCTCGCGCGGGCCTGGGCCTCGCGTGCTTTTGCCTCATCGATGCGGTTTTCCAGATCGAGGGATTCCATGCGAGCGGCGAGCACTTGGGCCGCGTTGCCGGTGCCACCACGCAGCCGCGCTTTCGCCACGGCCGCGTCTTGCGTCCACGCCTGACGCATGGACTGCAGCATCATGGCTTCACGGTGCGCGCCCCACGCGGCGATCCAGGCATCGGCCACATGCTGCCGGATCGACAAGGCAGCCGTCACTTCCGACGACATGGCCAAATCCGCATTGGCGCTACCCATCGCTCGTTCGGCCTGGCGTTTGCTGCGCGAAGGCAAAGCCTGGCTGATGCCGACGGTGCGCATGGTCATGCTGTCGCCTCCAGCCGTAAACGCACCCGGTCCCTGGATCGCCAGATTGTCGATGCCGATGCTGAGCTGGGGATCGGGCAACGCACCCGCACGGGCGGCTTCCTGCCGGGCCGATTCCGACTGGGCGCGACGTGCCTCCAGCATCGGTGCGCTCTCGATCGCCTGATGTATGGCCGCATCGAGCGTCAGCGCGGTTGGGCTCTGCGCCCACGCCGGTGAAACGAAAAACGACGCCGCAACCAACGACAGCCAGCGTGCATATCGCGCCGAACGGACGCGAACACCAAAGAGACGGGAAAACATGTTGAGCTCCAATCGAAAACCAGCACAGCCGCGCGTGCACGGCCGATGGACGGCTAACGATGGATGGCTAAATCAACAGGGAGCAGAACCGCAACGTGGGCGGCGGGTCGGGGCGATGCAGCGTCGTGTTCGGCAGAGCGACCTGATCGGATGCCTGCGCGAGCGTTTCCAGCAGCGTGGGTAATGCGGATGCGAACAGGAGCGGCGGAACCGTTGGCAGACGTGCATCGTGCGTCGACGCGGTATTGCTGGCGCAATGCTCGGCACAGCGCGGATCCGCACTTGTGTGGTGCGAAGCCGGCGTCTTCGCCGCAGAGCTCACGCTCATACCCATGGCCGCACAATCGCCTGTCATGACAATGTCGGTCGGCGCGGTGGGCAACGTGCAGACGTAGGCTGCCATGGCCAGTTGCTGGAACAACAGGCAAAACAGCACGATCCCCGTCCAAAGGACGCGGCGGCGACGGCTGATGTGAAAGCGCTTGCGCATGACCAGGCCATCTTAGCGCAGATGGCGGTGGGTCCAGTCAAATAGGCAGGTGGTGTTTTCTCGCATGATCGATGACCTCGGTGCCGAAAGCAGACGTTGCGGAATCAGGGTGATGAGCAGCAGATGGTGCTGGCTGGAGCAGCCTTTCAAGGCCGCCGACACCACTCGTGGCTTCAGCACGTCTCGGGCACTCCCCGTTGCCTTGCGCTCCTGCTTGCTCCATCCGCCTGACGGTCCGCGGATAGCCGTCCACACTGAACGCACCACTACGTAGTGCATTCGCTGGAGGTAGCCGAAACGGTGGATTCAGCTGGTTGATGCAACACACTGACAACCGCTTAGGCAGCGGGAGTCCAGGCATCCATGCATCCTCCGGCGGGTCGTGCCGCACATTGCTGTCACGCACCGTCAGCAATGGTGACAGCGAGGCAGCCTGGATGGTGGGTTTCGCCGGGGTGTTCGAGCATCATGGACAGGTCTCTCGCCATGGCTGCGCTCATGTCATCACGTTCCACCGTTGCTCCAGTCGCGCTCGCGGTCGGCATGCTGTTGATCAGCATGGTCTCGTACCAGTGTGGCGCGTCGCTGGCCAAGCACCTGTTTCCCTTGGTCGGTGCACAGGGCGCCACCGCCTATCGGCTGGGGCTCAGTGCGTTGATCCTGCTGCTGTGGCGGCGGCCGTGGCGGCGGTCCAGCGCTGGTCAGAACACTGGTCAGCGCGACTGGCGCGCGCTATGGGGATATGGCCTCTCCATGGGTGCGATGAACCTGGTGTTCTATATGTCGCTGCGAACGATACCGCTGGGCATCGCGGTGGCGCTGGAGTTCACCGGGCCGCTGGCGCTGGCACTGTTCGGCTCGCGGCGGTGGCTCGACTTCGTCTGGATCGCGCTGGTGGTGGCAGGGCTGGCCCTGTTGCTGCCTTTGCGCGGGCAGATGCAGTCGCTCGATCCGGTTGGCGTGATGTACGCGCTGGCCGCCGGTGTGGGCTGGGCGTTGTATATCGTGCTGGGGAAGAAGGCCGGAGCGGCCTACGGCGTGGACGCGGTGACGCTGGGCACGTCGATCGGTGCGTTGCTGGCGATCCCGTTCGGTGTCGCGCATGCCGGCAGCGCATTGCTGTCGCCAACGCTGTTGCCGTATGCGTTGGGCGTGGCGGTGCTCAGCTCGGCGCTGCCGTATTCGCTGGAGATGGTCGCGCTGACCCGTTTGCCGGCGCGCACGTTCAGCACCTTGTTGAGTCTGGAGCCGGCCATCGCGGCGGTAGCTGGCGTGGCATTGCTGGACGAACGGCTCAGCGTGCTGCAATGGCTGGCCATCGTGATGATCATCGTGGCGGCGGCGGGTACCGCGTTGAGCGTGCGTCGGCCCATGCTGGCCGAGCCGCTGGCGAATTGAGGGTCGCCGGCGCACCGCTCACGATTTCAGTTCCTCGCTGGTGTGCACGGTCGCCTTGCGTTCCTGCTTGCCCCAGCCTACCGAGGGGCCGCGAATAGCCGTCCATACCGAGCGCACCACCACGTAGTACATCAGCTGGCGGTAGCCGAAGCGCTGCAGCACGAGCCACCACAGCAGGCTCCACTTCTCCTTCTTCTCCATCGCGAAGGCGAGCGCGGCGGCGGCGAGGTCGACGGCCATGAAGGCGGCGTAGAAAACCAGCATCTTCATCAGGTTTTCGTCGTTGAACTGACCTCGGTGCTGCAGGTAATCCAGGCCGGTGCTGACGATCTGCCACACCAGTACCAGGTCGACCAGTGGAGACACGACCGAGAACAGGATCTGGAACAGCCATACCTGCGGCAGCGCCACCATGCCGAGCGCGCCATAGCGCGAGCGGAAAGTGGCGTCGCGATGTTTCCACAGGCATTGCAGGGTGCCGTAGGCCCAGCGGAAGCGCTGGCGGGCGAGGCCGCGGGCGGTGTCGGGCGCCTCCGTCCACGCGATGGCTCCGCTGTCGAACAGGGTGTGATAGCCGGCTTTCTGCACGGCGATGGTGAGGTCCTGATCTTCGGCCAGCGTATCGGCGGGAAAGCCGCCGAGCCGTTCCAGTGCTTCGCGTCGCCAGGCGCCAACGGCGCCGGGCACCACGGTGATCGCACCGAGTGCGGCGAGCGCGCGGCGTTCCAGATTCTGCGCGGTGATGTATTCCAGCGCCTGCCACAGCGTGATCAGGTTGATCCGGTTGCCGACCTTCGCGTTGCCGGCGACGGCGCCGACCTTGGGGTCGGCAAACCAGCGTACCAGCCGCGGAATGGTGTCCGGTTCGAACTGGGTATCGGCGTCCAGCGCCACTACCACCGCACCGTTCGATTCGCGCAGCGCGGTATTGACTGCGTGGGCCTTGCCGCCGTTGGGAATGGTGATGAGCCGCACGCGCGGATCGTCGGCGTAGTGCTCGATGACCACCGCCGAGGTGGCATCGATGGAACCGTCGTCGACCACGATGATTTGGAGATTTCTGTAGTGGCTCCTGAGGATCTGGCGGATCGAAGTGGCGATCACCTTTTCCTCGTTGTACGCAGGGATCAATACCGACACCAGCGGCGGATCGTCACCCAGCACGGGCACCATGCGACGTCGCTCGCGTGCGCGGTTGAGCAGGGCGAGGCCGCCGAGCAGCAGCAGTCGTGCCACACCCAGGGTGATCGCGGAAACCAGCAGCCAGCGCAGCAGATGGCCGAACAGTCCCAGGGTGAGAAACACCGAGCGATCGGCCCAGCGCGAAAGCGATCCGGGGGCGAGCACGGGCATCGTCTGCTCGTGGGTAAGGCCCGCCAGGGTCGACACGGTGACAAACTCGTAGCCCTGTGCGCGCAGGCCGTCGATGATGCGCGGCAGCGCGGCCACCGTCTGCGAGCGTTCCCCGCCGGCATCGTGCAGCAGCACCACCTGGCCCTTGCGATCGGGATTGGTGGTTTGGATGCCTGCGACGACATTGTTGACGATGGCATCGACGCCGGGACGCTGCCAGTCCTCGGCATCCACGTGCAGGCCGACCGACAGGTAGCCCATTTTCTGCGCGATCTGGATCGGCACCAGCTCGTCGGCGGTAGTCGGCTCGGCATCGCCGAAATAGGGCGCGCGGAACAGTCGCATCGAGCGGCCGGTAAGCGCCTCGAACAGCCGCTGGGTGGCGTTGAGTTCCAGTGCCACCATGCCGGGCGGGCTGTCGCCCAGGTTCGGGTGGGTGAAGGTGTGGTTGCCGACGTCGTGGCCTTCGTCCACCTCGCGCTGTACCAGCCGGGGCGACATCTCGGCGTTCTCGCCGATGATGAAGAACGTCGCCGGCACATGTTTCGCCTTGAGGATGTCCAGAATCTGCGGCGTCCACTCCGGATCGGGGCCGTCGTCGAAGGTCAGCGCGATCTTGTGCGGCAGCGTGCCGGCGCGCTGGATCACGTAGGAGCTGGGCAGGCTGGTGTAGCTTTCGTCATCGATGCTCGCGTCGTCCTTGTCCACCTCGACGGTGCGTGCGCCGGGCGAGGGTTCCGCGGCGATCTCCAGCACCTCGCCCTGGCCCTCGATGTCGATGTCCTGACCCTGACCGATCGTGCGCAGTTGCTCTGGCGCGGCCGCGCCGTAGTTGCGGCCCAGCACCGACCAGATCGAGGGGTCCTCCGAGCCCAGCCGCCACAGCGCGTAACCGTAGGGCTTGTAGTCGTCGGCGGCGTGGATCTGGTTGTATGCGGTGACGCCGTCGAGAAACCAGACCTGATGCGTGGTGCCGTCGTCCTCGCTATAGGAGAAGTGCGGGTTCTGGGTGTCGGGATCGAAGGCGATGTCGGCCTGCGCATCGCTGGCGCGGTCCATGGCGTCCTGGAAGGTGAGCGCCTCGGCGTTCTGACCGTGGGTCCAGTCGTAGCCGTAGCTGCCGATCGCCACGATGGTCTGGTCCGGATCGAGTACCTTCATGCGCTTGTCGAGGGTGCTCTCGAACCAGTCTTCGCTGGCGATGCTGCCGGGGTCCTTGCCGGCCCAATGCTCGTCGTAGGCCATCAGCAGCTCGAAGTCGACGATGTCGGCGTAGCCGGCGTAATCCCACGCGGCATCGTCGAACGGCACCGACAACACGATGCCCCAGCCGTGCGGGTCGAATGCGTCGTTGAGTTCGGACAGGAATGCCTTGAGGTCCTTTTGGGAACTCTCGGGTACTTCCTCGAAGTCGACCGTCACGCCCTGCAGGCGGTTGGCGGCGAGAAACGCGACGATTTGCGCGATGCGTGCCTGCCGCGTGGCGGGGTCGGCCAGCATGCGCGCCAGGCCCGGGCCATCCCAGTTGCTGTTCACCGCGTTCTGCAGCAGCGGCAGGATCGGCGTGGACGGCTTCTGTGCGCGGATCAGGTTCAGCGCCTTGGCATCGATGTCGGTGTGCAGCGCCATGTCGGGGCCGCTCACGCTCATCCAGGTGGGGATCACCCAGTCCAGCGTGGGCAGTGCGCGCTTCAGCGATGGATAGCTGCTGTCGTCCCAGTTGACGTAGAAGCCGATCGCCAGCGGGCGATCGGCGGGCTTGTCCAAGGAGGGCGGCGGCATGTGCACGCCGGCACCCTTGCTGACGCGCGTGTGCGGGGGATGCAGCAATTTCTGGCGGGCACGCACTTCTGCCGCCAGCTTGGCCGCCGGCTTCAGCAGTTCCGGTGCGGCCGCCTTCACGCCGGTCAGTGCGCGCCGTGTCTTGCCTTGTCCGCCGAGGTGCAGCCCACTCATGTTCGGCCCCACGAACAGGCTGAGGGCGCACGCCACGACGAACAGCGTGCTGATCACGCCGGCGGCCAGCGCGAATCGCGAGACATGGGTGGCGCGCCGGCCGGTGGGGTCGAAGAAGATCGGTTTCTTTTGCATGCCAGGTGGGGTCGGCGTACGCGAAGGATGGGCAGTGTGCACGTCACAGCTTAACCGCGTTGGAGCGGACCACGATGACCAGCTCTGTCGTTCAGCCGATGACTGCTCCCGGCACCGGCTTGCTGAAATCGTGCGGTGCCAGGTTTCCGGTCAGGCGGAATACGCCTTCGTGGATCTTGCGTGGCAGCACCACGTCCAGCACGGTGGTCTGGTGCGGGCCCAGCACGCCGAACAGATCGTCGCTGGCGGCAGTGACCGCCAGCGCGTGATGGACCAGGCCGTCGAGGTCGATGGGTTGCACGCTGGCGCCGTAGGGGCGGTGGCTGGCCGTGGCCGGGCGCAGCGTCTTGCGGGTGTTGCGCGGATCGGCCACGCGGGCGTCGCCGGCCAGCAGGCTGTAATCGAGGAACAGCGAAATGGTGGTGCGGCTCTTCGAGTTGGCCTGGCGGTCGAGCATGAAGCCGTTGGGCATCAGGTCGGCACTGGCCTGCGTCCCGGCGGTGAGCAGGAAGCCGCTGCCGGTCAATGGTTCGCCGGCCTCATCGGTAAGCCGCACGATCAGCAGGCTGCGCGGGTCGTGGATGTGCACGCGCGGGGCGAACGGTCCGGCCGGTTCCAGTTCCACCTTGTTCGCGTCGCGGCTCGCGTTCTCGCGGTCGAACGCGTCGCAGAGGGTGCTGTAATCGACGGCCGAGCGGATCGTCAGGCAGCGCAGGATCGCCTGCACCGTAGCGGGCGCCGCGCTGGCCATGATGCCCTGGGCGGTGCCGGAATGGGCGGCACCGGCGATCAGCTTGAACGCACAGCGCGGTCCGCGGTTGAGGGTGAGTGCCAGTGCATCGATGCCGCCCTGAGCCGCCATGGTGTGCGGCGACAGCACGGCGTGATGGGCGTTGAGATTGGCCGCTGCCAGGCGCACCACGCCATCGGAACCATCCTCGCCGGTGTAGCTGTTGAGATGATCGTACAGCGAGCGATCCGGACGATCCCCGACCAGCACGAACTGGAATTGTCCGTGCACGACGGGATCGCCGCTATGGATGTGGTCGAGGTTGAGCGACAGCGATTCGGCACTGCCCAGCTCCAGCCAGTCGAGGATGCGCTGACCCGGGTCCACGCCGGCGAACCAGGATTTGAGCCGGCCGAGCATGCCCTTGCCGAGTTGTGCCAGCGCCGAGCCGTAATTCGCCGGGGCCAGCATCACCAGATGGCTGAGCTTGATCGTGCTGTGCGTGGCGGGCTTGTCGCGTTGCGCGCGCAACCACTCGCGCACCACCGGGCCGCCGGTGGAGTGGGTGATGCAGGCGAAGCTGGCGTCGAGCAGATGCAGGTCACGCAAGGCGTGGTCGAACGCCCGCACCAGATCAGCCATGGTCACCGCGTCATCGAAGCTCACGTATTCCGACAGCCAGATGTCGGTGAGCGTCAGCGTCAGTCCCGCGGCCGCTGCCTGCTGTTGCAATTGCTGTGGCAACTGACCGTAGGTCGATGTGCTGGTGACGCTCCAGCCGTGGACGAAGACGAGAGTGGTCATGGCCCGCTCCTGCTGCGATGGCCCAGCCTAACCAAAGTCGCGCAACGTAACAGCAGGTATTTGCCGTCGGCGCTGGTTGTGCCCGGCATAATCGGGCCTCATTCCTGACATTTCAAAAAAGCCGACGGTGCCTATGACCCTGAATGTGCTGCTCATCCTCGTGCTGCTGGCGATCGTGCTGGCGTTCCTGGCGTGGCGTCGGTGCAGCCGCACGTTGCTGGCGCTGGTGGTGGTCATGTGGCTGGCGATCGGCTGCGGGCCTGTGCCGATCTGGTTGCTGAACCGGCTGCAATCGTATGCCGCAGCGGACGCGCCGATCGCCTGGGGCCAGCGCAACGCGATCGTGCTGCTCGGTGCCGGCACGGTGCGCACGGGCAACGGGCGCGTGGAAGCGAACCTCGCCGCGTATGGGCGCATCGGCAAGACGGCGATGCTGTATCGCGCCTGCCGGCAAACCGGTAGGCTCTGCAAGGTCGAAGTGAGTGGCGGCGATGCGCGGCGGTTGGGCGAGTCGGAAGCGGCAGTCTATGCCGACGACCTGCAGCGGCTCGGCGTCGATGCGGCCGATCTGTTGCTGGAATCGCGCAGCATGAATACCTGGCAGAACGCACAGTTCAGCGCGCCGCTGCTGAAATCCTGGGGCGCCGACCGCGTGTTGCTGGTCTCCTCAGGCTTTCATCTGCGCCGCGGCATGCTGTACTTCACGCACTTCGGCATCCAGGCGACGCCAGTGCGGGCGGATTACGTGGACGGCGAGATGTCCTGGCTGCCGCTGGCGTACAACTTCACCATGACCGACGTGGCTCTGCACGAATACGCAGGCATCGCGCGTTACCACTGGTACAACGCGATGGGCTGGAACGTGCAGGCGACGAAGCCCGGCTCGCTTTAGGAACCGGGCAGGCCTTGTCAGGCCGCCTTGCGCAGCGAGGCCAGATCGATCACGAAGCGATAGCGCACGTCGCTCTTGAGCATGCGCTCATAGGCATGATTGATGTCCTGGATATCGATCATTTCCACGTCGCTGCTGATGCCGTGTTCGGCGCAGAAATCCAGCATCTCCTGCGTCTCGGCGATGCCGCCGATACCCGAACCCGTGATCGAGTGACGACCGAAGATCAGCGCGCCTGCGTTCACCGGCGGATCCAGCGGCTGCAGCTGGCCGACGATGCAGTGCACGCCATCGAGCGCCAGGGTCAGCAGATAGGGATTGAGATCGTGCGGGTTCGGCACGGTGTCGAGGATGAAATCGAACTGGCCACCGACTGCCTTCATCTGATCAGGATCGGTGGACAGCACCACGTGATCGGCACCGAGCCGGCGCGCCTCGTCTTCCTTGCCCGGCGAACGGGTGAACAGGGTGACGTCGGCGCCCAGCGCTTTGGCGAATTTCAGGCCCATGTGGCCGAGACCGCCCAGGCCGATCACCGCCACCTTGCTGCCCTTGCCGATCTTCCAATGGCGCAGCGGCGACCAGGTGGTGATGCCCGCGCACAGCAACGGCGCAGCGGATTTCGGATCGAGCTTGTCCGAGATGGTCACCACGAACTTGTCCGATACCACGATGCGCTCGGAGTAACCGCCGAAGGTCGGCAGGCCATCGCGGCGATCGGTGCCGTTGTAGGTCCAGGTGGCGCCTTCGAGGCAATACTGCTCCAGGCCCTGCACGCAGGAGCTGCAGTGCTGGCATGAATCGACCATGCAGCCCACGCCCACCATGTCGCCGACCTTGAATTTGCCGACCTCGGCGCCGACCGCGCTGACCCGGCCGATGATCTCGTGGCCGGGCACCATCGGATACAGGCTGTTGTTCCACTCGTTGCGGGCCTGATGGATGTCCGAATGGCAGACGCCGCAATAAAGGATGTCGACCACCACGTCGTCGGGTCGCGGATCGCGCCGTTCGAAATGGTGCGGTGCGACCGGGCTGGTGGCGGACTGGGCTGCGTAACCGCGGATGTTCAGGGGCATGCGTTTCTCCTTTGGGAAGGGGATGGAGGAAAGGGGCGCCGAGGTCTGGAAGTATGCGCAGCCGGGCGTGAACGCCGGTAGCCGGATCCTGCGAGATCCTTGCCTGATCCTGCAAAGCGATGTCTGTACACTCGCGCCAGCTTGCAGTAACGGGCAATCTGGCGCTTCCCCGTGTGCCGTGCCATTGCGATGAAACCTGACTTTTCGACAACCGAACCGAGCGCTCGCCTGCAACGCGACCGCGAGGAATTGGCAGCCATCATTGACCGATCGACCGGCATCGACGGTCACCACGCGACGGCGCTGCCGGCACTGACCTTCTTTCGTGCGGGCATGCCCGGCGCGCAGGTTTGCGCCATCTACCAAGCGGGTCTGGCGCTGGTGGCGCAAGGTGCGAAACAGGTGCTGCTGGGCGACGAGCCCTACCGTTACGACCAGGCCAACTACCTCGTCACCTCGATCGACCTGCCAGTAGCCTCGCAGGTGATCGACGCCAGCGCGGACAGGCCCTACCTCTGCGCGATGCTGCGCTTCGATACCCGCCGTATCGGTGAGCTGCTGGCCGATGCCGACCTGCCCGAACCGTCGGGCACGGCCGGCCTGGGCATCTCGGTCAGCCCGGTCAGCGACGATTTGATGGACGCCGTGCTGCGCCTGGTGCGACTGCTCGACACGCCGAAGGATCTGTCGGTGCTGGCGCCTCTGATCGAGCGCGAGCTGCTGTATCGACTGCTTACCGGGGAGCAGGGGGCACGTCTGCGCCATGTGGCCACCGTTGGCAGCCGCAGCCACCAGATCTCCCACGCGATCGACTGGCTGAAGAACCACTATCACCAGCCGCTGCGCATCGACGAGCTGGCCGGCACGGTCAACATGAGCTCCTCGTCGCTGCATCATCACTTCCGTGCGATCACCGCGATGAGCCCGCTGCAGTACCAGAAGCAGTTGCGCCTGCAGGAGGCGCGGCGCCTGCTGCTGACCGAGCGCTGCGACGTGGCCTCGGCGGCGCATCGGGTGGGTTACGAGAGCCCGTCGCAGTTCAGTCGCGAGTACAGCCGGCTGTACGGTGCACCGCCGTTGCGCGATGTGGAGCAGTTGCGCGGTGCTGCCGGCAACGCCTAGGCGCTCGATTCACGATTGGCGCATCACCATCAGCCGCACCTCGGTCATGTCCTCGATCGCGTAGCGGACGCCTTCGCGGCCCAGTCCCGACAGCTTGATGCCGCCGTACGGCATGTTGTCGACGCGGAAGCTGGGAATGTCGTTGACGATCACGCCGCCCTGTTCCAGTTCGTTCCATGCGCGCATCGCGTGGTCGAGGCTGTCGGTGAAGACGCCAGCCTGCAGGCCGAAGTCGGAGTCGTTGACCATCGCGACGGCATCGTCGAATTTTACGAACGGCGCAAGCAGGGCGAACGGGCCGAATGCCTCCATGCGGTTCGCCTTCGCGTCGACCGGCACGTTCTCCATCAGCGTCGCTTCAAGCATGTTGCCGTCGCGCCTGCCGCCGCACAATACCCTGCCGCCGGCCTTCTTCGCCTCGACGATCCAGCCGTGCAGGCGCTCGGCCGCGGCTTCGTCGATCATCGGGCCGAGGAACACGTCCTTCTTCTTCGGATCGCCGGCCTTGAGCTTTTTCGTGGCCGCGACCAGTTTCCTTTTCAGCGCATCGTAGACGTCGGCATGCGCGTAGATGCGCTGCACGCCGATGCAGCTCTGGCCGGACTGGTAGAACGCGCCGAACACCAGCCGCTCGACTACCCGATCCAGATGCGGACCCTGGTCGGCATCGACGATGCAGGCCGCGTTGCCGCCCAGCTCCAGCACGACCTTCTTGCGGCCGGCGCGGGCCTTCAGCTCCCAGCCGACTTGGCCGCCGGTGAATGACAGCAGTTTGAAGCGCTCGTCCTCGACCAGCGGCGCGGCGTGCTTGCCGTCGAGCGTAAGGATCGAGAACGCGCCTTTCGGCAGGTCGGTTTCGGCCAGCACCTCGCCGATGATCAGCGCGCCGATCGGAGTCTTCTCCGCCGGCTTCAGCACGAACGGACAGCCGGCCGCGATCGCCGGCGCCACCTTGTGCGCGACCAGGTTCAGCGGAAAATTGAACGGCGTGATGAACGACACCGGCCCCAGCGGCACGCGCCTGGTGTATCCGTGATAGCCGTCCAGACGGCTGGCCAGTTCCAGGTTCAGCGTCTCGCCGTTGATGCGCACGGCTTCTTCCGCGGCGATGCGGAAGGTCTCGATCAGCCGGGTCACCTCGCCGGCGGAGTCCCTGATCGGCTTGCCGGCCTCGATGCACAACGCCTCGGCCAGTTCGTCGCGGCGTTCGGCGAAACGCTGCGCGCAGTGCTGCAGCACGGCCTGGCGTGCCCAGGGCTTGAAGTTGCGCATCGGCACGGTGGCCTTGACTGCCGCGGCAATGGCCTTTTCGACGGCCTTTGCATCCGGTACCGCGACCCGGGTGGCGATCTTGCCGCTGTACTTGTCCAGCACGGCCAGATCGGTGTTCGGCTGCTGCGGCTGGTTGGCGAGATAGTAGGGGTAGCTTTTCCTGAGCATGGCATTCGTCGTTGATGGCATCGCATCAAGCATAAATGCGCTCGATGTTCAGCGAACGTGAGCCGCTCAGTCTTCGCTGACGCGCAGCGGCAGTTCGCCATCGGCGAGGCGGGCGCGCAAGGGCGTACCGACGGCGACATGCTTTGCCGAACGCAGCACCTGGCCATTGGCGTCGAACACGATGGCGTAGCCGCGCTCCAGCGTGGCCAGCGGGCTCACCGCGTGCAGTGCATGGCCGGCATGGCGCAAGTTGATCTGCTGGCGTTCGAGCACGTGCATGATCGCGCGGCGCAGGCGCAGATTCTGTTCGGCGAGCCGGCGGCTGAGCAATGGTAGCCGTGCGCGCGGGTGTTGCGCCAGCAGTCGCGCATGCAGCCGTTCCAGCCGGGTGTGGCGAAGCTGGCTTTGTTCGCGCAGTACGGCAGTCAAACGACGCTGCAGATGCAGCAGTCGTTCGTGGTCGTGTTGCAGGCGCGCCTGCGGCCGCTGGGTCTGCAACCGGGCCAGCAGGTGGTCGAGCCGTTGCGACTGTGCCTGCAGCTGACGCTGCTGCAAGGTAAGCATGCGTTGTTGCAGCTGCTGCAGATGACGGCCGATCGCTACCGCATCGGGCACCAGCAATTCGGCCGCGGCCGACGGTGTGGGTGCACGCAGGTCGGCGACAAAGTCGGCGATGCTGAAGTCGATCTCGTGACCGACGGCGGAAACCACGGGTACCGCGCTGGCATGGATGGCCCGCGCCACCGCTTCCTCGTTGAATGCCCACAGGTCTTCCAGCGAGCCGCCGCCGCGGGTCAGCAGCAGTACGTCGTAGCGGCCGCTGGTGGATGCCTTGTTGAGCATCGCGACAATCGCCGGCGGTGCCTCGCGGCCCTGCACCGGCACCGGCAATATCTCGACGTCGGCCAGCGGCCAGCGCCGCGCCAGCACGCTCAGCACGTCGCGCACGGCCGCACCGGTGGCCGAGGTGATCACGCCGATGCGCCGCGGATAGCCGGGCAGGGTGCGCTTGCGATGGGGTTCGAACAGCCCTTCCGCAGCGAGCCTCGCCTTGAGCTGTTCGAACTCGCGCTGCAGGGCGCCTTCGCCGGCCGGCTCCATGTATTCGGCGATCAGCTGGAATTCGCCGCGCGGCTCGTACAGGCCGACCTTCGCACGCAGCAGCACCTGCATGCCGTCGACCGGGCGGAAGCGCAGCGCGGAGGCCTTCAGCTTGAACATCGCGCAACGCACCTGCGCGCCGCTGTCCTTCAGGGTGAAGTACAGATGCCCGGAGCCGGGTTTCGCCACGTTCGACAGCTCACCCTCGATCCACACCTGCGGCAGCGCGTCGCCCAGCAGGTCGCGCACCAGCCGGTTGAGCGAGCTGGGGGTCAGGACGTGGCGAGGCGTGGTGTCGTCGAACGGCGCGTGCATAAGGGCGGGAGCCTAGCACGCAGAGGCAATCAAATTGTGTGAAAACATCCGCTTGACGGTTGAAGTGCAGGCGGAACATCAAGCGTTGTCGCGACGCTCAGTCGTCTTCCGCTTCACGCAAATTGCGCCAGCGACGCCTGCGCACGCGCCAGGCGCGGATGCCCAGGTTGAGCGCAAACCAGCCCGCCACCATGCCGAACGGCCAGCCGATCCACGCCGGCCACAGGATCGCGATCAATGCCAGCACTACCAGTATCAACGTGCCGATGAACAGCGGCCCGCTCGAGGTGTCGCCGAGCACGCGTCGGTTGGTCAGCACCGCGCCGACGTTGTTGGCGATGCGCAGCGCGCCGGCGGCGGTTCGGCCGGAGCTGCCGCCGCCGCGACGCATCCGCGGCCGTTCCTGGCTGCTGCGCACCCGTTCGCTGCTGCCATGCCGGCGCGGGGCAAGCACGATCTCGGTGGCGTTGTCGAGATCGCGTTCGTACTGCGCGGCGAGCTGGCCGGCGAAACCGGCGTCCTCGACTGCCACGTCGAGTTCGCGGTTGCTCAGCCAGCTGGCGATGTTCAGGTTGGACGAACCGACCCGCGCCCATTGCCCGTCGGCGACCGCGGTCTTGGCATGCAGCATCGAGCCGTTCCATTCGAACACGCGGATGCCGGCTTTCAGCAGCGGTCGATAGCCCGAACGCGACATGCTGGCCACCGCCGGAATGTCGCTGCTGCCGGGCACCAGCAAACGCACGTCCACGTCATCGCGCGCAGCTGCCACCAGCGCCTGCACGTAGGGTGCAATGCCCACGAAATAGGCGTCGGTGAGCCACAGCGTCTTGCGCGCCATCGCGGCGATCAGCTGATCGAGTCGGTACATGCCGGCCGTGGCCGGCTGGGTGGCGATCAGCCGCAGCGAGATGTCGCCGGCCGGTATGGCAGGCTCCGGCAGGGGCACAAACTGCCGCAGGGCGACACCGGTTTCGTTCCAGCTTTGCGCAAAGGCGGCTTCCAGCTCGGCCACGGCCGGCCCGCGCAGGGCCACGCCGGTGTCGCGCCATGGCGGCACGTCACGGCTCGGGTCGCCCAGCCATTTCGCACTGATGCACACACCGGACAGGAAGCCGAGCAGGCCATCGACCACCAGCAGCTTGCGATGGTCACGGCTGATCCATCCGAACGGTTGTCCCAGCTGGGGCGGATTGAACACGCGCACCTCACCGCCAGCGGCGCGCAAGGGTGCCCAGAACGAGTTGCGTGACTGGCCCAGGCAACCGACCCAGTCGGCCACCACCGCGACAAACACACCAGCCTGGGCGCGCTCCACCAGCGCATCACGAAACATCCGGCCGACCTCGTCGTCGCGAATGATGTAGCTCTCCAGCAGTACGCGCTGCCGCGCGCCGCGAATCGCTGCCAGCCACGCGTCGTAATGGGCGGCGGCATCGATCAGCAATTCCACGGCGTTGCCGTTCAACAGAGGCGCACCGGCGGTGCGGCTCAGCGCCTGTTCCGCCAGCAGGCGACTCGGTGTGGATGGGATCAATGGCGTGGGCATGGTCCGAGTTTAGGCGATGCCTTGTTCGCATGCTGTCTTTGGCAAGCTTCTGGCATGATCTTTCGCATGCCGATCGAGCACCGATATACCGACACCGATGCCTGCGCGCATTTCCTTGCCGAAGAATTGGGGCCGGACCTGCGCATTGCCGCGCCGCTGGGTTTGGGCAAGCCGCATGGGCTGCTCAACGCGCTATATCGGCTCACCGGCGCCGATGGCAACCGCTCGCTGCGCCTGTACACCGCGCTGTCGCTGACCCGGCCAAAACCGGCGCCGGGGCTGGAGCAGCGTTTTCTCGGGCCGTTCCTCGAGCGTCACTTCGGCGCCGATCAGGTCGATCCGCAGTACGCGCTCGATCAGGCGCACGACGCGTTGCCGCCGAATGTCGAGGTGCACGAGTTCTACCTGCAATCCGGCACGCTGCTGCATTCGGGCAGCGCGCAGCGCAGCTACATCAGTCAGAACTACACCCACGTCGCCCGCGATCTGGTGGTGCAGGACATCAATGTGCTGGTGCAACTGGTGGCGCGTCGCGAAGGGCCCGAGGGCGTGCGCTACAGCCTGTCGTGCAACCCCGACCTGACCCTTGATTTCCTGCGCCAGGTGCAGCTCGCCGGCAAGCAACGGCCGATGTGCGTGGCGGTGGTGCATCCGGACCTGCCGTACCTGAGCGGCAATGCCGAGGTGTCGGAAGCTTATTTCGATGTCGAGCTGCGTCCGGAAACTTCGCCGCCGCTGTTCGCGCTGCCGCGGTCGCCCGTCGACCTGGCCGAATACGCGCTGGGGTTGCATGCCAGTGCGCTGGTCAAGGATGGTGGCTGCCTGCAGGTCGGCATCGGCGCGCTCTCCGACGCACTGGTCAAGGCGCTGCTGCTGCGCCAGCAGGACAACACCATGTGGCGGCGCGCGCTGGTGGCGCTGGACCGCGGCGGTGCCACGCACGCGCTCGCCGGATGGATGGGCGGCCTGGCGGCGTTCGACACCGGCCTGTACGGCGCCAGCGAAATGGTGATGGACGGCTTCATGCATCTGCAGCGTGGCGGCATCCTGAAGCGGCGCAGCTGGGACAACCTGGCGCTCGAACGCGCCTCGGCCGCCGGCCGGCTGGCGGCCGATGTGCCCGGCGGACACTACCTGCGCGGAGCGTTTTTCCTGGGCTCGCGCGAACTGTACGAATGGCTCGATGCCACCGAGGCGGCCGATCCCGATGCGATCGACATGTGCGCGGTGTCCAACGTCAACCAGCTGTATGGCGATCACCAGGCGCTGGCGATGCTGCAGCGGCGCGGTGCGCGTTTCTTCAACACCTGCATGATGGCGACCCTGCTCGGTGCAGCGGCGTCCGACACGCTGGACGACGGTGCGGTGGTCAGCGGTGTCGGCGGCCAGTACAACTTCGTGTCGATGGCGCACGAATTGCCGGATGGTCGCTCGGTACTGCTGCTGCGCGCCACCCGGCAGGTTCGCGGCGGCATCGAAAGCAATATCCACTGGAACTACGCGCAGACCACCATTCCGCGCCATCTGCGCGACATCTACGTGACCGAATACGGCGTCGCCGACCTGCGCGGCAAGAGCGACAGCGAGTGCATCGAGGCGATGCTGGCGATCAGCGACGCGCGCTTTCTCGATGCGTTGTGCGCCCAGGCGAAGGCGCACGGCAAGCTGGCCGCGGATTTCGTGATACCCGCGGGCTGGCGCAAACATCGTCCGCGTTATCTGCGCGAGGCATTGATCCCGTTCCAGCAGAACGGCCTGCTACCGAAGTTTCCGTTCGGCAGTGATTTCACCGAGGTCGAGCAGCGCCTGCTGCCGGCGCTGAACTGGTTGAAGGCCGGCAGCAGCAACTGGCGCGGCAGGCTGCGGCTGCTGCGCGCGGCGCTTCGTCCCGGCGCGCCGGTGACGGGAGAGTACGAGGCGCTTGCGCGGATGGGATTCAGTGCGCCGGGCCGATGGTCCGACCGGCTTCAGCAACGGCTGCTGCAGGCCGCGTTGCGCCGGAGATCGTAGAAACCCGGCGGCGACTTTCTCAACCGGCGGGCGGTTCTTGCGATGGCCTGGCGGCCGGCTTTTCCGCTGCCGGCTGGTCCAGCAATGGCAGCATCGCGGGACTGTCCAGGTCATCGAACTGCTGGTGGTTCACCGCCCAGAAGAACAGCCCCACCGCCACCAGCAGCACCAGTACCGTGACCGGAATCAACACCAGCAGGATGTTCATGCGCGCAGCTCGCGCGGGCGCGACACCGGAAGAGCAGCGTCCGGACGGTCGGATGCGGTGTGGCGGCCGACGCGCAACGCGTTGAGCACCACCACCAGCGAGCTCAGCGACATGCCGATGCCGGCAAGCCACGGCGGCACAAAGCCGAATGCGGCGAACGGCACGGCGCACAGGTTGTACAGCAGCGCCCAGCGCCGGCTCTGGGTCATCACCTGTTGCACCTGGCGGGCGATCACGCGCGCATCGACAAGGCCGTCCAGACGTCCATCCAGCAACAGCAGGTCGGCGTGCGCCTGGGCCAGTTCGGTACCGGAGGCCAGCGCGGCGGAAACGTCGGCGCCGGCCAGTATCGGCGCGTCGTTGCTGCCGTCGCCGACAGCCAGCGTAAGGTGGCCGTTGCGGCGAGCCGCCAGCAGCCGCTCAAGCTTGTCGGCGGGCGACTGGCGCGCGCGCCAGTCGTCGACACCCAGACGGCGGGCCAGCGCGGCAACGCGCGCTGCCGTATCGCCGCTGGCGATCACCGGCGTGATGCCATCGGCGCGCAGCGTGTCGAGCATGTGGCGCGCATCCTGGCGCGGTTGTTCGTCCAGGTAAAACGCCGCGATGGCGCCCTGCGCATCGGCCAGCATCAAGGCCTCGGCCGTCGCGGCGGTTACCGGCTGGCCGCTGGCGGCGAGCGCAAAATCGGCGCGGCCCAGACGAAGCAGGCGGCCGTCGATCTGCCCGCTGATGCCGGCACTGGCGCTGACCTGCACGGACTGTGCGCGCCATGGCTGCGCATGTTCACGCGCCACGTCGGCCAGCGCACGGGCCAGCGGGTGAGAACTTTCGTGTGCCAGCGCGGCGGCCAGTTGCAGGACCTGTTCCGGCGTATCGCCGCGCAGCGGGACGACAGCGCGCCGGTCCAGGCGCGGCACGCTCAGTGTGCCGGTCTTGTCGAACAGCGCGTGGTCCACCCTCGCCAGCGTGGTCAGGGCGGCGCCGTCGGTGACGAGTACGCCGCGAGCAGCCAGCACGCCGAGCGCACGGGTCAGTGTGGCTGGACGGGTCAATGCGAACGCACAAGGGCAGGCCACCACCAGCACCGCCACCGCCGCCTCGAACGCGCGGGCAGGCTCGACCAGCAGCCAGCCCAGCGCCGTAAACACGGTCAACAGCAGCACCCGGGCGACGAAGCGGCCGATCTCGCGGTCGCTGCCGGCGATCAATGTGCGTGCCTGTCGTGCGCGGCTGGCCAGCGCGCCCAGCCGCGCCACCGTGGTGGTGTCGCCGCTTTGCTCCACGCGCATGTCGGCGGGGCTGGACAGCAGTACGCTGCCCGCCATCAACCGTTCGCCACACCGGCGCTGCACCGGGCGGGATTCGCCCGACAGCAGCGCTTCATCCACCTGTGCCTCCGCACTTTCCAGCACGCCATCCGCCGGTACCGTGGCGCCCTCGGCGATGTGCACGCGATCGCCGCGCAGGAGGGTGATCGCGGCGACGGTTTCCAGCGCACCATCGGCGTGCCGCCGCTGCGCCAGCAGGGGCGATGCATCGATCATCGCGTCGCCCAGCGCGCCGCTGCGATGGCGCGAACGCAGCTCGAGGTAGCGTGCGCCGAGCAGCAGGAACACGAACATGCTCACCGAATCGAAGTAGATCTCGCCACTGCCGCGCAAGGTGTTCAGCGTGCTGGCGAGGAACACCGCCGCCACCGCCAGCGCCACCGGCAGGTTGATGCCGAGCCGGCGTTCACGCAGCTCGCGGAAGGCGCCGGCGAAGAACGGTTGCGCCGAATAGAACACCAGCGGCACGGTGGTGATCAGGCCGAGCCAGCGGAACAGGTTGCGCGTGCTGAAGTCGACGAAATCGACCACGCCGATGTAGATCACGAAGGCGTACGTCATCACCTGCATCGCGCACATGCCGGCGACCAGCAGGCGCTTCAGCGCATCGTGCTGCTCGTGCGAGCGGGCGTCGTCGATGCTGTCGCGCTGCAGCGGTTGCGCCGGGCAGTTCGCGGCGGCGAAGTTGTCGAGCAGGGTGGGCAGCGAGGTGCGCTGCGTGTCCCACACGATCCGCACGCAGCGTGCGGTGCGGTCGATGCCGACGCGGTGGACGCCGGGCAGCGCATGGATGCGTTGCTCCAGCCACAGGACCCGGCGGGGGTCGTGCAACGACTCAACCCGCAGCGCGATTTCGCTGCAGCCGTCGCGGCGGCTGCGCAACACCTGCGCTGCCAGCTGCGGATTCGCCCATGCCGCGTTCGCGTTCATCGCGGCGGCGGGTGGAGACTGCTATGCGCGCTGACCGGTACGCCGAAGACGGTATGCGAAGTTTCCAGCGGCGTGTCGGCATGGTGCAC
Source organism: Rhodanobacter sp. UBA5168 (assembly GCA_002413455.1). Taxonomy (GTDB): domain Bacteria; phylum Pseudomonadota; class Gammaproteobacteria; order Xanthomonadales; family Rhodanobacteraceae; genus Rhodanobacter. Next base: position 22,692 of record DHXA01000101.1, on the reverse strand, counting down.
GCCCAGCACGATCATCCAGACGCAACCCGCCAGCGAGGCGACGAAAATGGCGATGCCCAACCACAGCACCGGCTGGCGATACCAGGCCGATGAGGTGCGGGCAGTGACGTCATGGGCGGCTTGCATCGGCCTGATGCGACAGCTGATAGACGTAGGCGGCGACCATGTGGACCTGGTCATCGGACAGACGCGGACTCCACGCCGGCATGCGACCCTGGCGACCTTCGCCGATGGTCTTCTCGATGTCGGCCACGCTGCCGCCATGGAGCCAGATGTGATCGGTGAGGTTGGGCGCCCCCAGCGCCGGATTGCCCTTGCCTTCGGCACCATGGCAGGCGGCACAGGTGGCGAACATGGGTTTGCCGGCGGCTGCCTTGGCCGCGTCATGCGGAGACCCTGACAGGCTCAGCACGTATTGCGCGAGGTTCTTCACGTTGTCCGCGCCAAGGCTGGCCCAGGGCGGCATCACGCCGCTGCGGCCATCGTGGATCGAGGTGATGATGTCGTTGCCGGTGCCGCCGTAGAGCCAGTCGTTGTCGCTCAGATCGGGTGCACCGAGCGCCACGGTGCCCTTCGCGCTGCGCTGATGGCAGGCGGCGCAATTGTCTTCGAACAATACCTTGCCCATCTGGAAGGCTGCCGGGTCGCTGGCCAGCTGTTCGAGCGGATACATCTTGAGGCGCTCCATCAACGGGGCGAGTTTGGCGTCATTGGCGGCCACGTTGCGGGCCAGTTCGCCGTGCGCCGTCCAGTTCAGCGCGCCTTTGTGATTGCCGAAGCCGGGGAACAGGTACAGGTAGGAAAAGGCGACCACGAACATGCTGGCCGAGAACACCACCCACCAGCGCGGCAGCTGGCGCATACCCTCGCGCAGCACGCCGTGCGCCCAGACATGACCGCTGGTGCCGTCCGGCAGGGTCGGGATCTTCGCGCGCGGAGCCCACACGAACAGGAACAGCGTGATGCCCATATTGAGCACCACCAGAAACATCACCCACCACGACCATCCGGTACTCATGGGTGCTCCTCCTTCGTATCGGCATCGGTGGGTTCGTCTTCCATCGGCAGCCGCGCCATGCGGTTGAACGTGCGCTTGTGATGCTTGCGCCAGGCCCAGACCCAGATCCCGATGAAGGTGACCATCATCAGCAGGATGAAAGCGCCGGCAACGTGGCCCCAGATCGGGCTTACGGGCGTCACGGCGCAGCTCCATCGCTGGCGGCGGCAGCGGCCGGCGTCGGTTCGTTGCGGATGCCCAGGCCTTGCAGGTAGGCGATCAGCGCATCCATCTCGGTCTTGCCGCCCACCGCGGCCGGTGCCGCGGCAATGTCGGCGTCGCTGTAGGGATCACCCAACCTGCGCAAGGTACGCATGCGCGCCTGGATGTCGGCGGCATCGAGTTTCCGCTCGGTCAGCCATGGGTAGCCGGGCATGTTGGATTGCGGCACCACCCGGCGCGGACCCATCAGGTGCACGCGTTGCCAGTCGTCGGAATATTTGCCGCCCACGCGGGCCAGATCCGGTCCGGTGCGCTTGGAACCCCACTGGAACGGACGGTCGTAAACCGACTCCTCGGCGGTGGAGAAATGCCCGTAACGCTGAGTCTCGAAACGCAGCGCGCGGATCATCTGCGAGTGGCACAGGTAGCAACCCTCACGCACGTAGACGTCCTTGCCGGCCAGTCGCAGCGGGTCGTACGGAAGCACGCCCGGCGGCGCCTTCATCGAATGCGCTTCCATGAACAGCGGCGTGATCTCGGCCAGGCCGCCGATCGACACCATGATCGCGATCAGGATGCCGAGCAGGCCGGCGTGTTTCTCGATCGCCTCGAAATGCTTGTAGGCCATGATCTCGTCCTCAACCGGCAGCAGGCAGCGGGGCGGGCACTTGACGCGGGATCGGCTCGGGGATCGGTACCGGGATCGGCTTGACCAGGCGCGCCCGCGCATCCGCCGCGGTGTACCAGAGGTTCCACGCCATCACCCACATGCCCGACAGGATGCACACGCCGCCCAGCCAGCGGATCAGGTACATCGGCCTGATCGCGATCAGGCTGTCGAGGAAGCCGTAGGTGAGTGCGCCGTCCGGCTGCGTGGCGCGCCACATCAAGCCCTCGGTGACGCCGGCGGTCCACATCGAACCCACGTACAACAGGGTGCCCGTCATGTGCAGCCAGAAATGCAGCTCCATCCCGCGATTCGAATGCATCTCCGGTCGGCCCAGCGCGCGGGGCGCCATCGCGTAGAGCGAGCCGATGGTGATCATCGCGACCCAGCCCAGCGAGCCCGAATGCACATGGGCGATCGTCCAGTCGGTGTAGTGCGACAGCGAGTTCACCGTCTTGATCGCCATCATCGAGCCTTCGAAGGTGGCGGCGGCGTAGAACACCAGCGACATCACCATGAATTTGGCGGCGGGGTCGGTCTTGAGCCGCCACCACGAGCCGTTGAAGGTGAGCAGGCCGTTCGCCGCCGAACCCAGGCTTGGCATCAGCAGCACCAGCGAGAACGCCATGCCGATCGACTGCACCCAGTCGGGCAGGGCGGTGTACATCAGGTGGTGCGCGCCGGCCCACATGTAGACCGAGATCAGCGCCCAGAAATTGACGATCGAGAAGCGGTAGCTCCACAGCGGCTGCTGCGCCTGCCGGGGCACGAAGTAATACATCATGCCGAGGAAGCCGGCGGTGAGGAAAAACGCCACCGCGTTGTGGCCGTACCACCACTGCACCATCGCATCGACCACGCCCGAATAGATCGGCTAGGACTTCCACATCGACACCGGCAGCGCCAGGTTGTTGACGATGTGCAGCAGGCCGACCGCGATGATGAACGCGCCGTAGTACCAGTTCGCCACGTAGATGTGCTTGATGCGCCGGCGCGTGAGGCTGGCAAAGAACACCACGCCGAAGCTCACCCAGACCACCGCGATCAGGATGTCGATGAACCATTCCGGCTCGGCGTACTCCTTGCTCTGGGTCAGGCCCAGCGGCATGGAAACCATCGCCAGCACGCACACCAGCTGCCAGCCCCAGAAGGTGAATTCGGCCAGCTTTCCCAGCGCCAGTCGCGCATGCCCGGTGCGCTGCACCACGTAATAGCAGGTGCCCATCAGCGCCGAGCCGCCGAACGCGAAGATCACCCCGAAGGTGTGATCGGGGCGGATCCGGCTGAAAGTCAGCCACGGGATGTCGAAGTTCAGCGCGGGCCACATCAATTCGGCCGCGGCGTAGACGCCGACCGACATGCCGATGATGCCCCACACCGCCGCGGCCAGCAGGAACTGGCGCACGACCTTGTCGTTGTAGTACTCGGTATTCGGCATGCGGTTTCCCCAGTCAAGCCCCGCAGTATTCGCTCAAGCATGGCGTCCTGCCATGACTCCGATCAATTCGCTGCGTCAATTCGCCCCGACCGGCACGTTGGGCGGGTCGCTGGGTGGGCCGGCAAGGGCTGGCCCGTTGCGTATCGACATGGCAGCGACCGTGCGGGCCGGAGCACTATATTTCCGTGGCTTTCGGCGCGGAACCGGGCCAATGGCGCGCTCCGGTCGCTTCGAAACGGCCGCTCCGCCGCGGCTGGCAGCAACCATTTTCGGGCCAGGCGGCGCCGGTTTTCCACAGGACGGCAAGCCCGATCGGGTATCCTTGGCAGTGTCGTCGCGGGCCATCGCGACCTGTCTTCCGGTTGATTCCATGAGTGAGATTGCATCGCAGAAACCGCGCCCGGCCGAACCAGGTCGGCGCCGGCCCAGCGTGGCCGTGCAGATCGGCAAGGTGAAGGTGGGCGGCACGGCGCCGATCGTGGTGCAGTCGATGACCAACACCGACACCGAAGACCCGGCCAGCACCGCGAAACAGATCGCCGAACTGGCCCGTGCCGGTTCCGAACTGGTGCGCATCACGGTGAACACGCCGGCCGCCGCCGCCGCGGTGCCACGGATTGCCGAGCGACTGGCGATGATGGGCGTGGACGTGCCGATCATCGGCGACTTCCACTACAACGGCCATCAGCTGCTGGAACGCGAGCCGGCCTGCGCCGAGGCGCTGGCGAAGTACCGCATCAATCCGGGCAACGTCGGTTTCGGCAAGAAGCGCGACACCCAGTTCGCCTCGATCATCGAGCTGGCGTTGCGCTACGCCAAGCCGGTGCGCATCGGTGTCAACTGGGGTTCGCTCGACCAGAGCATGTTGGCGGCGCTGATGGACGAAAACGCGTTGCGCGCGGACCCGTGGGATGCGTCGCGCGTGGCGCGTGAAGCACTGATCCGCTCGGCCCTGGATTCGGCCGCACAAGCGGAAAGCATCGGCCTGGCGCGCGATCGCATCATCCTGTCGTGCAAGGTGTCGGGCGTGCAGGAACTGATCGCGGTGTATCGCGACCTGGCTGCGCGTTGCGACTATGCGTTGCACCTGGGTTTGACCGAGGCGGGCATGGGATCGAAGGGCATCACCGCGTCCAGCGCCGCGCTGGCGGTGCTGCTGCAGGAAGGCATCGGCGACACCATCCGCATCTCGCTGACACCGGAGCCGGGTGCCTCGCGCACCGGCGAGGTGATCGTGGCGCAGGAACTGCTGCAGACGATGGGCTTGCGGGCGTTCACGCCGCTGGTTACCGCATGCCCGGGTTGCGGCCGCACCACCAGCGAGTTCTTCCAGGAACTGGCCAAGACCGTGCAGGAACATGTGCGCGAACAGATGCCGCTGTGGCGGGTGAAGTACGACGGCGTGGAGAACCTCACGCTGGCGGTGATGGGCTGCATCGTCAACGGTCCGGGCGAATCCAAGCACGCCAACATCGGCATCTCGCTGCCCGGCAATGGCGAGGCGCCGGCAGCGCCGGTGTTCATCGACGGCGAAAAGGCGATGACCCTGCGCGGCGACAACATCGCAAACGAATTCGTACGCATCCTGGACGATTACGTGGCGCGCAAGTACGCGGCGCGAGCGGGCTGAGGTTCCCGTCATGGCGTGTCAGGAGTTGACGCCGCTGAATCCTGTCGACAGGCGGCTTGCGGTGTGACAAGAATGCGCGACACCGGACATCTTGCAGAGGTGTGCATAGACGATGAGTCCCCCATTCCGTACCGCCTTCGTCTACCTGATAGTCGCCGCCCTGTGGATATGGTTTTCCGATCAGGCGCTGAACGCGTTGGTGAGCGGCCAGACGGAGCTGACCTTCCTGCAGAGCCTCAAGGGCTGGCTGTTCGTGCTGACCACGGCGCTGGTGCTGTACTGGATGATCGGACGCGACCTGCGCCGTCTGGAGGCGCTCAACCGGATGCTGCGCAACGGCCACGAGCAATCCTTGCGCGTACTGGTATCGGCGATGGATATACGCCACAAGGAAACCGGCGATCACTCCGAGCGGGTGATGCGCATGGCGGTGGGCCTGGCGAAGCTGGTAGGTGTGCGCGGCAAGCCACTGCACGACCTGACCTTCGGTGCGCTGCTGCACGATATCGGCAAGCTGGCCTTGCCGGATGCCATCCTGATCAAGCCGGGCAAGCTGGAAGGCCACGAGATGGAGCAGATGCGTCAGCATCCGCAGATCGGCTACGACTTGCTGCAGCAAGTGGATTTCCTGCGTGCGGCTGGCGATATTCCGTACGGCCACCATGAGCGCTGGGACGGCGGCGGTTACCCACAGGGTTTGCGTGGTGAAGCGATCCCGCTGGCAGCGCGGATATTCAGCGTGGTCGACGTGTGGGATGCACTGATCACCGTGCGGGTCTACAAGCCGGCGTGGCCTGAGATGGAGGTGCTGGATTATCTGCGCGAGGTCGCCGGTAGCCAGCTCGATCCGGAGCTGGTGGCGCTGTTCCTGGAAAACTATGACGAACTCAAGGCACTTGGTCGTCCGGTCGAGGTCAGCTGAACCGGCGTGGTCAGCACGTCCGCGCGAGGGCGGAATCCGGACCGAGTTGCAGCAGGCGTGGCGTGAGATCGGCCCAGCTGCCGACGCGCCCGGGCGACCGGCTCAGACGGGCGACCTCCTGCAGAAACTGCCCGCGTGGCATTTCGATGGCGCCCAGACCGAGCGTGTGTGGATTGCTGACCTGGGCGTCGATCAGCGGGAAATCCAACTCACGCAGCAGCCGCGCAAGCGCGACCAGCGCGATCTTGGAGCCGCCGCTCTGGGCACTGAACATCGATTCCCCGCAGAACAGCCGACCCATCGCGACGCCATAGATGCCGCCGACCAAGTGCTCGTCGTCCCACACCTCGACGCTGTGCGCGTGACCCAGCCGGTGCAGTTGTTCGTACGCGTCGATCATTGCCGGCACCAGCCACGTGCCGGAGTCGCCCGCACGCGGTGCGGCGCAGGTGCGGATCACCGCGTCGAACGCGTGATCGACGGTCAGCCGCCAATGCTTGCCGGAAAGCTGGCGGCGCAGGCTTCGATTCACTTTCAGCGATGCCGTGTAAAACACGCAGCGCGGATCGGGCGACCACCACAGGATCGGCTCGCGTTCGCCGAACCATGGAAAGATGCCCCGGCTGTAGGCCGCCAGCAGCCGTTGCGGCGACAGGTCGCCACCGAACGCGAGCAGGCCATTGGGCTCGCTCAGCGCTTCGCGCGGATCGGGGAAACGATCCTTGGCGGCAGGGTCCAGTAGCAGCAGGCGTTTCATCGTTCAACCTGAGCATGATCGGCAAACGGGCTGTGCTCCTGCAGTTCGGCGGCATAGGCGTCGACCGCCTCCGCCTCGCTGGCAAGCGCCGCCGCCACGGCGGCGCGAAAGCGCGGATTCTGCAGATAGTGCCGCGAATGCGTGCGCACGGGCACAAAGCCGCGCGCCAGCTTGTGCTCGCCCTGGGCGCCGGGCTCGAAACGGATCAGCTTGTTCGTGATGGCGTAATCGATGCCGCGGTAGTAGCACAGCTCGAAATGCAGCCCGGGCATGTCCATCGATGCGCCCCAGTAGCGGCCGTACAGCACGCTGTCGCTCTGCACGAACAACGCCATCGCGACGATGCTTTCGCCATGGCGTGCCAGCGCGAGCTGCGTGGTCTGGCCCAGTTTGCCGAGCTGGCTGAAGAACGCTGCGGTGAGTGCAGCATGATTACCCTTGGCGTCGAACGTGGCCGTGTACAGGTCGTGCACCTGACGCCACTCGTCGGGGCACAGCGTATCGCCACTGCGCCACTCGATCGAGAGGCCGCCTGCGGCAACCTGCTGGCGTTCGCGCAGAATGTTCTTGCGCTTCTTGTGGTTCAGTGCGGCGAGAAAATCCGGGAAGTGGCGGTAGCCATGGTTGTGCCAGTGGAACTGCACGTCCGAGCGGGCCAGCCAGTTTTCATCGAACGCGGCCAGTTCGTCGGGCTGCAGAAAATTGGCATGCGCCGAGGACAGCTCCATGCGGTCGGCCTCACCTCGCATCGCCTCGACCAGAGCGCGTTGCAGGTGCGGCGTGCGTTCGTCTTTGCCGGCCAGCAGGCGCGGGCCGGGCACGGGCGAGTAGGGCACGCCGTTGAGCAATTTCGGGTAATAGTCGCCGCCGGCGCGTTCCCAGGCACTGGCCCAGCTCCAGTCGAACACGAACTCGCCGTGCGAGTTGCCCTTCAGGTACAGCGGCGCGGCAGCGACCAATCGCCCTTGTTCGTACAGAGCGAGATGATGTGCCTGCCAGCCCCACTCGGGGCGGACGCAGCCGGTGGATTCCAGTGCACTCAGAAACGCATGCGACACGAACGGGTTGGCGTCGGCGCGCAGCGCGTCCCAGGCCGCGGCAGGCAGTTCGGCGATCGCGGCGTGGAAACGGGTCTGGAGCATGAGGACGATGGCCGATTTTTCCTTCTACCGTCGGTGGCACTTTACGGAGTGCTTTCGCAAGTGCACCAGCGGGGGTAGGGGATGAAACGGATTCGGATAGCCAGAGCCTTCCTTCACCCAGTCCTCTCCCCCGGTTGCGTTGGGGGAGAGGGGAGGCATCAGCCTGCCGCCGGTGTCTGCTGATCCAGCCAGCGTTCGGCGTCCAGCGCCGCCATGCAGCCGAAACCGGCCGAGGTGACAGCCTGGCGATAGACGTGGTCGGCGACATCGCCGGCGGCGAACACACCAGGCACCGAGGTCATGGTGGCCATGCCGCTGAGACCGGTCTTGATCTTGATGTAGCCGTCGTGCATATCGAGTTGATCGGCAAAGATGCCGGTGTTCGGCGTGTGCCCGATCGCGACGAAGAAGCCGGTTGCGGCGATGTCGCGGGTGACGCCGGAGTTGACGTCTTTCACGCGCACGCCGGTGACGCCGGTGTCGTCACCCAGCACCTCGTCGATGCTGTGGTTCCAGACCAGCTCGATCTTGCCGGCAGCGGCCTTCTCGAACAGCTTGTCCTGCATGATCTTCTCGGCGCGCAGCTTGTTGCGGCGATGCACCAGGTAGACCTTGCGGCCGATGTTGGCCAGATACAGCGCTTCCTCCACGGCGGTGTTGCCGCCGCCGATCACCACCACGTCCTGGTCGCGGAAGAAGAAACCGTCACAGGTGGCGCAGGCGGACACGCCCTTGCCCTTGTACTTCTCTTCGCTGGCGATGCCGAGGTATTTGGCGGTCGCGCCGGTGCTGATGATCAGTGCGTCGGCGGTGTATTCGCCGGAATCGCCCTTGAGCCGGAACGGGCGCTGCTTCAGATCCGCCGTGTGGATGTGGTCGAAGATCATCTCGGTGTGGAAGCGCTCGGCATGCTCGGCCATGCGCTGCATCAGCGCCGGGCCCTGCAGGCCTTCGACGTCACCCGGCCAGTTGTCCACGTCGGTGGTGGTCATCAGCTGGCCACCCTGCTGGA
>DHXA01000101.1:10929-13595 GCA_002413455.1 Rhodanobacter sp. UBA5168 | reverse complement strand
GCGGGACCGGAGCCGAGGATCAGCAGGCGGCTGTGCTTGGGGGTGCTCATGGTTGTTATAATCCTTGGGTTTACCGATGGCCTGGACCTCTATTCGCTGCAACGGCCCTGACGGTTTCATCGTCACGGCGTCAGCTTGCGAAGAGGGGCCCACGAATCCGCAAGGATGGGGAATACACCCGGCCGATTCAAGGTAGGCGACAGATTCAACGACCCCATCGCGGCGTCAGCGCGCTGGATCTACAACGTTCCCACAGGATTCTTTCTCCATGCGTATCGGTATCCCCTCCGAAACCAAGACCCTTGAAGGTCGTGTTGCCCTCGTACCCGCCGCCGCCGCCGATCTGGTGCGCCGTGGCCATGAAGTGTTCATCCAGGCGGGCGCGGGCCTGAAGAGCGGCTTTGCTGACGAGGCCTACGTCAAGGAAGGCATCAAGATCGTGCCCGATGCCGCTGCGCTTTACGAGGCCGGCGAGCTGATCGTCAAGGTGAAGGAGCCGGTCGCCGGCGATCTGGCGCTGCTGAAGAAACACCACCTGCTGTTCTGCTACCTGCATCTGGCGGCCGAGCCGGAGTTGACGAAGAGCCTGCTCGCCATCGGCCTGACCGGTGTGGCATTCGAGTCGGTGGAAGAGAACGGCGGTTTGCCGCTGCTGTTGCCGATGTCGGTGATCGCCGGCCGCATCGCCACCCAGATCGGCACCACCCTGCTGCATCGTCCGCAGGGCGGCAAGGGCAAGTTGCTGGGCGGCATGGCGTCGACCCCGCGTGGCAAGGTGGTGGTGCTCGGTGCCGGCGCCGCCGGTGGCGCCGCGGCGTCCTTGGCGGCGTCCGCCGGCGCCAACGTGGTGGTGTTCGACAAACGCCAGGATCGCCTGGCCGAGATGATGGCGATGGGTCCGAACGTCACGGCGTTGTATGCCTATGAGTCGTCGGTGGCCGAGGAAGTGCGCGATGCCGATATCGTGGTCGGTGCGGTGCTGGTGCCCAGCGCCAAGGCGCCGCGGGTGGTCACCGAGGCGATGGTCAAGACGATGGAGCCCGGCAGCGTGCTGGTCGATATCGCGATCGACCAGGGTGGCTGCTTCGAAACCTCGCACCCGACCTCCTGGAAGGAGCCGACCTACGACGTGCATGGCATCACCCACTTCTGCGTGACCAACATGCCGGGAGCGGTGCCACAGACGTCGTCGCTGGCGATCTCGGCCGCGATCCTGCCGTACGTGCAGCGTCTCGCGGCGGGCAACGAATGGCGCGAATTCGCCCCGCTGGGCGGCGGTATCAATATCGACGGCGGCAAGCTGGTACATCCGGCTTTGCAGGGTATGCTCTGACCCTGTCCGGAACGAGCCGGTCTAGAAAAGGGAAGCCCTCCAAGGTGGCGCGAAGCGCGAACGTCAAACCACAACCGAAGGAAGGCCTCAGCGAGGAGCTGAAGCGCCGGCTGCGTGAAGCCGGCGCTCTGCTGCTGCTGCCACTGGCGCTGTATCTGCTGGTGTGCCTGTTCAGTTACAACGCGCATGACCCCAGCTGGACGAATGCCGGCCAGCTGGAGCATGCGCACAATTTCGGCGGCACCGTCGGCGCCTACGTCGCCGACCTGCTGCGCTGGATCTTCGGCCTGGTGGCCTATTGTTTCCCGTTGCTGCTGCTGTTGCTGGGCGTGCAGGTGTTGCGCCAGCGCGGCGAGCAGGCGGTGCATCCGTGGGAGCCGGCGCTGCGCCTGATCGGCTTCGTGTTCTTCTTCATCACGGGCCCCGCGCTGCTATACCTCAATTTCCATGACGATCCGGTGCTGCCGCAGGGCGTCGGCGGCATCATCGGCGTGTGGGTCGGCGACGCCCTGCTCAGTGCGTTCGGCGACAAGGGCGCGCCGCTGCTGCTGCTGGCGCTGTTCCTGGTCGCGGTGACGCTGGCTACCGGGCTGTCGTGGTTCAAGGTGATGGACTGGACCGGCCAGGGCGTGCTGCAGCTGCTGGCCTGGGTCCGTGGCAAGTTGCGCGAGGCGCCACAGGCGCTGGCCGCGAGGCAGGCACGCACCGAACGCGAAGTGGTCAAGAAGGCCGATGCGGTGAAGCAGGCCAAGCGCGAACCGGTGCGCATCGAGGCCGCCCCTGCGCCGGTAACCAAGAGCGAGCGGGCGAAACTGGAAACGCAGATTCCGTTGTTCGTCGGCGCCGCCACACCGGGGGAGCTGCCGCCGCTGTCGCTGCTGGACGAAGCGCCGCCGCAGGGGCCGGGTTATTCCGAGGAAACCCTCGAGGTGCTTTCGCGCCAGGTCGAGTTCAAACTGAAGGATTTCAAGATCGAGGCCAAGGTGGTTGGCGCCTATCCGGGCCCGGTGATCACCCGTTTCGAGATGGAGCCGGCGCCGGGCATCCGCGGTTCGCAGGTGTCGAGTCTGGACAAGGACATCGCGCGCGGCCTGTCGGTGGTCAGCGTGCGCGTGGTCGATGTGATCCCCGGCAAGAACGTGATTGGGCTGGAGATCCCCAACACCCACAAGCAGATCGTGTACCTGTCGGAGATCCTGCGCTCGGACAAGTACGATCAGTTGAAATCGCCGCTGGCGCTCGCGCTGGGCAAGGACATCGGCGGCAAGCCGGTGGTGGTCGACCTGGCCAAGATGCCGCATCTGCTGGTTGCCGGCACCACCGGTTCCGGCAA
>DHXA01000101.1:0-10650 GCA_002413455.1 Rhodanobacter sp. UBA5168 | reverse complement strand
CTGCTGTACAAGGCCAGCGCGAAAGACGTGCGGATGATCATGATCGACCCGAAGATGCTGGAGCTCTCGGTCTACGAGGGCATCCCGCATCTGCTGGCGCCGGTGGTCACCGACATGAAGGAAGCCGCGAATGCCTTGCGCTGGTGCGTGGCCGAAATGGAACGTCGCTACAAGCTGATGGCTGCCGTGGGCGTGCGAAATCTCGGCGGTTTCAACAAGAAGGTGAAGGATGCCGAGAACGCCGGCCAGCCGTTGCTCGATCCGCTGTTCCGGCCGAACCCGGACATGCCGAACCTCGCCGCCGAGCCGCTGGAACCGCTGCCCTACATCGTGATCATCATCGACGAGTTCGCCGACATGATGATGATCGTCGGCAAGAAGGTCGAGGAGCTGATCGCCCGCCTCGCGCAGAAGGCGCGTGCCGCCGGCGTGCATCTGATCCTGGCTACCCAGCGCCCGTCGGTGGACGTGATCACCGGCCTGATCAAGGCGAACATCCCGACCCGCATCGCGTTCCAGGTGTCATCCAAGATCGACTCGCGCACGATCCTCGACCAGAGTGGCGCGGAAGCGCTGCTCGGCCACGGCGACATGCTGTACCTGCCGCCGGGTACGGCCACACCGGAGCGTGTGCACGGCGCCTTCGTCGACGATCACGAGGTGCATCACGTCGTCGCCTGGCTGAAATCGCAGGGTGCGCCGCAGTACATCGAGGGTGTGCTGGAAGAGGCGCAACCGACCAGCGACGGCAAGTTCATCAACGACTCCGGTTTGCCGCAGGATGGCGAGGAGGGCGGTGGCGATGCCGACACGCTGCTGTACGACAAGGCCGTGGCGGTGGTTACGCAGACGCGGCGCGCCTCGATCTCCGGCGTGCAACGCCACCTGCGCATCGGCTACAACCGCGCCGCGCGACTGGTCGAGCAGATGGAGCAGGACGGCGTCGTCAGCGCCCCGCAGCACAACGGCAACCGCGAAGTACTGGCGCCGCCGCCACCCAAGAACTGACGGCTGGCGTCCATTAAGCGATTGCTGCGCACACTGCCAGCCTTCGCAGTCATGTTCCAAGGGAATCCGATGAAACGCTTCATGCTTGCCGCCACTGCTTTTGTGCTGATGCTTTCGCTGGGCGCCGTGGCGCAAGCCGCCACCGGTCCGGCGCGTGCCCGGCTGGATACGTTCGCCACCGGCCTGCATTCGCTCACCGGGCAGTTCACCCAGTCGCTGACCGACATCAACGGCCACAGCAGCAAGACCAGTTCCGGCACGCTGGCGCTGGAAGCGCCGCGCCAGTTCCGCTGGGACACGCTGGCGCCGTACAAGCAGACGATCGTGGCCGATGGCAGCCGGGTGTGGATGTACGACCCGGAGCTGGAGCAGGTCACCGTGCGCATCCAGAGCACCGAGGAGGCACACAGCCCGCTCACCGTGCTGACCGACGTCAAGCAGCTGGACAGGAACTTCAAGGTTGCCGAACAGGGCGAACACGATGGTCTGGCCTGGCTGCGGCTCACCTCCACCGCGAAGGATCCGCAGTTCGACTACGCCGACCTCGGTTTCGACGCGAACGGCCTGGCGCGGATGACGTTCCGCGACCAGCTCGGCTCGACCACCGACATCCGCTTCTCCGGTTGGCAGCGCAATGCGTCGATTCCGGCGTCTGCCTTCAACTTCGTGCCACCGAAGGGCGCCGACGTGATCGGCGACGTGCCGGTGATCAGCACCCAGCCGCTGAAGGACTGATCGGCGAACCTAGCCGGGGCGCTCCCGGGTGATCTGCAGCAGGCCCTGCAGCAGCGCCTGCGGCGTGGGCGGGCAGCCGTTGACCACGGCATCGACCGGGATGACGGCACTGATCGGGCCGCGCGTCGCGTAGTTCGCACCGAACACGCCGCCACAGGCGCCGCAGTCACCGACCGCCATGACCCATTTGGGATCGGGCATCGCCTCGTAGGTGCGCCTGAGCGCCTGCTCCATGTTGACCGAGACCGGGCCGGTGACCAGCAGTACGTCGGCGTGTCTCGGACTGGCCACGAACGCGATGCCGCTGCCCTCGAGGTTGTAGTACGGGTTGGACAGCGCATGGATCTCCAGCTCGCAGCCGTTGCACGAGCCGGCATCGACATGGCGGATGCGCAGCGCGCGCCCGAATACCGCTTGCAGGTTGCGCTGCAATTTTTCCAGCGGTGCTTCGGGCGCTTCGGATCGCGGCAGCGCTTCGCTGAGGATGCCGGTGCGACGAATGCGGGTCAGGATATCGAACATGCTGGCATCACCCGTCGTGACCGCTGTAGGCGAGGTTGAATGATTTGTTGATGAGCGGGAAGTCCGGCACGATGTTGCCGTGGATCGCGTACTCCACAAGCGGCCAGTTCTGCCACGAGGGGTCATGCGCGTGGCAACGCCGCACGCGATTGTCCGCTGCCGTTTCCAGCGCGATCAGCACCGGGCCGCGCCAACCCTCGATCAGGCCAAGTCCCAGTCGACCGGTCGCTGCTGTCGGCAGCGTGATCAGGCTGGGCCCCGCCGGAAGCGTCTCGAGTAGCGACCGGCACAGTCGCAACGACTCGATGATTTCGTCGAAGCGCACCAGCACACGGGCGGCGACGTCGCCGCCGAAACGCAGGACGCGCCTGGGCCGCAGCCAATCGTAAGGTGGCCACGGCAGATCAATCCGCACGTCCTGCGCGGTGCCGGAAGCGCGCCCGGCCAGGCCGAGCGCGCCATGCGCCCTGGCCAGCTCGGGACTGACCTGGCCGGCATCGCGGAAGCGGTCCTGCAGGCCGGCATGGTCGTCGTAGATGGTGCGCAGTGTGGCCACGGCCTGTTCCAGCATCGTCGCCTCATCGAGCATGGCGCGGATCGCGTGCATGCCAAGGTCGGTGACGACTCCGCCGGGAACCAGATAGTCGAACAGATAGCGCTTACCGAAAGCCTCCTGATTGAGGCGGAGCAGCTGCTCCTTCAGGCTGGAGAACTGCACCAGCCCGAACGCCAGGCCCGCGTCGTTGCCGAGCGCACCAAGGTCACCCAGGTGATTGGCCAGGCGCTCGCGCTCGAGCGCCAAGGCCCGCAGGGACGCGGCGCGGCGGGGCAGCTCGGTATCCGTGATCGACTCCAGCGCGGCGCAGTAGGCCCATGAAAATGCCACCGTGCTGTCGCCGCAGATCCGTGCGGCCAGATGATGGCCTTCCGCCAGCGGCAGTCCTTCGAAGCGTTTGGCGATGCCTTTGTGGGTATAGCCCAGGCGCGCTTCCAGGCGCAGCACTTTTTCGCCCACCACGGAAAAGCGGAAATGCCCCGGCTCGATCGTGCCGGCGTGCACCGGACCCACGGCGATCTCGTGCACCCCGTCGCCACTCACCGGCACGAAGGAGTACGGCGCCGGTTCCACCGGAAACGTTTGCGTGGAATCGCTGTCCCGACGCAGCGGAAAGTGATCATCGGGCCATCCGCCATGACGCAGCCATGGGCGGCGGTCGCCCGCATCGGGCTGCAGCCCCAGCAGGTCGTATACGGCACGCTGCAGCCGGTCGGCTACCGGGAACCAGCCAGCCAGCGACGGGTACACCGGTGTGGCCGCGGGCATCGCATGTTGCAGCAGCAGCACGTGATCGGGCAGCAGGAAAGCGGCGAAGATGCGGAACATGCCGTCGACGTCCCGATCATCGGCGCCCCACAGCGCAAGCAGACAGGCGTCCAGGTCGCGCAGGCTCTGCGCGCTCTGCGACCACTGCGCGGCATCGACCAATACGCGGCGCACCGCCACATTGGCGGGTAACCGGGTGCCTTCGCGTTCGAGAAAGTCAGTGGACATGCAGGCACTCCATCAACCGGCCATCAGACGGGCGGCCAGCCGGTACCACTCGGCCAGCGCCGGCGGTATGTACACGCCCAGCATCAGCACGATCGCCAGATGCACGAATACCGGCACCAGCGCCGGCGAATGCGGCAGCGGCCTGGCATCGGTATCGCCGAACACCATCGGCTGAACCCGGCTGAAGATGGCGGCAAAAGCGACCGCCAGCGCGATCAGCAGGATCGGCGTGGCCCACGGATGATCGCGCATCGCGGTGGTGAGGATCAGGTACTCGCTGGCGAACACGCCGAACGGCGGCATGCCCAGAATCGCCAGCGATCCGAGCATCAGTCCCCAGCCGACGCTGGGATGCAGCGCCAGCAGGCCGCGGATGCCGTCCATGCGCTGGGTGCCGGCGCTCTGCGCGGCGTGACCGGCGGTGAAGAAGATCGCCGACTTGGTCAGCGAGTGCACCGTCATGTGCAACAGCCCGGCGAAATTCGCCACCGGCCCGCCCATGCCGAATGCGAACGTGATGATGCCCATGTGTTCGATCGATGAATACGCGAACAGCCGCTTGATGTCGCGCTGACGCCACAGGTAGAAGCTGGCCAGCAGGGTCGACAGCAGTCCGAAGCCCATCAGCATGTGGCCGGGCAGCGCTGAATGCAGCGCGCCATCGGCGAGGATCTTGCAACGCATGACCGCATACAACGCCACGTTCAGCAGCAGCCCCGAGAGCACCGCCGACACCGGGGTCGGGCCTTCGGCATGCGCATCGGGCAGCCAGTTGTGCAGCGGCGCCAGCCCGACCTTGGTGCCGTAGCCGACCAGCAGGAACACGAACGCCAATCCCATCACCCGCGGCTCCAACTGACCCTTGACCGCGTCTAGGTGGGTCCACAGCAACGCGTCCATGTCGCTGCCGCCCAGCAGCCCCTCGGCAGCCACGTACAGCAGGATCGTGCCGAACAGCGCCAGCGCGATGCCGACACCGCACAGGATGAAATACTTCCACGCGGCCTCGATGCTGGCACGCGTGCGGTACAACGACACCAGCAGCACCGTCGACAGCGTGGCTGCCTCCATCGACACCCACAGGAAGCCCATGTTGTTGGTGGTGAGCGCGACGAACATCGCGGCCATGAACAGCTGGTACATGCTGTGGTACAGGCGCAGTCGACCCGGCGAGAGCCGTCCGTGCCCGGCCTCGATGCGCATGTAGGGACGCGAGAACACCGCGGTGGTGAAGCCGACCAGCGCCGTCAGCGCCACCAGGAACACGTTGAACGGATCGATGAAGAACTGCTCGCGGGCGACCGTCATCGGGCCGCCATGGATGATCCGCACCACCAGCGCGGCGGCGGCGAGCAGGGTGGCCAGGCTCACCGCGACATTCACCTCGGCGGCATACCGCTGCGCCCCGACCACGGCGAGCAGGGCGGCACCGAGCAGGGGGAACCCCAGCACCAGCAGGATCTCCACGTCAGTCCTCCTTGAGCGATTCGAGATGCTGCAGATCGAGGCTGTCGAACTGCTCGCTGATCTGGAAGAAGAAGATGCCGAAGATGAACACCCCCACCAGCAGATCCAGCGCGATGCCCAGCTCCACCACCAGCGGCATGCCGTAAGTGGTGCTGGTGGCGGCGAAGAACAGCCCGTTCTCCAGCGCCAGGAAACCGATCACCTGGGTGAATGCCTTGCGCCGCGCCAGGATCATCAGGAACGCCAGCAGCACCACCGCCAGCGCGATGCCCAGCGTGCGCCGGATGATGGTGGTGGCCAGTGCACTGACCGGCTGCGCCAGGCCGAACGCGAAGATCACCAGCACCAGCCCGACCAGCATCAGGGTCGGCACGTTGACCAGCGGCTCGTTGTCGCGCTCGATGCCCAGCTTGCGCATCAGGCGCAGCAGGATCCACGGCAGCAGGCCCACTTTCAGCAGCAGCGTGAGCGCGGCGGAATAGTACAGATGGCTCTGATGGGCGGTGGCGGCCACCAGCGCGGTGGAAGCCACCAGCACCACGCCCTGCCACACCAGCAGGGTGACCAGCCGCCGGCTGCGGCGCTCGGCGAGCATGGCGAACGAGATCAGCAGAAGGGCACCGGCCAGCATCTGCAGCAGCTGGGTGGCGAAGTTCATCGTGGCCATCGGGTCAGACCTCCAGCAGCAGATGCACGAGCAGGCCGAGCACGGCGAGCAGGAATGCCATGGTCAGGAACTCCGGCGCGCGGAACAGCCGCAGTTTGGCCGACACGGTCTCGAACAGCGCAAGTGCCGCCCCGGCGATGACGAGCTTGAGCAGCAGCGCGGCGATCGCGAGAACCAGCCGCCGCGGGTCGGCGCCATCCACCACGATCCCCCACGGCATGAACACGGCGAAGCCGATGCAGGCGTAGTTGAACAGCTTGAGCCAGGAGGCCCATTCGATCAGCGCCAGGTGGCGCGCCGAGTATTCCAGCACCATCGCCTCGTGGATCATCGTCAGTTCGAGATGGGTGCTGGGGTTGTCGATCGGCAGGCGGGCGTTCTCGGCCAGCAGCACCATCACGAACGCCACGCCGGCAAACGCCAGGCTCGGATGCAGCACGAATTGATGTGCGGTCAACGTGCCCTCGACGATGGCGGGCAGGGCGGTGCTGCCGAACATCAGGAACGCGCTGAACAGCACCATCAGCAGTGCCGGCTCGGTAAGAAATCCGATCATCATCTCGCGGCGGGCGCCAAGCGTGCCGAATGCGGTGCCCACATCCATCGCCGCCAGCGCCATGAAGACGCGTCCGGTGGCGAACAGGCCGACCAGGGCGATCGCGTCGGCCACCCGCGCCAGCGGCAGCTCGGTGGTCACCGAGGGAATGATCGCGGCGGCGAGCGCCATCGTGGCAAACACCACATACGGCGCGCTGCGGAACAGCGGCGAGGCGTGCGTGGCCACTGCCGCGTCCTTGTGCAGCAGCTTGCGCAGCATCCGGTAGGGCTGCCACAGCGACGGCGCCGAGCGGTTCTGCAGCCAGGCGCGGCACTGCGTCACCCAGCCGGCAAACAGCGGCGCCAGGGCGATCGCCAGCAGGCACCCACCGATCTGCCAGACGTAGACAGCCATGTTCATTGGACGCACACCAGCAGGAAGATCAGCGTCACGAAGCTGTACAACAGGTAGATCGACAGACGACCGCCCTGCAGAAACGCCAGACTGTCTGCGATGCGCCGGGTGAGCCGGGCCAGCGGCAGGTACAGCGCGTGCCAGAAGCGGTCACTGATCAGCACGCTGTAACGCGGCTGCGGATCGGAGGGCAGCGGCAACTCGCGCTGCTGCCGGAACACCGGCCCGAACAGATGACGGATCGGCTGCCCGAAGCCTTCGGCGGTGTCCTGCATGCGCGGCGTCTGCCATGGATAACCGCAGTCCCATGGCGGCGTGCGGCGGAGTCGTCCGTGATGGAACAAGCGCACCAGCACGAAGGTCGCCCCGATCACCAGCAGCAGCCCCAGCCACAGCCACAGGCCGCTGTAGGACGCCCGATTGGAGGCTACCGGTGTCGTCATCCACCAGGCCGATTGCCCGTGCTGCACGGTCGTGCCGACCAGGCTCAGGGTCACCCGCCCCACGACATCCAGCGCGACCTGCGGAAAGATGCCGATCAGCACGCAGCCCAGCGCCAGCCAGATCAGGCCCAGCCGCTCCAGCGCGCCGGCATCATGCGCCTCCCGCAGCGCAGGTTCGCGCGGCTGGCCGAGAAAGATCACGCCATAGAACTTCACCATCACGTAGCCGGCCAGTGCCGCCGTCAGCGACACGATGGCCGCGCCGAGCGGCACGATCATGTTGAGGAATGCATGCGGGATGTGCGGCGTCTGCAGGAATGCCTGCAGCAGCAGCCATTCGGAGACGAAACCATTCAGCGGTGGCAGCCCGGCTATGGCCAGCGAACCGATCAGTGCCAGCATCGCCACCCACGGCATCCGCCGGATCAGGCCGCCGAGCTTGCCGAGACTGCGCTCGCCGGTGGCATGCATCACCGATCCGGTGGCCAGAAACAGCAGGCTCTTGAAGAGTGCATGGTTGAACGCGTGGATCAGCACTGCCGCCAGCGCCAGCGCCGCCAGCAGGCGCATGTCGAAACTGCGGCACACCAGCGCCAACCCGATGCCAGCGAGGATCAGGCCGATGTTCTCGATCGAGGAGTACGCGAGCAGCCGCTTCATGTCGGTCTGCACGGCCGCGAAGATGGCACCGTACAACGCGGTGCCGAGCCCGAGCCCGAGTGTCAGCAGTCCCCACCACCAGGGGCCGACATGCAGCAGATCCAGGCTGACCCGCAGCAGTCCGTAGATGGCGGTCTTCAGCATCAGTGCGCTCATCATCGCCGATACCGGCGATGGCGCCGCCGGATGCGCTTCCGGCAGCCATACATGCAGCGGCACCATGCCTGCCTTGGCGCCGAACCCGAACAACGCCAGCACGAACGCCACGCTGGCCCAGGCCGGCGCGAGCGTCGCACCGCGCATCGCATCGAACGTCATCTGCCAGCTGCCGCCATGCAGCACACCGAAGCACAGCAGCAGCGTCAGTGCACCCACGTGCGCCATCAGCAGGTACAGGAAGCCGGCGCGCCGGATCTCCGGCAGCCGGTGCTGGGTAGTCACCAGGAAGTACGAACTCAGCGCCATGGTTTCCCAGGCCACCATGAACAGGTAGGCATCGTCGGCCAGGATGACCATCGCCATGCTGGCCAGAAACACGTGGTACTGCAGGCAGAGCAGACCCGGTGCCGTGCCTTCGCCTTGCCGGAAATAGCCGGCGGCGAAGATCGAGATACCGGCGCCAGCGCTGCCCAGCAGCAACAGGAAGAAACCGGACAGCGCGTCCAGCCGCACGTGGAACGGCAGATCCGGCAGTCCCAGCGGAAGCAGGGCGCTCTGTGCGGTGAAATCTGCGGTCAGTGCCAATGCGCCCATGCCGGCGACGCCCAGTGCCACCAGCGCGCCCAACGGAAACAGGATGCGGGCGACCCAGCCGATGCGATTGGACTGGACCAGACCGAGAACCCCCACCAGCAACCATGCGGCGATCAGGTACAGCAGCACAGCAAGCGGCGTGACTGTTGCCAGTGCGCTCACCGTCGCCACGCCCCGGATTTCAGCTTGCCACGGCTGATCTGGTGGCCGGTGAGGATGGGTACGCGCGCGTATTTCATGATAAATGTATTATCATAAGAGTTGGTTCCAGTGTAAGACTGATGAGACGTATATGCCAACAGAAAATCGCACAGCCCGCCTGACCATCCTGATCGATCCACGCAAGAAAGCCGTTTTCGAGCGGCTATGTACCGGAGAAGACGCCACATCGTCGCAGGTCGTGCGCCGACTGATCCGGGACTATATCGAGCAGCGGTTGGGGCACCCTTGGCATGCCGAGGACGACGTTGCCGACAAGGCCGTGCCGGCACCCAGGAGCTCGCGTGTCCGCGCACGCTGAAGACGTCCGGTCACGGCGACGGAAAGCTGCCGGTCCGGCCAAGGCTGTTCCGCTGTCGAGGATCGGACTGGCACCCGAACAGGTGGCCTTCATAGGGGAGGCTGCAGAGGAAAACGTGTTCGTGCAGATCCTGTGCTGGCCCACGATGCCCACTGCGTGGTCGGCGCTCGCCGAGGCTGCCGCATCCATGCGCGCGATACGCGACGGACTGTCGATGTCCAATCCAGTGACGGGTTCGTCCTGGTTGCAGCAGGTGGCACCGCAACTGAGCGGTCCGCTTGAACGCGAATGGGGGGCCGCCGAAAGCACCTTGGCCACGCTGATCCGACGCTTGCCCGTGCGCTTCGCGGTCGCCATCGTGCGACTCGAGTCCGGTGAACGTCAGGGCAGCACTGCCGCGCGCTGCCGCTCGTTGTTCACGGGCTGCCTGACCGCCTATGACACTTATCTCAAGACCTCCAGTCAGCGCGCCTTCCGGCTGATGCTCGCGCTGGGTCAGAGTGCGGAAACGAACGCCCAGCGCCTCGCCGTCTACGCAGAAATGCTGCCGCATCTGGAGGGCAGCGGACGGCTCGGTGCGCTCGAACTGGCGTTCTGGCCCGGAGGCACGCCACCGTTGCCCATGGAGGTGGCGCAGTTGGCTGCGGCTGCCGTGAGCCGACATCTGCAGTCGCCGGCTCAGGCCAATCCCCTGTTCGATGCCGTGCGGGCGCAGCTGGCGCCGCCCTCCCACTTTCATGCGTTGAGCGGGAGATCGGCGCGTCGCTGAAAGCCGCCTGGCCGCGCCAGGCCACCTCGCCCGGGATCGGGTACACAGGGCATGCCGTATCATGCCCGCATGCCACGCCCCGTCACGACGTCCACGCCCGGCCTGTTTGCCGAACCCGACGCGCTCAAGCCGTTGGCCGAGCGCATGCGCCCGCGCGGCCTCGACGAAATCGTCGGCCAGCAGCGCCTGGTCGGCCCGGACAAAGCGCTGCGCCGCGCGCTGGAGGCCGGCAAGATCCATTCGATGGTGCTGTGGGGCCCGCCCGGTTGCGGCAAGACCACCTTGGCGCTGCTGGTGGCGCGTTATGCCGACGCGGATTTCCGCGCGATCTCGGCCGTGCTGTCCGGCCTGCCGGACGTGCGCAAGGCGCTGGCCGAGGCCGAGGTCAATTTCGCCCAGGGACGGCGCACCGTGCTGTTCGTCGACGAGGTGCACCGCTTCAACAAGACCCAGCAGGATGCGTTCCTGCCGCATATCGAAAAGGGCGTGATCATCTTCATCGGTGCGACCACCGAGAACCCGTCGTTCGAACTGAACTCCGCGCTGCTGTCGCGCTGCCGCGTGCACGTGCTGGAACCGATCTCGACCGACGACATCGTGGC
>DHXA01000084.1 GCA_002413455.1 Rhodanobacter sp. UBA5168 | reverse complement strand
GAGTTGAACCTCTATGGCCGCAACGATCCTTCCCGCCGCATCGGCCGTGGCATCGCCGATACCCAGCTGGGCATGCGCCTGCGCTACGAAATCCGTCGACCTTTCGCCCCCTACATCGGCGTAATCTGGACACATCGCCACGGCACGACGGCCGACTACGCCCGGCAAGATCACCAGCCGTCGACGGATCGGCAGTTCGTTGCCGGCGTGCGTTTGCGATTCTGAGGACAGCCCATGAAAGCCACTCTTTTCGCCCTGGTGATTCTTGTCGTCGTCGCGATTCTCGGTGCCGGCGCGTTCGTGTATTCCGGCATCTACAACATCGGCGCCGACGATCACCACACCAAGCCCGTCTACGCGGTGATGCAGGCGTTGCGCGAGCGCTCGATCGAGCACCACGCGCGGAACATCAAGGTGCCGAACCTCGACGATCCGCAACTGGTCCTCAAGGGCGCCGGCCAATACGCGGCGATGTGCACCGGCTGCCATCTGGCTCCTGGCATGGCCGATTCCGAAATCCGGCCGGGGCTGTATCCACAGCCGCCGCAGTTGTCGAAGTTCCGGCCCGACCCGCGCGAGGCGTTCTGGGTGATCAAGCACGGCATCAAGATGAGCGCGATGCCGGCGTGGGGATCCAGTCACGACGATCCCACCATCTGGAGCATGGTGGCGTTCCTGCAGAAGCTGCCGGATCTTTCGCCGCAGCAATACAAGGACATGGTTGCCAAGGCACCGCCGGATGACGACATGGACATGGGCGGAGAAGGCGGGCACAGCCATGGCGATGCAACGCAAGACGGCCATGACCACGATCACCCGGGCGCCGCCTCCGGAAGCGGCGACCTTCCCCCCGCTGGACACCAGGAGTGAGAGATGGCCTTCTTGCGATACAAGAAGGCCTTTGGTCGCGTCATTCGCGGCGACGCGCCGGCGCTGTCGAAGCAGGGCATGTCGCAGACGATCAGCTTCGCGCGCATCGTCCTGATCGTCGGTCTGGTATTTCTGCACTACCAGGAGTATCCGGATCTCGACGTGTCGCCCTTCACCGGCATGGGCACGGAGTCGCATCGTCTGGCGACGTTCGTCAACAGCTTCGCGCTGTTCTTCTTCTTCAGCGTGGTGCCGTTGCTCAGCATGGTTTCGGGCTGGCTGTTCTTTTCGTTTGACGCCGATAACGCGGGGCCGAGCCTTCGCCATCGCATCCGGCGCCGCTTTACCTCGCTGTATCTGCCCATGGTCTTCTGGGACGTCCTGTTCCTGCTTATCCTGATTCTGCTGTTCCTGTGGAAACCGGACCACGCGCTATTCAGCGATCTCAATATCCGTTTTGACCAGGCGGGTCCGCTGGACTACCTCAATGCGATTTTCGGCATCACCAGGCATCCGGTGGGTTTCCAGTTCTGGTTCGTTCGCGACCTGTTCACGACGGCGCTCATCAGCCCGCTGCTCTGGCTTTCGCTGAAACGCACGCCTTATCTGGGCATGGCGATCCTGGGCGGCGCCTGGCTGGCGGGCAGCGGCCTGTTCATTTTCTTCCGTACCGACGTGGTCTTCTTCTTCTATCTGGGCGCTTTTCTGCGTATCCGCCAGATACCGCTGCACATAGAAAGCAGGACCGCATGGAGCCTGATGGCCCTTTACGTGGCAGTGGTAACACTGCGCACGATGGCGCCCTTGCTCATCGATCTGTCGAATGATCGGCCGCTGCTGTTGACGCTCGCGACGCGTTCGATGCGACTACTTGGTGTGGTGGCCTGCTGGGGTGTTTTTCTGCAATTGGCCGGCACGCGCGCCGGTGCCGCGGTGGCGCGTTTTGGTGGGCTGGCGTTCTTTCTCCATTCGGCGCACTACCCACTGATCGCCGAGGTAAAGATCGTGCTGTCGCGCTTCCTTCCTGCCCAGACGGATACCTGGTTGATTGCCCACTACATCGCGAGCGTGGCGGTCACCGTCGCCATCGGCATGTCGGTCGGTTTGCTGCTGGCCCGCCAGGCCCCCAGGGTGTTTGCCCTGATGAATGGCGGGCGGCCCGGCAGCGGGAGCACAGGGCAGGCTGCAGCCGGCGATCGCAAGTCCATAGCGGCCGCTTGAGTCCGGACGCGGCCCAGGAAAGCGTACGGCTATCCGAGGTCAATCTCGGGATCCAAAGTTTCGGGCTGTCCGCGGTTCGGCTACTCGACCATGCCGTGGCTTTCCGTCGTGCCCAGCAGTTCCGGCTGTGTGGGACTCCGCCGCTGGCGATTCAGCAACGGATGCATGAACACGGCAGCGAGGATCACCGCCACGCCGACATAGAACCAGCGATCCAGCTCGTGTTGCTCGCCAAGCAGCACGATCGCCAGCACGATGGCGTAGACCGGTTCCAGGTTCGTCACCATCTGCGTGCCGAATGCACTCATGTGACGCAACGCCACCAGCGCCAGCGCGAACGGCAGCAGGGTGCAACCGAACGACAGCGCCAACAGCAGCAGCGCGTCGTGCAGGCCCGGCAGCACGAAGGCCGGACCGGCGTGCGGCAGCAACGGCGCGAGCAGGGTGAGAAATACGGTGCCGGTGCCCAGTTCGATGAAGGTCACCGTCAACGGATCGCCGTGTTCCACCAGCCGCTTGTTGAGCGAGCCGAAGAACGCCACGAACAACGCGGACAACACCCCGACCGCGATGCCGAGGCGCATGTCGTGCGGCACGCCACCGACCACCAGCACCACTCCGGGAACCACGGCCACACCGATCATCAGCTCGCGCGGGTCGAACTTGCGCTTCGCGATCCACGGTTCGATGAAGGCCAGAAACACCGGGCCCAACGCGATGCAGGTGGCCCCGACCGACGCATTCGACAGCTTGATCGCCGCGTAGAAGCTCAGCCAGTGCAGCGAGACCAGCACACCAATCCCGGCATAAGCCCAACGCAGTCGGGCCGGCATCGCAAACAGGCCGCGCCAGACCCTGGGGATCAGCAGCAAGGCAGCCACCACCAGCAACATGCGCCACCACACCAGCTGCAACGCCGGCAGCGTGATCAACTTGCCGAGGATCGCAGTGAAGCCCCACAGCAACACGCAGAAGTGAATCTGCAGACGGGCCTGGTTGACGGGTTGCATGGGGAGTTCGCACGAGAGGGATGCCGGCATTCTAGCGCCGGCATCCGTGGTTCCACGCGCAATGGGTCGGTTACTTCTTTCGTGGCGCGGCGTTGTGCTTGTCCGAAGGCATCATCTTGCCCGAGCTGCGCAGCTGCTGCAGCACGGTGCGGCAAGTGTTGTCGGTGTCGTTGTCATGGCTGGGCGCAATCAATGCCAGCAGGGCGACCGGCGCGGCAACCGCGCCGAGCGCGATGGCGCCGGCTCCACGGATCAGCAGCGGGCCCTTCTGCACGCCCACGTTCGGATTCTTCAGCGTGCCTTTGACATAAAGCGGCGAACGCAGCGAGAAAACGCGGAAACCCTTGGTATGCGGTTGCACGTCGAGGTCGAGTTTTTCGCTGGCGAAGTTGATGCTGCCGTCCACGTTGATCACTGCATCGTCGGTATCGAAAACGAACAGCCGCATGTCGAACAGCCCGTTGGTGGCGATCATGTCGCTGGCGGCGCAGTTGATCTTCACCGTCTTGTCGCCGAACAGTTTGCCGATGACGATGTTGCCCACGTTGAGCCCGGCCGTCTCCAGCAGGTTCTTGCTGATCGCGCCGTCGTTCATCAGCAGCTTCAGCTCACCGTTCGCGCTGCCCAGCAAGGCGGCGACCGAATTGCCGCGTGCATCGAGTGCCACATCGCCATTGATCTCGCCGAAACTCGTGCGCATCGGGGCAAAGGTGGGGAACAACTGCTTGAGCTTGAGATGCCGCGCATTGAGTTTCAGCAGGCCATGCATCGGGGCCTGGCTGCCGTCGAGGGTGAGATTGCTGCTCACCGAGCCGCCGGCCAGGCCGAAGCGCAGCGGGTCGAGGTAGAGCGCGCCGTTGCTCATGACCAGATGCGTACTGAGCGAATCGATCGGCAACGCCTCGCCATGCACGATGCGGGTGCCGCGGAAGTTCACGTCGGCATCCATCGCCTGCCAGCGGTCTGTGCGGAACGGTTCGACCGGCAGCAGCTTGTCGGCAGGTTGAGGGGTGCCGTCGCCACGCTGCTGCTTGTTGGCGTTCGAATCGGCACCGATCAATGGCGCCAGATCGGCAAACTGCAGCAGGTTCGAATGCAGGTCGCCGCTCAGCTTCGGTCGCGCGCCTCCGGTGACGAACACCAGATTGCCGGCCAGGTCGCTGCCGCCCACGTGGCCACGGAAATCCTGATAGTTGAAGCGACTGCCGTGGGCATGCAGCTCGGCCTTCAAGTGGCCCTCGGTGGCGTACGGCGGCGTATCAGGCAGGGTGATGCCGGTGATCGGATACAGCTTGGCCATGCTGGAGCCGGAGAACCACAGTCGCACATCGAGCGCGCCCAGGTGCATCGGGTCGGTCAGCGTGCCGACCAGCGCGATATGGCTGTCGCCGATGCGCACGTCGGCCTGCACGGGGAAGGGCGCGCTTGCATCCTGCAGTGCGAGTACGGCGCCGGTCCTGCCGTGGCCTTTGAACGGGCTGCCCTGATAGCTTCCCTCGGCGTGCCACTGGAACTGGTAGGCGGTCGCCGCACCGGCCTGGCCGACCTGGTCAGCGCGATCCTTTCCGGCAGCAGGAGCGGCCATGCTCTTCTTGGCGGCGGCGCCGGCGGTCTGGCCGGCCTGCTCGCGCGCATCGGCGGACTGCTGCGCCACGATCTGGTCGTACGGGATCGCGTCTTGCAGGGGGGCCACCGTCACGTTGAGTTTCACCCGGTTGACCGCGTCGTCAAGCGTGATGAACCCCTGGTCGAAACCGATCGTGCCCAGATTCAGCGTCCATGCGGAGGGTTGCTTGCCCTGTGGCAACGCAAACGTCCAGGTGGCACGCGATGCCTTGTCCCGCTCCAGGTCGACGGTGGGGTGCACCAGTTGCAGGGATGGCACGTCGATGCGGTGAACCAGCAGCGCCCATGGCGACAACCGGAAGCGCAAGGCATCCAGCCGGGCAAACTGCGGCTGCGCCGCCCAGGCGGGATTGCCGATACTGACCGTGTTCGCGGTGAACTGCGGCCACGGCAACAGGGACGCGAGCCAGCTGCCGCTGCGGTCGCGTTGCCAGGCCACCGTGAGGTCGCCGTTGATCGCGAACGGCCGCCCGATCGCCTGGCTCACCTTGTCGCTGATGAACGGCCGCATGCGGTTCCAGTCGAACGTGGCGATCACGATCAGCAGCACCGCGATCAGCACCAGCAGCACCCCGGCAATCCAGCTCAGCACTTTCCTGCTGCGTTTCATCTTGTCACTCCGCGCATCGACGTCAGCCGAATCAGCCTTACTCATAGCCGGTGGCATGAAAAGGTTATGTGGTGATGCCGGCGGTTTTCATGCGGCGTTCACGCCGGCACGTCTGCAAGGGCTGGATGCCCTGGCGGCGGCGAATCAGAAATGATCGGTGCTGCCGGCGGTGCAGAAGCCCATCGGCTTGAGCGGCCGCCGTGCGTCAGGCGGCGACCTGGATATCGGCGCAGCGGGTGATCCGGTAGACCGCGGCGGGTGGGAGGTTCAACAGCGCGCTGCCGACACGCTGCGCCTGCAGATTCAGCCGTTTCAGCAACGCAGCCGGCAGCGGGCAACGCGGGCCGTAGGTGAACTGGTAGAACATGCCATCGCTGCGCAGCTGCCGTTCGAAGACGCCTTGCACGATGGCCGCGACCTGCAGCGCCGGCATCGACAGCAGCGGCAGCCCGCTGACCACGGCGCAGGCGCGCTCCTCGCCGAACAGCGACTCGGTATTGCCCAGCTGCGCCGCATCCATGCGCAGGATCGTGGCCTTCGGGTAGCGCCGGGCCAGCGCGTCGGCGAAATGCGGGTCGGCCTCGATCAGCGCCAGCCGATGCGGCGGCACGCCGCGCGCCAACAGGGCGCGGGTCAATGCTCCGGTACCGGGTCCCAGCTCGATCACCGGCCCGCCCATCTGGCTGACGTGGGCCGTCATCAGCCGCGCAAGCGCTGCACCGGACGGCGTCACCGCACCGATGCTGCGTGGATCGCGCAACCACGCACGCAGAAACGCCAAGGTATCGTTCAACGCCATGAAACGGTTTCCGCCATCGAGCAGCAAGAGTGCAAGGTAACCGAAACGGCTGAACAGGATGTTGGCCGCATCGCGTCCGCGCGCATCAGTGCGACGTCGTGGCCGCGGGTTGGGGCTCGCGCACGGGGATGTCGATGCTGCACAGATCGATCTTGCCGGCAGGCAGGGTGTAGAACGCGTTGTGACCGTTGCGTTTGGCATCGACCAGCGCGGCGAAAGTGGGGCTGTCGGTACGCAGCACTTCGAGCGCCGGGCGATCCTTGGCCGGGATGTCGGCAGCGAGCCGCACCGATTCGATGGTGACGCGCTGCGCCGGCTTGGTGTAGAAGCCCATCGGCTCGGCACCGCGCGGCAGGCCGGACAGCAGCGGCATGCCTTCCAGCACACGGCCGGCGACCGCGAGGTTGCGATCCAGCCGGCGTGGCGCCTGGCCGATCACCGCGTAGAGCGAGCTGCCGCTCCCGGTCTGCGGATCGACATCGCGCGCCACGCCGACGGCGCCATAGCAATGGGTCAGCCACTCCCGCCCGGTGGCCGGATCGCGCGCGGCCGGGAAGCCTTCGGAGAAGCCCACTTCAGGCGCATACATGTCGCCGTCGGGCAAGGGCGTCCACGGCAGTTTCGCGTCGATCGCGCGGGTGTACTCCGGTGGTAGCGTTTTGTGCGCCTTGCCAAGCGGCCGGATCTTGCTCTTGTCGCCGCTCTCGTCGTCATTGGGGTCGCCCCACTGGGTGACGAAGTTGTCCTGCACCCGGATGATCGCCAGCTTGTCGAAGTAGTGCCCGCGTACCAGTGCACGGATATTCGCCGCGTGCAGCGGCGTGAAATCCGGTGCCAGCTCGATCACCACGCGACCTTGCGGCAACTGCATGTAGATCAGGTTCTCCGGGTCGGGCGTGCGCCACTCGGCTGCGGTGGATTTGGCCAGCAATTCTTTTGCGGTCGGCGTGGGCTTGCCCTGCTCGGCGGCGATGGCGGGGAGCGTCAGCAGGGCGCTGGTCAGCGCGAATGCGTTGATGAGATGGCGGCGAAGCATGGAGTTCCCCTGCGGCAACGGAATGGCGAGAGCGCAACTTAGCAGAGTGGCGCATCGACGCGGCACCTGTAGCGGCTGGATGACCGGATCAGGCTATCCAGCGCGCCGGCAGTAGTCCAGAGCGGTCAATGAGAATGCGGCGGTTGATTTCCATCGAAAACGACCGGGCCGTGTTTTTTCGTTGAAAGTGAGCCATCCGCTCTCCTGGAGATCCAGGCGCGGCTAGCTCTGCACTTGGGCCTGGTTGAGGTCGTTCAAAAGCGGCTCAATGGGGTGGATCAAGTTCGACAAAATCCCTGGCGGGGTCGGCTCGATTTTGCATGGAACTCAACAGCGTCCCATCCGATCCGGGATGGGGCTGCATCGCCGGCGAAAGCTCAGGCCGCCTTGGGCTGAGGAGGACGCCCCAGCAAATAGAATGCGACGAAGTGCGTGATCATCAGCACAGGCACGTAGATGATCGGGATCGCGTACGTGGAGCCCAATTCCCCCGCCAGCTCCGGAAGGCCCACCTGGATGCCGTGGCAATAGTCGATGATGATGTCGGCCGCGCCAACGAGATTGAAGGCGACGACGAACAGCCAAAAAAGCGGACGCATCCTTGCCGAGAGTAGCGCCAGGATCGCCAGCACCCCGGTAGCGAAGTCGCCGTAGGCGGCGAAAGTGGCGAAGCCAGCGGGCAGGTTGGGGTCGACGACGCCGGGAATGAGGAAGACAAGCCCGAAGAAGCGGAAGCTGTGCAGGGTAGCGATGGCGCGTTGCGCTTCGACGCGATCCATCGACTTGAGTCTGGGCAGGGCATACGCGCCGAAGAAAAGCAGCCACGGGACGTAACCCAGGATGAGATGTATCTGGAAGACGGTTGCCGGGGACATGTGAGCTCCTGTGAGGTGTTGGTTGAGATTTGGCGAAGCCGGCGGTTGTCGCGAAATTCCGGTCGAGGCATCGGCGCAAACCAGATGTACCATCGCTTCCAGCGAGCGACTATCCACGATAATGTTGACGGGGTATGAAGCAGAACTTCACAGTCAGGCACGGCGCGCTCGACGGCGTGGAGGCGTTCTTGAGCGTTGCGCGGCACCGCAGTTTTCGCAGGGCTGCCGCGGAACTCGGGGTGACTCCATCGGCGATCAGCCAGGCGGTACGTGCGCTCGAGGCGCGCGTCGGTGCGGCGCTCTTCATACGCACCACGCGCAGTGTCGGCTTGAGCGAAGCCGGCGAACGATTTCTTTTTCGCGCAAAGCCCGCCTTCGAAGAGCTCGTCGCCGCAAGCGACGTCGCGCGTGAACTCGGACAGCGGCCGACCGGACTGTTGCGCCTCTCAGTGCCGCGCGGGGTGATGCCGATCCTGCTGGAGCCGCTGATCGCGTCCTTCTGCCAGGCCTATCCCGAGGTCGAGGTGGAGATAGCCGTAAACGAGAAGCTGGTCGACCTCGCGGCCGAAGGATTTGACGCTGGCGTCCGCATGGGACAGTTCATCGCCGCGGACATGGTCGCGGTGCGGCTGACACCGCCGTTTCGCTTCATCATCGTCGGTAGCCCCGCGTACTTCGCCCAACGCGATCGGCCCGAGTGCCCGGACGATTTGCGCCAACACGCATGCTTGAGATTGCGACGGTTCAACGGCGCGCTCGCGCCTTGGTCGTTCGACGACAACGGCCATGCGATCGAGATTGCCGTATCGGGCCCTCTCATCGCCAACGACTTTCCCACCATGCTCGGTGCAGCCATCGAAGGCGTGGGGCTTGCTCAGATGCCCGAGCCGATCGCGGCCGAACCGGTGAGAGCGGGAAAACTCGTACACGTGCTGGAGTCGTTCGCGCCGATGACGCCGGGTGTGTTTCTCTACTATCCCGGCCGCCGGCAAATCATGCCGAAGCTGCGAGCGTTCATCGATCACGTGAAAGACCGTTCGGTGCCGGCAACAGAAGCCGAGTCACAGCGATGACAGCCGTACCGGACCGTGCATAAGCTGTCGAGACAGCGGGCGCGCGCCAAGCCTATATACGACCAACGCCATCGAGTCGGTCAACATGAGCCGATCACGCCTTCGACTCGACCCACTGAGCGCGCCAGGCGGGGGCGTCGAAGGGATCGGCGAAGTATTGAGTTTCGTGCGACACCTTTCCATCCCGGAACTCCATGATGCTCACGGTGTAGGCGCGTTTGTCCCCGTAATCGATCGCATACTCGGTAACCCAGAGATTGCCATCGCCTGCGATACGCCGCACCTCGAACCCGGAGGGTCGACCGGGGTGATGGCTACGCAGCGCCTGCAGGTTGTGCCGGCCGTGGATGACCTCGCCTGACTGCGGGTACTCGCACACGGCATCATCGTGATAGATCTCGTGCTCAGTGACCTGATCGCCCGCAGCGGATGCAGCCCAATGTCGATCGATGGTCATACGGATGTTCTGCGCTTCCATCGTCAACCTCCCTTGGGATGGGTGTGCTCACGATACCCACGCTTGGTCGGAGATGCGCCTCTCCCGTGGATCAGGAGAGGCCGTGCTATGCACCGACCGCGTGTGAATCAGACCACTTCCAGCACGAATTCGACTTCCACCGGCATGCCCAGCGGCAAGCTGAAGACACCAAATACCAGGCGACCGGAGAGCTTTTCCTCGCCGAATACCTTGAGCAGCAAGTCCGACGCGCCGTCTGCCACCTTCGGGTGGTCGACGAAGTCCTGCGTGGTCGCCATATAGACGCCGAGCTTGACCACCCCGGTCACGCGATCGAGTGAGCCCAGGAACTCACGGGCGGCGGCCAGTCCGCTGAGCATGGCATGCTCGGCCGCCTGCTTGCCCTGTTCCGTGGTCAGATCGGCGCCGATGCGCCCGCGGATGATCGGGTCGTGCCCCCACACCGGCACCATGCCGCTGAAGTACACGTGATTGCCGCTGCGTACCGCCTCCACGTACGAGCCAAAGGGTGAAGGCGGGGGTGGGAGGACGATGCCCGACTCGGCGAGCCGTTGTTCCGCGCTCGCTGCGGTGTCGGCGCTCATCGCCACTTCCCCGGATGGCCGCCGCCGTCCACGCGAAGAAGCCGGTCGGAAACGGGAAGTTCCTTGGAGGCACTGACCTTTCGCGAGGTGGTCACGACGTTGTTGCCGCTTTCGAGGAACCGGGAAACGAGGCCGGCGCCAATGCCCTGCGAGGCGCCAGTGATGACGATGGTGGGTTGGGTTCTCATGGCGTTCTTCAGTACCGGTGGGGCTCAAGGGAGAAAGTCTGCGCCCGCGGCCATTACTTTATTGGATGGGACAATGTGGAATCTCTTTCCCAGTCATGGGAAATTCTTGGCATGCACGACCTCAACGATATCGCGGTCTTCGTAAGGGTGGCCCAACTGGGCAGCTTCAGCCGCGCGGCGCATGCGCTGGGTACCCTCTGACACCAATGTTTGTACAACGTGTACATACATTGGTGTCATGCCCACGCAGCCGACTGGCTGAAGCGTGACTTCAGGCCTATGGACTAGTATCAAGTTAGTACTATAGTTCACTCAACCACAAGCGGTAGTGCGGGTGAGCAAAGTGGATGACAGCAACAGCCAGTTGAAGAAGTTCCAGAAGGAGCTTTCCAGCGGCACGGTGTCGCTGGTGTTGCTGGCGGTGCTGGGGCAGTCGCGCCAGCCGATGTATGGCTACCAGATCGCCAAGCGGCTGGAAGAGGAGGGTGAGGGCGTGCTGGCCGGCAAGCAGAGCGCGCTGTACCCGGTGCTGCGCAACCTGGAGGCTGCTGGGTTGCTCGCCAGCGAGGTCGAGCCTTCGGTCAGCGGGCCGCCGCGTCGCTATTACCGCATCACCAAACCAGGGCGCGAGGTATTGCGCGAGTGGGTCGCTGCGTGGAGTGCCACCCGCGATTGTGTCGATAACGTCTTGCAAGGAGGGGTGTCATGAACGCGCCACGCACCATCAACGAATATCTCGATCAGCTGCGTGCCGCTTTGCGTGGCGCCGACCCGGCCTTGATCCAGGATGCCCTCTACGACGCCGAGGAACATCTGCGCGCCGAGCTGGCCGAGCAACCCGCTCGCGGTGAAGCACAGATGCTGGAACACGTTGTCGGCAGCTACGGCGCACCGGATGAGGTAGCCGAGATCTATCGCGATCAGGAGATCAGGATCCAGCGTGCGCTGCGTCCGCCGTCGCCGCCGAAGCGGCCCTCGATGATCGGCCGCTTCTTCGGCGTCGCGGCCGATCCGCGCACCTATGGCGCGCTGTTCTACATGTTGTTGTCGATGGCCACCGGCATCTTCTACTTCACCTGGGCGGTGACCGGCCTGTCATTGTCGCTGGGGCTTTCGGTGTTGATCATCGGGCTGCCGTTCATCGTGCTGTTCTTCGGCAGCGTGCGTGTGCTGTCGCTGGTGGAAGGACGCATCGTGGAGGCCATGCTCGGCATGCGCATGCCACGCCGCCCGGTGTATCCGACCCAGGGCCGGACGCTGATGCAGCGCATCGGCAGCATGTTCACCGACGTGCACACCTGGACCACGCTCTGCTACATGTGGCTGATGCTGCCACTGGGCATCGCCTACTTCACCGTTGCAGTAACCCTGCTCAGCGTGGCGGTCGCTTTCATCGGCGCGCCGATCGCGTGGGCTTTGGACCGTGGCGGACTGGGCGACCTGTTCGTCGATGGCCGGTTCACCGTCGACTGGGGTTTCGGCCCGCACATCCCGGCCTGGGGCGATGCGCTGGTCTTGTGCGTCATCGGCATCGTGCTGTTGTTCGCCACCCTGCATCTGGCACGCGGCCTGGGCCGGATGCACGGGCATATCGCCAAGCACATGCTGGTGCCACGCGAAGTTGCATGATGGTCGTTGGCGGTCGTTGGCGGTCGATGGCGTCACGTGGTCACCAAGGCCGCGTGACGTTTCAGGCCAGTCTCAGAACTCGTCGGTGAACTCGATCCCGACATCACGCTCGTTCGCGATGACCTCTGCGCTTCCGCGCACGGTGTCGGCGAGCTGATCGTTCGGGGTGTCCACTTCGATGCGGTAGACGTGACCCTCGTTGTCGCTTACTGATTCGCTGGAGCTGGAGTCATCGCGCATGATGGGCATCAGATCGTCGATCTCTTCGACATGTTCGACATCGCTGATGCCGTGCAAGGCGGTAATAACGGCGTCGGCATCGGCACGACTGCCGGTAAGGCGAAAACGGACCATAGGCATGGCAATACTCCGTGGACTCATGCAGGTATCCGATGCTGCCAAGCGCCGCGCATGCGCAAGGTGATGCTGGATGCCTGTCGGGCTAAAACAATCGGGAGTTCCC
>DHXA01000087.1:18538-18742 GCA_002413455.1 Rhodanobacter sp. UBA5168 | reverse complement strand
CAGCCAGGGCGACCGCCGCGGGCGATCCAGTGCGGCCAGCAGGTTGCCATCGCGCCGGTAGACATCGGGGCGAAAACCAGGCCGGGCGGGCTCGTGCAAGTCCACGGTCCAGTACGCCAGCAGCAGGGTCACCGGTTCGCGCAGCATCACGGTCTGGGTCTTCTGCGTGTCGATCGCGCGGTCGATGGCGGCGCGATTCCACGC
>DHXA01000087.1:11600-18236 GCA_002413455.1 Rhodanobacter sp. UBA5168 | reverse complement strand
CGCTGCTCGTTGGCGAACAGTTCCTGGTGCGGCGTGTCGTGCAGGTAGACCGCGTAGTCGTTGGGGAAGCGGATCGCCAACCGCCCCAGCGAATTGCCCGGGCCCGCATCCTGGCGCAACACGATGCCGCGCGGGCTGGCCCAGTTCACGCTTGCCGGTGCCAGCTCGCGGCCGCGTCCATCGAACACGCGGATGCGGTTGGCGGCGAGGTAGCCGGCGTTCCGCCGCAGCTTGGGCAGGACGTCGTTCTTCAGGATGGTGGGTGGCACCGTCCAGGTCGGGTTGAGCGTGATGTAGGTGATCGTCGACTTGAACACCGGCGTGCTGCGGTACGGTTTGCCCACCTGCACGCGCGCACGCCAGACCGGCTTGCCATCGTTGTAGTAGATCACCTGGTAGCCGGCGATATCGACCACCACGAAGCGCCCCTGCAACTGGTGCAGCAGCCAGCGCGCCCGCTCCAGGTTCACCCGGAGCTGGCCGATGCGCGCGGCTACCGGCACGTTCAATGCCGCCAGCGTGGCTTTGCCCAGGTGGCCATCTGCGATCAGATATTGTTCGCGCTGGAACTGCCTGAGCGCGGCCTCCAAGGTGGAATCGCAATGGTCGTCGGTGGCATCGCCGGCCGGGTATCCGCCCAGCCGCAGGCGCTCGCGCAGCAGCGGCACGCGGGGGTCGCTGACGCCGGGCTTCAGGGTGGCGCCGTCGGCAAGCAGCGGCCAGCCACCTCGCGCCGCCACCTCGCGCAGTTTCGCCAGTACTGTGCGCAGCCGGCCGTACAGTGGGTGCTGCGGTCGCGCACGCTCGAACAGGCCGGTGATCGCACCCTGCGCCAGCGCGTCGTGCAAGGCCCGCAGGCCGCGCGCCTGCTCGATCTGACGCGGATCGAAATTCCAGTGCGTATCCAGCGTGGCCGGATCGACCTTGCCCCGGTACAGGTGCAGCAGCGCGGCGAAGCAGGCGTCGGTGGCCAGCAGGTCGAACTGGGCGCGCTGTTGCGCGGTCGCCTGCGGATCGCTGAGCACGCTGCGGCGACGTTGCAGTTCGCCCAGCGCGTAGTCTTCCGGGTCGAGGCCGTCACCAGCCACATCACGCAGTGCGGCGAGTAGCTGGTCGAGGTTGTCCGACCGCGTCCACGCCGGCGCAAATCGGGCTTGCTCGTAGAAAGTCATCACCGCCTGATCGAGCTCCGGCGGCGTGCTTGCGTCCGCTTGCACTGCACGCCACTGCTCGATGCGCTCGCGGATCTGCTCGGCCACCGGACTCAGCGGCGGCTCCACCGGCGTCTGTGCATGCAGCGTCGCACCCAACAAGAGGAGCAGCACGGCGAAGCAGTGAATGACACGATGACGGCGAGGCAACACGGGAAAATCCTGCGCGGGATGTCGCTGTTGTCATAACACAGCCGCGCTCCGGCGCAAGCGCGCATGGGTCTATCCGCCGGCGTACAGCGACCGGATTACCTGAACGCTACGCCCGCGCCGCCCGCCAGCTGCGGTGCGCCATGCGGCGCAGCGCGTTAACCTGTCCCGACCACCGTTCCCGGAGGCATTGCATGAAAGCCCTGCTCATGTTGCTCCCGCTGATGCTCGCTGCCTGCATGGCCGGGCCCGATGCAACCACACGCGCCGCCACCGCGCCTCAAGCCGACGCCGCAGTCACGATTTCCAGCGCCACGCTCTCGCGCCACCACTGGCAATTGCACGACGCCGTTGACGGCAGCAACAAGCGTCTCGACGCGCTGCTAGGTCAGCCGGACAAACCGCTGCAACTCGATTTCAGCGCCGACCGGATCAGCGTCAGCAACGCCTGCAACCGTATCAGCGGCAGCTACCGCATCGTCGAAGGCCATCTCGTCACCACACCGCTGCTGCAGACCAGGATGGCCTGCGCCGACCCGACGCTGACGCAGCGCGAAACCACCATCACCACCATGCTGCAGGGTGGACCCACGCTGATCCTGTCGAGTGCCGGCCACACTCCTCTGCTTACCCTGGCAGACGCCAGCGGGCAGACCCTGACGTTCGCTGGTATGCCAGCGACCGATGCACGTTCCGGTGACGACGGCGGCACGACGCCGCAACAGCCCTGACCCGCACCGGCCACCATTGAGCGCGCTGTCGTTGTCGCATGGCAGCCGCTGGCCGAACGCGTTCAGCCGTCGGCGGATCGGCCCGAC
Source organism: Rhodanobacter sp. UBA5168 (assembly GCA_002413455.1). GTDB lineage: Bacteria > Pseudomonadota > Gammaproteobacteria > Xanthomonadales > Rhodanobacteraceae > Rhodanobacter. The sequence goes on along the minus strand of DHXA01000087.1, from coordinate 16,057 downwards.
GCAGCGGACCTCACGCACCTCGCCATCCGCGGCGGTGACATGCACGCACGCGCTGCGCCTGCCGTCCTCGGTGTCGTCGAATACGGCGCAATCAGCATCGGCGCAGCTACAGGTCGCCTCGGCGCGATCCGTCTGAAAGCGGCCGTAATGCGCGTAGCGAAGCCGCTCTGTACCCTGCGCTGGTATCTCCGCAGACTGCAGCTCCCTCTGTGCTGCCGAGCCGTAGCGGTACTGCAGGCTGGCCGGCACGACGCCTCGTTAGCTTCTCGCCTTGCGCCGATTCGTTTCGCACCTGAATAGCTCGTCTCCTGCGTATGGCGCAGGGAGCCTGCCGGAGGTTGCGCCGCGCGACCGTGCGGCGGAATCAACGATGGCAGAAACGGCCCGGATGACGCGGCTTTGCTGGAGCGACCAATCTCGTCGGCGCTTCTCGGCACGGCATAGGTGCCGATCCTTTCACACGTCAACCACCCACATTCAGGCACGTTCTGAACTCAGGTGGCCGGGCCTGCGCTTCCGGCGTCAGCTGGTGGAGATCCGTGCCGTGCAACGGACTTTTATTGTTGGATGTCCGCGATCAGGCACGACTTTCGTGCAAGCCCTGCTTGCCAGGCATCCGGATGTATACACCTTGCCCGAGACGGCCTTCTTTGAACATCTGTACGCCGACCTGGCATGGCGCTGGGGCGATCACCGTGCCAGGCCGCGACGACGCCGGTGGCGACAACGCCTTGGGCTGATGCGAAAGGACGTGAGGCCGTCGATTGTCCCGCTGCTGCACTCGCTGGATGGCGAGCGCGCCCTGATCAAGCACGTACCTTTCCACTCGGACGCCTGCGCCGTCACATTCATCGAGCTGCTCGACGCGCTGGCGCTGCAGGCTCGCTGTTCGCAGTGGGTGGAGAAGACGCCGAACCATCTTCTGTACATGCCGGAAATCGAGGCTTGCGCGCCCGACGCCCGCTTCATCCACGTCATACGCCCGGGCGCGGACGTGCTGGCCTCACTGGCGGACGCTTACCTGCGTTTCGAAAACGACGATGCCTTTGGCGGTGGCTCGGTGCACTGGGCACGCCGCTGGAACCGCGCCATGCAGATTCATGAGACTTGCATCGGTCGCACCCATCACGCTTTCGTATTCCTGGAAGACCTGATCCGTGAGCCCGACGACGAATGGACCCGGATTTGTCGATTCCTGGGTCTGCGTCCCGACATCCGCCTGGAGGGCGCCTGCAGCCAGACCATCGCGGATCTGGAACACGAACCCTGGAAGCGCAGCGCCATCAGTGGCCTTCCGCAGCCAATGAGAACCAAGACGGATGGCTTGTTCACCGCAAAGTTCCAGCTCTGGCTGGGCGATCATCTGGAGTCGTACGACAAGCTGCGCACGAAGTGTCTGCTCCTGCGCAACGGGGCAGCCGCAGCGTGAGTCGCCCGAATCAAGGAAGCTGCATAACGTCCTTCCGGACACCGCTTGAGCCATCCACCACGCCGCGAGCGAGCACTGCTGCGCGCCCACCCACATGGTTGGCAAAACCACCCGACTTTTTCATGGTGCATGCGACTGGCTGCTGGCAGCATGTGCCAATGCCGTTTACGGCGAATCCGTGATCTGCGTCGGGTGCAACAAATCCTGCAAGCCGATCCGCCAGAACAACTCGGCACGCACCCGATCGGCCACGCCGTTGACGATTTCGGCGCCGTCGCTGGACGGATCGATGTGAACGCGGAACGGGCGCCGACCGAATGGCGCGTCGACGATGTTCACGATGGCGCGCGCCACTGCGCCTACATCGGCATCGGCCGGTTCCAGCGCGGCCAGGCCGTGCAGGCTCTGCTCCGGCAGGCCGGCATACGGACCGTTGTCGTATTCCGCCGCCCTCGCGGCGTCAGCCGGCTTTCCCGAATGCGCGAAATGATGGGTGCCCTTGGTGAAGGCACCGGGCACGACGATCGAGGTCTCGATACCCCAGCGAGTCAGCTCGCTGGCGTAGCTGACGGCGAGCGAATCCATCGCCGCCTTCGCCGCGAAGTACGGCGACAGGTACGGTGGTGTGCCGCCACGCGCGCTGCTGCTGGATACCCACACGACCAGGCCGCGACCCTGTTTGCGCAGTTGCGGCAACGCCGCGCGATTCACCCGCTGGGTGCTCAGCACGTTGGTGTCGTACAGCTGCGCGAACTGCTCGGGTGTGAACGCCTCGGCCGGACCGAACGACATGTGCCCGGCGTTGTGGATGATCACGTCGAGACGACCGCCCTGGGCGATCACGGCCCGGATGCCTTGCTCGACCGAGGCCTCCGACGCTACATCCAGCTCCACGGCGCGCAGATCCACTGCGTGCTCCGCGGCGTACTGTTGCAGCAATGCTACCTGTGGCGCGTTGCGCGTTTCCGTCTCGCGCATGCCGGCGTAGACGACATGACCCGCATCGGCGAGTGCGCGTGCGGTGAGTGCGCCGAAACCGCTGGACGCGCCGGTGATCACGATGACCTGTTGCATGGGATGACTCCTTCGAATGAGTTGGATGCGCGCCGCGAACGCGGCGCGTCCGCGAGTTCAGATGATTCCGCCGTTGGCGCGCAGCACCTGGCCGTTGACCCAGCCACCGTCCCTGCCAGCGAGGAACGCCACCACATCGGCGATATCCTCGGGCTGACCCAGACGTTCGAGTGGTGCCAGTTTGGCCAGACGGTCGATCAACTCCGGCGATTTGCCGTTGAGGAACAGGTCGGTCGCGGTGGGACCGGGCGCAATCGCATTGACGGTGATGTTGCGGCCGCGCAACTCCTTCGCCAGCACGCTGGTCATCGCCTCGACGGCGGCCTTGGTGGCGGCATAGATGCCGTAGCCCGGCTGCAGCAGGCCGACCACGCTGGACGAAAAATTGATGATGCGGCCACCGGCACGCAGTCGCGTGGACGCCTCACGCAACGTGTTGAAGCTGCCCTTGAGATTCACCGCGATCTGCCGGTCGAATGCCGCGTCGTCGGCATCGGCCAGGTTCGCCAGTTGCATGATGCCGGCGTTGTTGACCAGCACATCCACCCCGCCGAACGCGGACTCGGCCGCATCGAACAACTGGCGTACCGCCACCGGATCGCTGACATCCGCCTGTGCGGCGAGCGCGTGGCCACCGCTGGCATCGATGTCGCGCGCCAGCGCTTCGGCCGCCGCCACATCACCGGCGTAATTGATTACCACGGTGAAACCGTCGCGGGCCAGACGTCTGGCCACCGCGGCGCCGATGCCGCGCGAGGCGCCGGTGACGATCGCGACTTTGCTGATGTTCTCGTTCATGCCTGCTCTCCAGCGCCGAACCATTCGGCTGTGGGAGCAAGTATGATTAGCGCGGCCTTGAGGATAATCTACCCGCATCAGCCAACACTATTCGGATAGACAGCACAATGCGCCAGCTGGATACCCTGGATGCCATGCGCCTGTTCATGCGCATCGTCGATCGGCGCAGCTTCACCCTGGCCGCGCAGGATCTCGGCCTTCCGCGCTCCACCGCCACCGGTGCGATCAAGCAACTGGAAACGCGTCTCGGCGCGCAGCTCCTGCAGCGCACCACCCGCCAGGTCAACCCGACCCTCGATGGCGAGGCGTACTACCGGCGCTGCAAGACGATCATCGCCGACATCGAGGATGCCGAAGCGGGCTTCCGCGACTCCAGGCCACGCGGCCTCCTGCGCGTCGACGTGCACGGCACGCTGGCTCGGCATTTCGTACTGCCGCGGCTGCCCGATTTCCTCGCAGCGTATCCGGACATGCAACTGCATCTGGGCGAAGGCGACCGTTTGGTCGACCTGGTCCGCGAAGGTATCGACTGCGTGTTGCGCGTGGGCCAGTTGCAGGACAGCAGCATGATCGGCCGACGCGTAGCCACGCTGGGCGAAATCACCTGCGCCAGCCCCGCCTACCTTAAGCACTTTGGCACGCCGAAAACGCCGGACGATCTCGACGGCCACCAGATGATCGCCTTCGTCGCCTCGTCAACCGGCAGTCCGTTGCCGCTCGAGTTCGCCATCGGCGACGACGTGCGCAACGTCGTGCTGGCCGCGCGCCTCTCCGTCGTCAACGCCGAAACCTATGTCGCCGCTGCGCGGCTCGGTCTCGGCCTGATCCAGGTACCGCGCTACCATGTCGAGCGCGATCTGGCCGGCAAGACCCTGGTCGAGGTATTGCCCGAGCACCCGCCGACACCCTCGCCGGTTTCGCTGCTGTACCCGCACAGCCGCCAGCTGGCGCCGCGCGTGCGCGTATTCGTCGACTGGCTGGCGAAGGCATTTGCGTGAACCGGCGCTTCCGGCATGAGGGAATCTCACACTGTCGTGCCGGGTGCTTAACCGCCGAATGCCCAGCATCGTCGCGTCGATACGACGATCAGGCAGGAGTGCGCCATGCTGGGCAACCACGATGCAGCAGCCAACATTGCCGTGAGGGACATCGCGGT
>DHXA01000087.1:9357-11525 GCA_002413455.1 Rhodanobacter sp. UBA5168 | reverse complement strand
ACCGCGTTGACCTGGATGGTCGGCGACAAGGTCGACGAGATCGCGCTCGCATTGAAGGCAAGGGGCGTGCAGTTCGCACACTACAAAATGTCGCAGACCCATCTCGAGGGCGACGTTCACGTCGCCGGCGAGCGGCGCATCGCGTGGTTCAAGGATCCCGACGGCAACATCCTGTCGCTCGTCAGCGGATGACGGCCCGCTGCCGCGCTTGCGCCGAACGTTGACCCTGTAACCGCCCTTCCTTCATCACTTGGTGGATAGGCTATTTTCGGCGCAGCCGTCATACTGCCGGGTTGCCACACAGCGACAGCGTGACCCATGCACATCGGTATCGATTTCGGCACCAGCTACTCGGCCGCCGCGGCCATCATCGACGGCGAGCTGAGCCTGGTGCGCTTCGGCGACGCCGAGCAGTTCCGCACGGCGGTGTTTTTCCCCGAACGGGTGCCGGATCCCGACGACTTCGCCTTGACCCCCGCAATGGAGGCGCAGCTGGAGATCCAGCTGCGCCTGGCCAGAACCCAGCAGCGCCAGCTGGCTGCGGCCGCCGCGGCACGCGGGCAGGCGCCGGGGTCACGCAGCGAAGGCGAACTGCATCGTGAAGCGCTGCGCGTGGTGCGCCGGCAATGGATGGAGGAGCAGACCCGCACTGCGACCGCCTCGGTGGCCAGTTTCCAGCACGCGCTGTTCGGCGAGGAGGCGGTGGAAGGCTATCTGGACAGCGGCGGCGGCCATCTGATCGAGTCGCCGAAGTCGATGTTCGGCTATCGGCTCGACCCGCAGGTGCGCCAGGTGATCGTGCACATCGCCACGCACATCCTCGAGCACATCCGGCTTACCGCCAGCCGCCAGTTCGGCGTGCCGGTGCGTGGCGCGGTGATCGGGCGGCCGGTGGAATTTCGCAGCTCGATGGGTGCGCAAGGCTCGTTGCAGGCGATCGAGATCCTGCGCGAAGCCGCCGCCGTGGCCGGCTTCGACACGGTGACGTTTCTGGAAGAGCCGGCCGCCGCCGCAATGCACTACCACCGCAGCCTGCAGCAACGGCAGTACGCGCTGGTCGTCGACATCGGCGGCGGCACCACCGACGTGGCCCACGCGCAACTCGGCGGGGGCGAAGCGCCACGCATCGCGCGCAGCTGGGGTTTGCCCAGGGGCGGCACCGACCTCGACGTGAGCGTCAGCCTGCACAGCTTCATGCCGCTGCTGGGCAAGGACCGGATCAGCATGCCGGCGCACCGCTACGTGGATGCCGCCAGCGTGCACAACCTGCCCAAGCAGCGCGAATTCCATCAGCAAGATTACCGCCTCGTCGACGAACCCTACGGCGCGCGCCTGCGCGCGCTGCAGCAACCCGGTGCCACCACCCGCCTCAACCAGGTGGCCGAGCGCAGCAAGATCACCTTGAGCGATTCGCCACACCATCATGTCGAGCTGGACTTCATCGAGCACGGTCTGACGGTCGACCTCGACGGCGCCGATTTCCGCCGCGCCATCGAGACCTTTCTCGGCCAGCTGGAGCGCACGCTCACGACCGTGCGCAACGATCTCGACGAACTCCCCGCGAGTGTCTTCCTCACTGGCGGCACCTCGCGCTCGCCGCAGGTCGGCGAATGCGTGCGGGCCTGCTTCCCGGAGATCCCGCTGGTGCGAGGCGATCCCTCGTTGGGTGTGGTCTCGGGCCTGGCGGTGGCAGCGAGCGAGGCCGCTCAGCCGGGGGCGTGACTTCTGCGTGTTCCTTTCCGAGCTGCCATGGTGAATGTCCAGCTACCAGGCGGAGCCAGCCCCTGCCTGGTAGCTGAACCATGCTTCGACCATGGCGGTCATCAATGCGGCGGCGTGTCCGCGCTGGCTGTCCAGTGCGCCTTGAGTTCGTCGTTGAACTCGTCCGCACGTTCTTCCGGAAAGAAGATTCGGGCGGACTCGAATTCCACGCGCCGCCTGGTGCCGGGAATGGTCTTCTGCAACCAGTGCGACCACTTCAGGTCGAAGTAGATGTCGTCCGTGCCCCAGGCGACGAGCGTGGGTGCCTGCACTTTCGCCAGCTGCTTTTCGATATCGACGGTGTGGCGGCAATCGAACGCGTTGACGAAGCGCTCGACATCGCGCATGCGCTGTGCGGTGCGGGTGTGCGGCCGCAGGTACGTTTCGATCGTGTCGTCGGCCACGGC